>JAVETB010000028.1:0-30729 GCA_034006265.1 Syntrophus sp. (in: bacteria) | reverse complement strand
CTTGATGAAACTCCGCCTTTTTGAAGAAATAAATAGGGAAATTACTCCTTTGTGTCAATGTATTCGTGGAAGGACAAAAAATGCCGGATTCTCCGGGCCGACATGACGGGCCGCTTCCTGTGTTGAGGCGTGTACGCCGGTATTCCGCTTGCTCCCTCATTGCGGGTCGCAAGCGGAGTCGTGCCGGAGCTATCGAAATTCAATTTTGTAGTAGAGGTCCACTCCGCTTTCCGTTCCCGTCTGGGTTTCAACCTGCCAGTTCCTGTGAAGGTCGTACCGCAGGAGGAACCGGTTGCTGCCGGTAAACAGGGACCGACCGTAACTGATGTAGAGCTTCGGGGTCAGATACTTTCCCACGGTAACCATGGCCCGGGAAAGATTGTTCTCCGAGGCCGCCGCGGCGGATCCGGGCGAGGCAAGGGGGCGCGCCGTATAGGCATCCCAGCCCGGGGCGCTTTCCGTTCGGGTAGAAACCTCCAGAGAACTGAGACCAAGCCGGGTGGCGAGCTTGTCCTGCAGGACGACCGACTGGCCGGCTGACAGGAGGCTTTCCGCCGCCATGGTGAGGAGGTCAACCTGTTCTCCAGATCTGCCGAGGGGGCGTCCGAGGACGATATAACTCAGGATATCCACATCCTCCATGGAGGGTTCCGAGTACAGGCTGACCACCGGCGACTGCGCGGTTCCCGTCACCAGGACGCCGGCCCGGACGGATCCGGCGGTGCGGAGGGCCAGGACATCGAGGGACGGCCTGTCGATGGCGCCGCCGGCGTAAAAGAACCTTCCCCGAACGATCTCCAGCGTCACACCATAGGCCTGGTATCGTCCCTTGACAATCCGGATCTCTCCGGTGCTTGTGATCCGTTCGATATGGCGCAGAGCCCTGAGCTGCAGCGCCCCCCCCAGCTGAGCATCAATTCCCGCCAGTTTCACAAAGGCCCGATCGCCCACTGTCAGACGGATCTGCAGGTCCACATCCAGGGGAAAGGCCTTTGATTCGAGGGGAGGGCGGCCTTCGATCTTCACATCCGGGCTCGGCCGGATGACCCCTTGAACGGGTGATCCGGCGATGTGGACTTCCGGAAGATGCACCTCGCCGCGAACGGCCAGCTTACCCGGCGTTCCCTCGAAGGTAAGCCGAGGTGATGCGTACAGTTGAAGTTCCGGGAAATAGACCGTGCGAAAACGCTCGCCCGCCATCGTGATCCGGTAGCCCGACACCTTCCATTCCTTCAACCGGATGAAGGCCGTTCCCCCGATATGGCCGGGGCTGGAGACGGCGCGGAAGGAATCGACGTGCAGCGCGTCCTTTTCGAAGCGTCCGGACAGCTGGACATCCTTCAGATGGATGCCCGCCGAGGGCAGGTAGGCCCCCGCATTGGCCAGGCGGATCTTTCCCTCCAACTGCGGCTCCTTCCACTGCCCGCCGACCGCCAGGTCCAGCTCGAGATTTCCCTGGCTTTCCTGCACGGCTCCGGGGAACAGGATGGCGAGAAGCCCCCTCTCCCGGATCCGGGCGGTCAGGTGCCCTTCGATTTTCCCCTGCGGGGTGACGGTTACGGGAAATCGTGCGGGGATCGGCAGCTGATATCGGCCCCGCACCTGCCCGTATTCAGCGAGGGCCAGGGTGGCCGTTCCGCTCAGCGACTCTTCGCGCCAGGCCCAGGTGGTTTCGGCCTGGTCGATGTGTGCCGTGACGTCCAGATTTCCTCTGCGCTGGCGGATTGTCCCCTGGGCGAGGGAGGCCGATCCGGTGAGCTCAAAGCGCTTTGCGGGGCGGATCACCCCGGTGAGGCCGCCCCCCAGGAGCCCTTGGATCTCGATGCCGGGTTCACCGGGAAGCCAGGGGCGGAGGAGGGCAAGGTCGATGTGAGACCATCTGGCCTTGAACTCTCCACGTTCCGGCACGAAGGAGCGGGCCGGAAAGGCGCAGCTAAATGTGCCGTGGAGGATGCCGTCCCTCTGTAGCCCGATTTCCAGCGTGCCGCTGAGCCCTTTTTCGCTTCCCAGCAGGGACGCATCCAGACGCCGCACGGTGATGTGCCTGCCTTCAGCTCCGATGGTGCCCCTGAGGTCGGTCCTGGCCTTCAGGGAAAAATGGTCCCTGCTCGCCAGGTCAAGGCGAAACTCCCCGTTTGCCACACCCCGGACCTGGGCCGCTGTCAGCCAGGGGTCGAAGCGGGTGAGATTCAATCCACTGATGCGCAGGGAGGCGTTTCCCCGCGAGTCGGGACGGAAAAGGTCCGCGGCGGCTTCAATGCGCTCCCCGGGTGTCCCGGTCACGACCAGGGGCCCCAGGGACATCCGCTCCTTTCCCAGGGAAAGGACTGCAGGTGCGGACAGGTGCCACGGACCGACAGCGTCGCGGCCGGAAAAACGGAGGAGGTGCCCTTGCCACCGCCCGTCGGCATAACCGCCGGCAAATTCAAGGAGCGCCTCGGCGCCGGGAGCGCTCAGCGCCGCGTGGATCGTGTGCCGCGTGCCCGTTCCCAGCGCTTCCAGGGTGGCGGCATTGACGCGCAGGCCGTTGTAGGCAACCGTGCGCAGTGTCGCGGACATGTGCAGCGGATCGTCCTGCTTCGGGCCGAGTTGGGCGGTCAGATCTGCCGAATCGATCCGGAGGCCGTCCGATGCCAAGGCCCGGGCGCGTCCGCGGATGGCGCCGCTGAACCGGCCTTCATGCCTGCGTATCCAGCCGTCGGCATTCAACGTTCCGGATGTGCCGGGAACGAGCCTGGAAAGATCGCTTATCCTTGCGTCCAGGGTCAGGTGCTTGTCCAGTTCGCCCGCCGCATGGATAGAGAAGCCCCTGCCCTGGAGGTTCAGGAATTCTATCCGGATGCTCTCTCCGGCGAAGGTGCCACGCACATTTCCCGTCAGCGTCCGGCCGTGAAGCCGGCTTTCGAGGAGGGTCCCCTGGAGATCGCCCTGCAGGGGACCCTCCCCTGTCTTGAACAGGCCACCGGCCAGATCGAAATTGATGAGGCCTTTCCAGTCGGGCGTGATGCCTGAGGGATCCAGCTTTCTTCCCCGGATGGCGCCTTTCAGGCGAATACCGCCGCCCCAGTCGATTTTCAGGTCGCCCCCGAGGGTTCCCTTCAGGATCGTTCCCGTCAGGGCGGTCAGTTTCATGCCCTTTTCATGGCCCTCGTAGGCGCCGGAGAAACGAAGGGTGTGCCAGCCGGGGCCGGTGTTGGCGATGGCAAAGCGGCCCCGGTAATTTCCCGTGGTTCCAGCAAAGTTCAATGTTCCTTCCATGTTTGTCGCCGTGCCGATCTGCCGGGCCAGGTCGACACCGGCGGCCTGAAGCTCCACCGTCATCGAAGGGTCGATGGTACTGAAGTCGATGGCGGCCCCGCCGGTGAGTGTGCCGTGCAGATCCTCGCCGGTGAGGTGGAGATTGCGGAAACGGAGGGCCTTCCGTTCCACTCCCGCTTCACCCGACAGCGCCAGGCCCGGCATCCCCTGGTCATTTCCCCCTGCCCCGGCGAGGGTGAATGCCCCCGCAGCCTGTTCCGGCTCCCTGGACGGTTGAAGGCGGGTCTGCAGAACGAAGCGCTCCAGGCCGCCGATGGATTTCTCCGGATGGAGGGTAAGGTTGGTTACGAGGGACGGGTGGTTCAGGCCCATGTCGATCGTTCCCTCCACCTTCAGAGACGGCATGGCTGCGCGAACCCCCGCCAGGATGAGATGACCGCTTTGCCATCGTGCGGAACCGGAAAACTCATGAACAATGACGGGCGGATCGCTTCCCTTTCGGTATTCGAGGCCGTTCAGGCCCAGACGTGACACCTCCAGCGTGACGAAATGTAACGCATCTGGCAGCTTCGGCCATTCCAGGGAAAGAGGGGTTCGAGGCCCGTCATCCCGGATTCTCACGCCTCCTGCGGCAATCCTGCCGATATCGACGTGCGCCAGCAAGAGATAGAACGGATTCCATTCGAGGGCCAGCCGGTCGATTTCCACCGTCTGCTGCGCCAATCCGATCCGTATTCCAGCGAGATCCAGCCGGTCGGACAGCCGCCCGTCCACGGAGCGGATGCTGATTTCGGCGGCCGCCAGGCGGCTGAGGGCGTTCACCAGCCATCGGGCCCCTGCCGTCGTTCCGGCCAGCCAGGCCATCCCGCCCATCACGATACCAAGGACGAAAAGCAGGATTCCCAGTGACAGAAAACAGCCCCGCCGCCTCATAGCTGGAACCCCACGGTGAAATGGATGCGGTATGAAGGATCATCCTTTCCGATCTGGCGGGCGATAGAAAAGTTCAGGGCACCGACGGGCGTGTAGTAGTGGACTCCGACTCCAGCCCCCTGATGCAGCCGGAAGGAGGAGAACGAATCGAAGGCGTTCCCGGCATCGTAAAACACGGAGACGCTCCAGTCCTTATAGAGGGCCCGTTCAAGCTCGACGCTGCCGGACAGAAGGTGCTTTCCTCCTGCCAGATCGCCCTCCTGGTCCCGCGGAGCGAGGGATTTGTAGGCATACCCCCGGACGCTCTGATCGCCGCCGGCAAAAAAGCGCAGTGACGGGGGGAGCTGGCTGACGGGATCGCTCAGGATTGTGAGCGCCGCGGCTGCCCGGGTATGGAGTGTCAGGCTCCACGGCAGCGGCGTCAAGCGGCTTCCCTCGGCGATTCCCTGGAACAGGCCCATTTCCGACCCCAGGGTTTCGTGGGTTCCCCGCACCTCCACCATGTAGCGGAATCCACTGCGGGGATGGGTAGGATGGTCATAATGGTCGTCGGTCAGGCGCAGACCCGGCAGAACGGAGAAATAGCGCGAATTCCCCTCCCCGAGAGTGCTGTCTTCGTAGAGGAGCCGGAGATAGGCCGCACCGATCATTTTGGCCCGGAAGCTTCGATTCAGGGAGAATTCCGACGATACCAGGCGGCTGCGGTAAGCATCGATATCCTCCTGCTGGAGGTTTATCTGCGCGGAGAAAAAGCTTTTTGCATCAGGGATGCCGTGAATGATGTACGTGGAGGCCAGCCCTTGAAGGCGTTCGGAAATAAAGAGATTTTCCGATATCTCGTGCCCTCGGGAAAAAAGATTCAAGTCGCGGTAACGGACGGTGAAGCGGGCGCCGGTATCCGTTCCATAACCGAGCCCCGTCCTCAGGCTTTGGGACGGCGTCTGGGTAAGCTCGACTGTCACAGGAACGGTGTTTCCCGGGGATTCGCTTTCTCCCGGAACGACCCGCGCCTCCCGGAATCGTTCGGAGTCCAGGTAGTTGCGCTGGGTCTCCACGAGCCTGGCGGGCGAGAAGATCTCCCCCGTTCTGAAGGTTACGTACCTTTGAAGGAAGGTTTCCGGATAATCGGGAGCCCCCTGAATCGTGAGCTTTCCGAAGCGGTGCTGGTCTCCCGTTTCCAGGACGAGCCCGATGCGGGAGGTGGAAAGAGATTCGTCAATGATGATCTCGTGGACTGAAAAATGCGCATCCCGGTAGCCCATCTCCTGGGCCCGCCCCTGAAGGGCCGCCTTGGCCCGTTCATAAAGCGGATGCAGAAGAACATCCCCCTTTTGCAGGGGGAAAGCGCCTGCCATCTCCTGCAGGGGCGCTTCCTGTGAGCCGGAACCCCGGATGGCCACCTTAACCTCTTCAACTCGAACAGCATTGCCCGGGGAGATCTCCACCCGCAGAAGATGGCTGCCCTCCTCCGGCTTTTCAGTCACGACCTTCACCTTGGCCCGGTAATAGCCAAAAGGCTCCAGGGCCCTACGGGCATTCTCCTCCGCCTGGGCGGCGAAGCGATCCAGCCAGAGCAGGTCCACCCTGCCTTCACGCACCAGGCCGGGAGGAATGGCCAGGGCGGCCTGAACGTTTTTCAGGGCCGTGCCCTCCAGTCCGACGATGAGAACCCTGACCGGATCGGCGGACAGCAGCCGCGTGGGGCAAAGTAAAAGCATCACAGCGAAGAGTGCCGCAGAACATCCCCTGAATCTTCTCAACCCGGCCCTGCCGGGCCGATCAACCCCCTTCATTCCGATAGGCCTGCCTTTCCAGGATTGACGCACGTAAGCCGCATCCCAAGAACAGTGGAGCAGGCGGGTGTGCATTTGTTGCGCATCTATGCTATGAAATTAGACTCAAAAGGATACAATCTCAAGTTGAAAATAAAAGAGAGAAACAGGGTGCGCCATGCGCCGGAGGGGTTGGATCCTTTCGTGTTCCGCATTCCGGCAGGGATATGCACAAAATCGCGGTGGCGGATCCGGGATGAAGGAGAGCGGATTACTCTATGGGGTGGAGCAGTGTGGCGAAGTGTGAGGCGGTTAGAACATGATAGCCATTGAATATGTCATTCTGATCGGCTCATTCCTGATCATTCTCAGTATCGGTGTTGCCAGGCTTTCCGAAAACCTGGGCGTGCCTGTCCTTCTGCTCTTCCTGGGCATCGGCATGCTGGCGGGTTCGGAAGGTCCCGGAGGGATCTATTTCGACGATGCCGCACTGGCCCAGGCAATCGGCGTCATGGCCCTGATTTTCATCCTTTTTGCGGGGGGGCTCGACACCCGATGGCCGGAGGTCAAGCCTACCGTCTGGCAGGCGACAAGCCTCGCCACTCTCGGTGTCCTTCTCACGGCGGTTTTGGTCGGCCTCTTCGCATTTTTCGTGCTCAAGGTTTCCCTGATCAGCGGACTGCTGCTCGGAGCGATCGTTTCTTCAACAGATGCCGCTGCGGTTTTTTCCGTCCTCCGTTCCAGGAACATCAGCCTGCAGGGGCAACTCAAACCTCTTCTGGAGCTCGAATCAGGCAGCAATGATCCCATGGCTGTTTTTCTCACCGTGGGCATCCTTCAGCTCATGACCATTCCCGGTACGTCCCTGCGGTCCATCGCCGTGCTCTTTGTTGTCCAGATGGGTCTCGGGATCGTTTTCGGTCTGGGATTGGGGAAGTTGATGGTCCTGATGTTCAATCACATGAAATCCGCTTATGAAGGGTTCTATCCCGTTTTCGCCATGGCGGCCGCGTCATTCATTTATGGTTCGACGGCGGCCTTCGGGGGCAGCGGCTTCCTGGCCGTTTACATCGCCGGGTTGATTGCCGGCAACAGTGAATTCATCCACAAGAAGAGCATGCTGCGATTCTTCGACGGTTTTGCCTGGCTCAGTCAGATTACCATGTTTCTCACCCTCGGGTTGCTGGTTTTTCCCTCCAGGATCATCCCTGTGATGGGAGCGGGCATTGCCTGCTCTTTTTTCCTCATGCTGATCGCCCGTCCCGTGGGCGTCCTGATCTCCCTGCTCTTTGCCCAGCTTCAATGGAGGGAGAAGATCCTGGTCTCCTGGGTAGGCTTGAGAGGGGCCGTCCCGATCGTTCTTGCCACCTTCCCGCTGCTGGCGGGTATTCCGGAAGCTGAGTCCATCTTCCATGTCGTCTTTTTTATCGTCCTTACCTCCGCGCTGTTGCAGGCGTGGTCCATTTCCACCGTCGCCCGGCTGCTCGGGCTCCAGGCGCCGTTTGAACGGAAACAGCGGTATCCCATCGAGTATGCGCCTGTAGAGGGGGATGATACCAGTCTCGAAGACCTGGTCATCCCCTTCAATGCCGCCGTCGCGGGGCGACCGCTTGTGGAGTTGGGGCTTCCCCGCGATGCGCTCATTGTCCTTGTCAGCCGCAACGGGATCTTTTTCGTGCCCGGCGGCGGAACGGTTCTGGAAGAGGGGGATATTGTTCAGGTGCTTGTGAGCGGCAAGGCACTACCGGAGGTCCGCGAGATCTTGCTGAGCTTAAAAGAGGAAGAGCCGGAATAAAGGAGCCCGCTCCGCTTTATAAACCAAACCCTCGCTGGAAGCGTTCACAGGGAGATACCGGCCGCCTTGAAAAGGCTTGTCCGGCCTACTCGAAATGATCCGGCCCAGGAAATTCTCAGGGATGGACCTGTTCTGAGCCGGTTGGACTGCTATGGTTCCATTCCTGAAATGCACGCAGCTGCTTGGAATCCCCTAGAACGCCGATGAAATCGCCATCCTGGAACTGGAAATCCGGGGCAGGATTCGGGTAATGGGTTTCCTTCCGGATTACGGCAACGACAGAGACGCCGGTGAGTGTTCGAATGCGCAATTCTTCGATGGAATGGCCGATCAGGGGGCTTTCCTCCTTCAGCAGCACCCAGTTGAGATCCAGCAGCCGGGAAGCGCTCTGCAACTTTGAGAGGGTCCGGTAGGAACTGTCGGAATCATAGAGGGGCGCGTAAAGCTCATAGCGGATCGCATCCAGCAAGGACTGCACCTTATCCGGTGGAAATTCAAAGTGCAGCAGGGCCTGACGCGTAAACTCCAGGCTGGCTTCGAATTCCGGTTGCACCACTTCATAAACGCCCCGGGCATGAAGGTCTTTCATGTGTTCAATGCTGATCGCCCTGGCGAAAATTTTCAGCTCGGGATGAAGGGTGTGGGCCTGGGCCGCAATGGCCTGAGAAACAACGGCGGAGGGTACGGTGATGAGCAGCAGCTTTGCCCGGCGGATCTGCGGCGCTTCCAGGACGGAGGCCTGGCCGGCGTCTCCGAAGATGGCCGGAAAGTTCAGGGCTTTCAGCTGTTCGAACCGGTGAAAATCGATCTCGATGACGACGAACTCGACGCCGAACCGGTGCAGGATCCTGGCGATGTTCAGACCGACCTGCCCGCCTCCCGCAATCACCACGTGATTCGACATTCCGGACTCCGGCAGGTTGATGGTCTGCAGAGGCTCCCGAATCGTTCGCGAACGAAAGAAGGAATAGATGGGCGATGTCAGATTGGAGAGAAAGGGGGTCAGAAACATGGTGGCCACGGTAAGGGTGAGCACGAGGGAATACAGCTCGGAGCTGATTGAAGAGGTGTTCAAGCCCACCCGGGCCAGGACAAAGGAGAATTCACCTACCTGGAAAAGCCCCAGGCCCACGGCTAGGGGAATGACGTTGCGATAGGAAAACAGCCGGCTCAGGCCTGCGAAGATGAGCCCCTTGCCTACGGTCACAAGGACCACGAGGATCAGGACGGTTTTCAAGTGGGACCATAAAAAAGCCGGATCCAGGAGCATTCCGACGGAAGCAAAAAAGAGCAGGCCGAAGACATCCCGGAGAGGGATGATTTCACTCAGGGCCTGATGGCCATAGTCCGATTCGCTGAGAACCAGTCCCGCAATGAAGGCGCCGAAGGCGAAAGACAGACCGAACAGGTAGGTTCCATAGCCGATGCCGAGGCCGAGGGCGATCACGGACAGGAGAAACAGCTCCCGGGATTTCCATCCGGCAATGCGCCGAAGAATCCAGGGAATGAGCTGTGTGCCGAGAAAAATCATCACCAGCAGGAATACGGCCGCCTTCAGGATGGACAGGGCCAGCAGCGGCAGGCCGGTTTCGGGATGGCTCAACTGCGGAAGAACAATCATCATTGGAACGACGGCCAGATCCTGAACAATGAGCATCCCGATCATGACCCTGCTGGAAAGGGTGCCCATCCAGCCCTGGCTCATGAGGGTCTTGAGGATCACCATAGTGCTTGACAGGGAGATCAGCGCCCCGAACCAGAGAGAGGTTTTCCACTCCCACCCCTGCCAGGAGCCGATGGCGAATCCGAAGCCGATCGTCAGGAGAATCTGGATGGGGGTTCCCAGAAGGGCGATCCTGCGGACGGGTTGCAGTTCCCGCAGGGAGAACTCCAGCCCCAAGGCGAAAAGCAGCAGGGCCACGCCGATTTCCGCCAGCTTTTCAATGACCTGAAGATTGGATACGTTGATGCCCCCGGTGTGCGGCCCGATAAAGATGCCGGCCAGGATGTATCCCAGGACCAGCGGCTGCCGGAAAAGTTTCGCCACCAGCCCTCCCGCCAGAGAGGCGATGACGATAATGACGATGTCTGCTGCGATGCCCATAACTTTAGAGTGTCTTCTGATAGCCGTTCCGGATCAAGGCGCGGATTTTGTCGGCTTAGGGTTCGAATTCTGGATGCAGCACCTGCTGCAGGGCTCGTGCCCGCTTCTCTCTTCCCTGTCTGGCCGCCCCTGAAGTTCATGGGGATGGAACAGTCATGAGCCTCTTCTCCATCCTGAGTGGCATTGAAGCTAGGCCATTTTAGGGCATGTTCCCAAAAAAAATCCACAGAAATACGGAAGAATTTATCGCGGCGAATTCATGATTCTCATGGGGCGGAAGCGGTGTCGCTCCGATGGCGGCTGCGGATCCGGCATCTTGTGAAGGCGGTCAGGATCGGCAAAATGCCGATCGCCGGTGGTATCGGCCTGATGCCCGGGATGCGCCAGCCGGAAGGGGAATAAAATCAGCCTTTTTCAATTCTTGACTGATTTTTCGAACCGTGCGAAGGTACAGGTGAGAAAAGGCGATGACCCATAGTTCGTCCGGGAAACCCGGCGGAAGAAGGGGTAGTTCTCTCCTGTGACGGGAAAAGGATGCCTTTCGCCCTCGGCTACCGGCGGCGGTGGGATTCCGAGAGGCTGTCGCACCGCGATGGAAGAGCGGGAATCCCTTCGGCAGAGGGCGCTTTCGGCTGAACGGTGCGGTGAAAAGGGGGACTAGGAATGAGAGAGGGCCGACGTCCGGAAAGCAAGGTTGCTCCTGAGCAGCAGGCGGTTGCAGCGCATGCCGGATCTCCGATGTATGCCACGTATCCTGCCACGGCGAGCAGCGTGGACCTTCCGGGTATCATATTCCGCAGGAACAGGAACGAGAAGGATTTTACCCTGCTCGACACGGCTGATGCGCGTTCGTTTCCCGGGGAGGATGCGACCCTGTCCGAGACCGTCAGGGTGTTGGGAGAGCTGCGTTTAAAGAAGCTGCTTGCACTGGTCTGGCCGGAAGGTGCGTCGCTGGATATTACCATCCGAATCATTGCCCGCCGTACGGCCCTGTTAAAGATCAGGCAGGACGGCGAAAAGGTTGAAGTCGAGGCGCATTGGAATCTTTTTATCCCTTACTTTTATTCGATCAAGAGGCTCCCGATCGCCCATTTCGAGAACCTGGAACTTTTTTCCGCGGCGGTCTTCAGGTACTCCTTCCTGGCCATGAGGCATCGGAAGGTGCCGAAGAGCGAATTGAGAGACGTTGTCATCGACGCGTATCTGGATCAACCGGACCTCTTATTGGCCTCGCTGGACATTTTCAACAAGCCGAACATCTACCATATCCACCCTACGGGCATATGGTTCGACAGGATTTCCGCCGCCAATGACGAGCATCGATTGGAGATTGATGTTTCCTCCGCCTCCGCAACAGCGCTTGTAAGCCCGCAATGGCTGGAGGAGGTTGCAGGGTTCATCCACAAGGTGGTGAAGAGTTACGCCTTCCGTTATGTGGATTATCTGTGGACGCAACGTTACCGAGTCGTTCTCGGCGGTTCGTCCGGTGCGGAGATGCTGGAGCTTCAGGGAAAGGAGATTGTCATCAATGTCTCTCCTCTCATCGATCAGACCCAGTGGAGACCGGCGCTTTATCTGAACCTCGGATATGCGGTCATGCTCGCCATCCTCCAATCGGCGGGAGAAGGCGACGGGAGGGAAAATGTCCTTCTGGCCATGATGAAGACCTGGAAGCGCTACATCAGTTTTGATGAATCTGTCGAACGGCAGAGCGTCTGGAGGCTCTGCGGATTGCCCCTGCCCACGGAGGAAGGGCCAAGCCGGAATCTGCTGGAATGCATGACCGGCAGGAAAGGCCTGGAGCTCGTCAATGATTTTATCCTTCTGACGGATTATTCCGCCCAGGAGACCTTCGGAGAACGGCTGAAAGTGCTGAACGAATCTCCCGACGGGGCAAAAACCGGCGCTTATTATGAGCAATTGCGGAGCGGGATCCAGAATCTCAACACCACGCTGATGAGGAACAACATCAATTACGGCAAACTGATCGAGGTCCTGCGCAACGACAATATCGATCATCTGCAGCTGGCCTCTCTGCTGCGCACGGGCCGGTTGAACGGCAGAAGTGTCGCGGATGTGAGCGAATGGCTTTTGCTGAGGACGCTTCTGTATGACCTGATCAACGCTCCCAAGGTCTTCAGGAATGATTACAAGATGCTTCTGAAGGTCCTTACCAAGGTGAATAAAAGCCTGATCGTTTATGTCTGGTCCTTGACCCTCGACAATGATGCGCGCTATGAGCTGGTCAATGCTTATATTGCAAACCTGATCAATGATATTTTCGTCTTTGATCGTGTGAAAATTTATGAAATCGTGGCAGATCCTGCGGAATGCCTGGAGGCCGAGGCCATAACGGGGTATCTTCTGAACTGGGCGGGTCTTTCTTCCGAAGAGTGGCATTCGATCAGTGGAGCGGTCTTGTCGAGATTGCCGCACAACGTGGCAACGCACTTGAGCGTCCAGACAACCGGTGACGTGGACCTGCTGATCCGCGTGATGACGACCCGGGCAAGCGGGCTGATTGGTTTTTGCCTCCATCAGGCTTACCGCTGGGGGAGCGTGAAGGATGAACTCACAGAACGAATTCGTTTCCATTTCCGGAAGATTCTCAGGCGGGCTGAAAAAGCCATGCTCCCTGAGAATATGATTCGGGGAGGGGCCATACTTCTTTTGATTCTGGCCCAGATCGTTTCCGATGAACGAGACGGTTTTGCGCGGAATATCGAAATTACGGAACGGGAAAGAAGCGCCGTTCTCAGCCTTATCAAGCAGTGCCTTCAGTGGGACCAAAGGCATTTTGTCCTCATGGTAGGGGGGATTGCGGCGGGCTATATGGGAAGCATCGACGGATGGATCCTGCAGCAGTTCGACACCCTACTTGGGCGTTACGGCGGCGGAGACCGCGTAGTGTTGCGCAGCGTTGTGCAGTTTGACGTCGAAAAGCTGATCGAACGGACTCTGCTGACGGCCAGGGCGGGACATGAGGATGAACTGTTTAAGAAAATTCAGCTGCTTCGCTTTGGGGTCGATCCCGTCGTCAGCGATCAGGCGAATAAGGTTCTTGGGGCGATGGCCTCTGGATATGGAATGGCATCTCCGGAAGCCCTTCTGAAGAAAAAGGATATTCGCGACCTTGTCCTGGAGTTGTCGAAGCGCATGAGGGTTTGATCCCTGACGTGGCACTGAAAAAAAACCACGGGGATCTGTATGGGCCGCTAATCGTGTGCCGAAAAAAAGGGGAAGAACCCGCCTTTTGAGGTCAGGTCCTTCCCCTTTTCAGGTTTGGAGAGAGAAGTGGTTTATGTGGTTTATCCGTGATGGTCGTGCGAAGACGATTTTTCCTCTCCGTAAACCACCAGCGTTCCGTGTTCTTCCATTTCCTTGAGCCACTTGGCATGCTGCTTTTTCAGCCAGGGCCGGCTGACCCAGCCCGTCAGCATCGCCGGCAGCGATCCGGGAGACCCCACCGTTCCAAGATAGAGGTGGATGAAGAAAAAGGCGAAGATGGCCACAAATCCGGCGGCGTGGATCAGGTACATCAGCCGGACGATCATGGCTGGCATGTGCAGGGGAAAGAGCATGATTAATCCGGAAAAGATCATCGCCACTCCGCCGGCTGCCACAACCAGAAAGAACATCTTCTGGCCGGGATTGTATTTGCCCACCTCGGGCACTTTGTCCACATGCCACAGATAGCCGCCGGCGCACTTGATCCAGTCCAGGTCCTCGGGAAAAACAAAGACCCCCGCCTCTTTCCACCACATGCTGATCGTGAAGAAGAGGGCCAGGATGAAGAAGAGCGCCGTTATATTATGGATGTACTTCAACGACTTCAAGCCGCCGAAGGGTTCTCCGAGAAAATTCAGGGAATGGAACATCATTCCAAGCCCCGACAGGCACAGGATCAGGCATGAAACAGCCAGGCTCCAGTGCACGATTCGTTCAAAGGAGTCCGTGGCCTGAATTAATCCTTTTCTCATGGTTATTCCCCTCCCTTCTGTTCTTGGCCCGTCTCCTCGTCAGGAAGTTTAGGACCGTGGATGATGTAATGCAGGAATGAACCGGCAATGACGCCACCGGCAGCCAGAAGGCTCAGGGGTTTCATGATGTCCTTCCAGAGAATGACGGACAGCGGAACGCTGGGGCTCTTCGGCAGGTGTTCATACACCCCGGGCTTTTCATCCAGGACGTACATCACGTGGGTGCCGCCGACGAACTTGTCGCCGTAGACGTTGGCGTCTCCGCCCAGTTCCTTGGCCCGGGCATAGGCCTTTTCGATCATCTTGCCCTTTTCCCCGAAGGTGATGGCCCCCGTGGGGCAGGCCTTTGCGCAGGCGGGAATCAGATCGGCCTTGATGCGGCTCAGGCAGAGATCGCATTTATAAACCTTGTCCGTCTTGCGGTCATACCGGGGGATGTCGAAGGGGCAGGCCGAGACACACTCCTTGCAGCCGATGCACAGATCCCGGTTCAGGCCCACCGTTCCAATGTCCGTAACGTACAGGGCGCCGCTGGGACAGACCTTGACACAGGCGGCATCCGTGCAGTGCATGCAGCCGTCCTTTCGGAACAGCCATTTGAGTTTTCCGTCCTTTTCTTCAATTTCCTGAAAGCGGATCAGCGTCCAGGTGTTGGCCTGAAGATCGGGCGGGTTCTGATAGGTTCCGTGGTTCTCAGTCTGCTTCGCCGGCTGAGAATTCCACTGCTTGCAGGCCAGTTGACAAGCCCGGCAGCCGGTACATTTCGATACATCTATAAGTTTTACATATTCAGCCATTTTCGTTCACCCCCTTACTTCTTGACCACATTGACCATGAAGGCCTTGCTCTCCGGGATCGTCGTGTTGGCGTCGCCGATCGTAGGCACCAGCAGGTTGGCCGCGTCTCCCCGGGTGAAGATTTCCGCCTTCTTGTCACCGGGGTTGTACGGCCGATCCTTTGTCGTGATCCAGCCGAAATGCCAGGGAATGCCCACCTCATGGAGAATGTTCCCGTTAATGTTGAACGGTTTGAAACGGGGTGTGACGATGGCCACACACTCCACCTGACCTCTTGGGGAGCTGACAATGACCTTGTCGCCGTTGGAGATTCCCCGCTCTTTTGCCAGTTCCCTGCTCATCTCGCACCACATTTCCGGCTGCATTTCGGCAAGCCAGGGGCACCATCGGGTCAGAACACCGGTCTGCCAGTGTTCGCTGATGCGGTATGTCGCACAGATGAACGGGTATTTGGGATCGCACGAATCGACACCGGAATAGACGTCCAGGTCGGAACCCACGCCGGGTTTATCGAACCGCTTGATCGTCGGATTGTTCTTCTGGGGTGACAGGACGTTCTTTTCCACCGGGCATTCCAGGGGTTCGTAGTGCTCGGGGAACGGTCCGTCCGCCAGACCGGGACCGAAGAGGCTTGCCACGCCGTCGGGTTTCATGATGAAGGGCGGCCTGCCGGAGCCGGGGTTACCCGCGCCGTCGGGGACGTCGCCAACCCACTTGTCGCCGCTCCACTTGATAGCCGCCTTCTTTGCACTCCAGGGGTTTCCTTCCGGATCGACAGAAGCGCCATTGTAGAGAATTCGCCTGTTGACTGGCCAGGCCCACGCCCATTCAGGGTAAAGGCCGATACCAGTCGGATCTTTCTTTCCGTCGCGGCGGGCGGACATGTTCTTGTCCGTGTAAGAGCCGCAGTAGACCCAGCAACCGGAGGACGTGGATCCGTCATCCTGAAGCCAGGCAAAGGTGGGAACGGGATCACCCTTCTTGAACTCCTTGAATTCCCCGGGCTTCGTCGGATTTTCCACCGTTTTGTCCTCGAGGAAGAGTCCGTTGATCTCCTTGGCTACGGAGTGGGGATCGAAGTGGAAATGGCCGCCAAAGGTTTTCGGGCCGTAGTTCCAGCTCAGTTTGGTAATGGCATCGGCATTGGGGCCGCCTTCTTTTTCGTAAAGCCCTTTCACCTTGAAGAAGATTTCCGAGGTAATGTCCCCGTCGGGAAGGGCCACGCCCGGTGGATTGATGGCCTTGTAGCGCCACTGGTTCCAACGGCCGCTGTTGATGATACTCCCCTCCTTCTCTATGGAGGCGGCGCAGGGCAGCAGGAAAACCTCCGTCTTGATCTTTTTGGGATCCATATCCGGCCCGCGCCAGAAGGAGCCGGTCTCGTTATCGAAGAGGTTGACGTTGACCATCCAGTCCAGTCGGGTCATTGCCTGGCGGACTTTGTTGGAGTGGGCACCGCTGCAGGCGGGGTTCATGCCCCAGGCGAAGAAGCCCGTGAACTTTCCCTTGTACATCTGATCGAAGAGGTTGAGCCATGAATAGTTGGCCCCGTCGTCGATCTTGGGGAGAAGGTTGTAGGCCTCGTCCAGGGTGACGTTCGTTCCGTACATGGCCCGAAGGAAACTCGCCACATACTTGGGTTTGTTCTTCCACCAGTTGAGGCTGTTGGGTTCCTTGGTCGATGGTGTTTCCTTTTCCAGGTAAGCTGCCATGGTTGCCAGCGACGCCTTGGGGGTGCTGAGGTAACCCGGCCATATGTGGAACAGCAGACCATGGTCCGTGGATCCCTGGACGTTGGACTCGCCGCGCATGGCCGCCACGCCGCCGCCGGGAACGCCCATGTTGCCCAGGAGGAGCTGTATCATGCACATCGTCCGGATATTCTGGGTGCCCACGGTATGCTGGGTCCATCCCATGGCGTAGAGTTCAACACCGGAACGATCCTTCGTTCCCGTTGATCCATAAAGCTTGTAGATCTCAATCAGCTTGTCAACCGGCGTCCCGGTTGCCTGGTTGACCACTTCGGGCGTGTAGCGGGAATAGTGCTTTTTCAGGAGCTGGAACACGCAGTTGGGGTCCTGCATCGTGGGATCCTTCTTGATCCTTCCGTCCCCTTCCGTCTGGTAAGACCAAGTGGATTTGTCGTACTTTCCGTCCGTCAGGCCGGAGAAGACGCCGTTATTGTCGCCGGGAAGCTTCAAGTCGGGGTTCACGAGGAAGGTCGCGTTGGTGTAATTCCTGACGTACTCCTCGAAGTAGAGCTTGTTGTCGAGAATGTATTTGATCATCCCGCCGAGGAAGGCGATGTCCGTCCCCGAGCGGAGAGGTGCATAGATGTGGGATTTTGCCGCCGATTGCGTGAACCGCGGGTCCACGCAGATGACCTTGGCACCTTTCTCCATGGCGGCGGTGACCCACTTGAAGGCGATAGGGTGGTTGGAGGCAGGGTTACTGCCCATGATTAAGATCACATCACTGTTGCGGATGTCGATCCAGTGATTCGTCATTGCGCCGCGTCCGAACGACTCTCCCAGAGCCGGTACAGTAGGGCTGTGTCAAATGCGGGCCTGGTGTTCGATATAGACTAGACCCAACCCCCGCAGAAATTTCTGATAAACGAAGCACTCTTCATTGTCCAGCGCGGCGCTGCCGACGGAGGCGATTCCTTCCGTCCGGTTCACCACCTCGCCTTTATCATTGGTGGCCCGGAAACTCTTATCGCGGCTTTTCTTGACATTTTCCGCAATGCGGTCCAGGGTCCACTCCCAGTCCACCTCTTTCCATTCCGTTGCGTAGGGTGCCCGGTAAAGGGGTTTGCCGAGGCGGTTTTCGTTGTTCGCCATCTGATAGATAGATCCGCCCTTGGTGCAGAGGGAGCCGCGATTGATGGGACTGTCCGGATCGCCCTCCGTGTTCACCACTTTTCCGTTCCGGGTGGAAACGATGATGCTGCATCCTACGGAACAGTAAGGACAGATCGTCGTCGTCTCTTTGGCATACTGAATCTTCAGCGGTTCAGCATGCGCCAAAGAAGGCCTGAAACCGATACCTCCGACTGCCAGAGTGCCGCCGGCGATCTTCAGGAATCCTCTTCTGCTTACATCCATGACTCTACACTCCTTTCGATATGTAATCCCCGTTCATCGCTTTCTCCTTTCCAAGTCCGGGAGGTACCGCCGTTTCCGGTAATGCCCGTTGCCAGCCGTTCATGGAGAACCTCTTTAAGAACCGGCAGATCGGAGTGCACAATGTTGGATTTCTACCTGATAACCCATCCATAGTCAGATGAGAGTCACCCTATAGCTATTTCTTTGCAGGATGTCAATAACTTCTGTATTATTAATATGTTATGTCAATTATGACATGTCGAAGGTATCCGGATGAAGACATTTTTCTTCTTAAGGCGTTTGGATTGGAGGAACAGCAAACAGCTCCCTCCCTGGGCCGCCCTTGGGGACGAATCAGCTCATCAAAAATATTTCTTTATGATACCGATATGTTGAAAAGTTTCCAGCCGAAGTGGAGTCCTTCATCGGAGCAATCCTTGGAGAGGATCATGCGATTGTTTTCCCCGCAGGGATCGTTCTTGGAGCGGGCTTGATGGAGAACATAGGGACGTGTTCCGGTTGGAGGAATCTTTCCGCAATGGGCGGGTACGCCCTGAAACGGTTCTGAAGAGCTGGAGGGTCGAAACGGCTACCGGAAGAGAGTGGCGCCGGCGTGTCCGCCCCGGGAAAACGTCGGCGGATTCCCTGTACCGGGGAAGAGCCGTCGAGCCCCTCTCTCGATGCGCAGCAGAAAAAAGAGGAGCGATTGCAAGGCAGTGACCAAAGCCATCTGCAATCGCTCCCCGGGAACGCAGGGGATGCCGAAAGGGGCCGTACACCTCTCCACTCAGCGGCTCAAGCGGGTCCGCGCCTCAAGGCAAAGGGGGAGTTACACCACTCCATAAGCCAGCATGCTGTTGGCCACTTTCATGAACCCGGCGATATTGGCGCCCAGCACGTAGTCCCCCTCTTTTCCATATTCCGCCGCCGCATTGAGGCAGGAGGTGTGGATGCTTTTCATGATCTGAAGCAGCCGGGCATCGACTTCTTCACGGGGCCAGGAAAGGCGCATGCTGTTCTGGCTCATTTCCAGACCCGAGGTGGCCACGCCGCCGGCATTGGCCGCTTTGCCGGGGCCGTAAATGACGCCATTGTCCTGGTAGATGCGGATCGCCTCCGGGGTGGAGGGCATATTGGCGCCTTCGGAGACGCAGATGCAGCCGTTTTTCACAAGGGCTTCCGCATGGCTGGCGTCGATTTCATTCTGGGTGGCGCAGGGGAGGGCGATGTCGACGTGAATGCTCTGATTCTTGATCACATCCCAGACACTCTCCCCGATGTAGCAGCACGTTGATGCGGCGTATTTGTCGGCATATTCACTGATGCGGCCTCTGCGGACATTCTTCAATTCCATGACATACCCACACTTTTCTTTGTCGATCCCTGCTTCGTCGACAATCGTTGAGCTGGAGTCGCACAGGGTAATGACTTTTCCTCCCAGGCTGGTGACTTTTTCGATGGCGTACTGGGCGACGTTTCCGGAACCGCTGATCGCCACGGTTTTACCCTCGAAGTTGAGGCCGCGCCAGGCGAGCATTTCCGAGGCGAAATAGACGCAGCCGTAGCCCGTCGCTTCCGGCCGGATAAGGCTTCCGCCGTAATTCAGGCTCTTGCCGGTCAAAACGCCTGTATGCTCGTTGGCCAGCTTCTTGTAGTAGCCATAGAGGTAACCGATTTCCCGGGCACCCACACCGATGTCTCCCGCCGGTACATCCGTGTCGGGACCGATGTGCCGGAAAAGCTCACGCATGAAAGACTGGCAGAAGCGCATGACCTCGTTGTCTGATTTTCCTTTGGGATCGAAGTCGGAGCCGCCTTTCGCGCCACCCATGGGAAGGGTCGTCAGTGAATTCTTGAAGATCTGTTCGAACCCGAGAAACTTCAGGATGCTGAGATTAACGGAGGGATGAAAGCGCAGCCCCCCTTTATAGGGACCGATGGCATTGTTGAATTGAATCCGGTATCCCCGGTTGACATGCACCTCACCTCTATCGTCCGTCCAGGGAACGCGGAAGGTTATTACCCGGTCCGGCTCCACGATCCGCTCATAGATTTTTGCCTTGACAAACTCCGGATGCTTCTGAGCTGTGGGCTCCAGAGTGAGAAGCACCTCTTCCACCGCCTGATGAAATTCAAATTCATAAGGATCCTGCTGTTTAATCTTGTCGATCACATCGCCGACCACGGACATTTTTTGGGACCTCCATATAAGAAATAATGCACTGCAAACTCTTCAAACGTATAGCTTTTCAGACCCCTTTTGCATCGGGCGGACCGGGCGAAGAGGCCTTGTGAAATTCACATAATATACCGCCTGTGGCGAAGATTTCCCACCACAGGCACGTTCTTTCTTCCGTTATGAGAAAAAACGACCCCATAAAACCCGAAAAACCCATGTTTGACAATGAGGTTAAAGCTGATTTTTGCATAGTGTATATCCGCGTTTTTTTATAGTGTCAATCAACAATATTGAAAAAATAATACAGGGAAGCCCTGTGGGAATTTTTTAAACGCGCATGGTTGTGGGAGGCGGATCAGGCGGTTCTTCCGGGGATGGATGCCAGGGTGACGGACGGGAAAAACGCACCCGGATGCATGGATGGTGGGGAACCAAAAAGAGAAGCCTCTGCAAATCCTGCAGAGGCTTCTCTTTTTGGTTCCGTCCGGCAGGCGGCAAAAAAACGGCGGAAATTCAAAAGCGCCCTGCCACGCCAAACTCTTCGGCTCCTTGTTCAGAATCAACGGGAGCAGAAGGAAGAATCATTATGCTTTGCGGCGGCGGAATGCCGCGAGACCGACCAGGCCGCTTCCAAGAAGCCAGACCGCTCCCGGAAGAGGAACGACGGTGTTTCCGTTACCGGCGGCATAGCCTGATTCGCCTGTTTCCGGGACGATGTGCGCGACCGCCAGGTAGCCCTGATCGTTGATGTGAAGAACCTCTTTCGCGTCGGTCCAATTGGAATTAACGGTAGTGTTCGTGACGTCAAAACTGAACGCATTCAGCTTTTCAAGGTTGCTGAAGGCTGCATTGAATTCTCCGAATTCACTGAAGTTTTTTTCCAATCCTGTGGCGGGTTTACCGGCGCTTAAGTTCGACGTGCTGAAAAGAAACGCGTTGAGCTGCACACCGAGCCGGTTCTGCAGTCTGTAACCGTCCAGGGCTTCGACGACGATCGTCGCCTCATCGATGTCCCGCAGATTTACCGTCACCTTCGCGTAATCGCCCATCATGCCGCCATTGAGGTCCTTGCTGGCGTAAATCAGATTGAAGGAGTACGAGGAAGAGGAAAAATCAGCCGACGCATTGGATGCGAACAGAAGAAGAGAAAGCAGGCATACGATCAATGTTCCTGTTTTACTAAATCCCGTAAATAAACGTTTTCGCTTCATTAAACACCTCCTTAAAGTAAATGATCTGTTAAAAAATCTGAATACAGGCACCACTTGACTCACAAAAACCCTGTTCTGCTGTTGTGGGGCCTATCGCCGTTTGTCCCGTGAGATCAGTATGAAAAACTTCACACATGGCTTTGATCATTACAGGATTGTTTTAAAAAAATCAACCGCTGAAAATTTCGGGCATCGTCCAGGACGAAATTCCATGGTAAACGTTCATGACGCATGGAAATCGCAGACGCGGGATAAGGGATGTGTTGAAAACGCCGGCGGGATGGAACGGCGGAAAGAGCAGGGGCAGGGAGAAGGCCCGCCCGATGTTGATGAAGCAATCCGGTTGGAGAAAAAGCCTCCGCATGGTCTGCAGAGGCTTTTCTCAGGAACGCCTGTTTCAGTGCCCCTGTTTTTTGAAGAGGCCGTCCGTTCTCCTGATTACGGCAAGCCCCAGCAGACCGGGGCCGAGCATCCAGGCCGCCGCGGGAAGAGGAACCGGAGCAGGATCCTTGATCCAGGTGGAGTCTTCAGGGTCGGGCCACAGGGTGGAAATGCCCTGGATGTGCGCCGCAACGTGAGCGCTGTCCCCCGTTCCCGCATTCCAGAAGTCGAAATCTTCCGCTGTGAGACCACTGCCGCTCAGTGTCAGGATGACGGTTTCGCCGACACCGTCAAAACGGTTGCCGGACGCCCTCTTGAATTGCAGTTCGACATCGTAGCCGTGGCTGCCGGCGGCGGTCTGATTGTTCTGATCCGTGGCGATGATCCTGCTCACGATGCCGTCGGAGGTGCCGCCGGTCCTTTCGATCTCCAGGCCGCTCGGATCGATGGCCGGATGAACGCTGAAATCCACCTGACTGATGAATTCACCGGCCGCACCGAGGCCGGAGGTCAATGTCAGGATCACCGACCCGGAGCCTCCACTATCATCAAATGCCGCCATGAGCCAGCCGTCGGGGGTGAGTGGGGATTTCGGGTCCACTTTGCCGTTAAAGGCTGTCCCCAGGCTGTACGTCATCATCGCGGCTTGAGCCTGTCCCGATGCCAAGCCAAAAACCACGAACAGTGCCACTAACAATTTGTAAATACGTATGTCCTTCATGTTACGACTCCCTTTCTTCAATCCGTTCTCATGCTGTTCTGATCAACTGCGAAAAAAGCCGGCCTGTATCACCGTCCTGTTTGGATTTCCGTCGCCGTCTCCTGCAGCCGATCTTTCAAGATAAATTCCATGCAAATCCCATGACGATTTTTTTTCAATCCGGTTCGTCCCCGTGTGCCTGGGGGATGACTCTTCTTAGCTTCGGCCGTTTCGGCATTCCAACCCGGATCCCTGCTGTCCGGATTCCGTTCGTGCTGAGGGCCTGAAAATGGCCGTTCCTCTTCCGGTCACGGATCGTTGATGGCAGACATACTGTATTCCTGGATAAAAAAAGGCTGTTGATGTTCAATCAACAGCCTTTTTGCCTTTCGTCCTTCCCTGCAGGCAGGGGATCACTTTTTCATCCGTCGACCGACTCCGATAAGCCCCAGCAGGCCGCTACCCAGGAGCCACACCGCAGCGGGTATGGGAACAGGCGTGCCGTACAGGGTGACATGGGAGAAACTTCCCTGGTCCGGCCATAGTCCGGTAATGGTGATCTCTTCCGTGCCGGTCCACCCCAGATTCGTCAGATTATAGAGGTACCAGGCATGGGTATCCGGGTTTGTGTCGGGCACAGCGCCGTCCTTCGCGAGGAGATAAGCCACCGGACCGACGATAGTACCCCCCGTGTAGCTTATGACCGCATTCTCGGGCTCCGGCATATACGTGTAAGTGGTTTCGTAGGAACCAGCCAGCATCCCCATTTCAACACCGACCTCATCCTTGTATAACTCAACCGCCGGAGCGATCAGGGGAAGGATCATCATATCAATTTCAGCTTGAGATGTCTCTTCCCCGGATGCAACGGTAGCCGTGGACAGATCGATATACACCGGTCCCGCACCTGCGCCGGGCACCATTGCCGCCATGATGAAAGCCGCAAGCAATGCCATGACTAAAATTTTTGCCTTGTTCATGTTTTCCTCCCTGTGGCGAAACCTTACCGCCTGGCTGAACTGTTGAATGACTATGGTTAACCTTCTGACACGATGGCGTCTTTTCGCCAACCAAATCCTCTTTCCGATGATGTTTCCTTTACGCCTCCTTCTCCTGTTTCTTTATCGAAGAAGTATATGGAATCCATCCGATGGATATACTGTACACGATCATAGTAGTTATTCAATCAGGGAAAATCTTGATTTTTATCTCAGGTAATGGAGTAAAGAATGGGCAGTTTTACCTTAGAATGCCGTGAAAAACGGAACACGGCACTGTGTGGAAATCCTGCCTGCCCTCCGGGATAACGCAGGGAGTCGAGGAAGGGCCGATAGGGATGGAATAAGGATTTCTATCGAAAAAAAAAGAGTTTCGGGGGGAGGAAGGCTGGGCGGACGATGCCTAGGGGGCGCTCTGCACCCACTGGATGGCGCATTTGAGAAGATCCGTGCCGTCTGCCAGCTTCAGCTTTTCCTTGATGTGGGCGCGGTAGGATTCGATGGTCTTGACGCTCAGGTGCAGCTTTTCCGCGATCTGGCTGGTTTTGTAACCCTGTCCGATCATCCGGAAAACGGTCAGCTCCCGGTTGCTCAGCAGATCAATGGGAGAACGGATCGCTTTGTCTTCGCTGGCAACGAGCTTTTCGAGCATGGAGGTGGCGATTTTTTCGCTCACGAAGATTTCCCCGGCCAGGACCCGGCGGATGGCCACGAGCACCTTATCCAGGGCCTCCTGCTTCATGATGTAGCCCCTTGCCCCCGCACGGAGAGCCCGTTCGGCGAACAGGGACTCATCATGCATGGAGACCACGAGAGCAGGCAGATTTCGATGGGTCAGTCTGACCGTTTTGATGAGTTCGATGCCGTCGATGCCCGGGAGGGAAATGTCGACGATGAGCAGGTCGGGTTTGTCCACCTCAATCTTTTCCAGGGCCAACTGGGCGTTATCGGCTTCGGCAACGACCTTCAGGTCAGGTTCCGAATTGATCAGAAGGGAAAGCCCCTTGCGTAGGATCGGATGATCATCAACAATGAGTACCCGTTTTTTTTTCATGTCGAATCAATTTCCTCGACGGTTCGGAAAGGAGCAGGTCACCCTTGTTCCCCCCGTTTCGTCATCGGCGATTTCCAGGGAGGCCCCGATCATGGAGGCGCGATACTCCATGATATTCAGCCCCATGCCTTTCCCCTGATGAACTGCGTTCCGGATTCCGCAGCCGTTGTCGGCAACGGTCAGGACGACGGTACCCTCACGCCTGCGGAGGGCAATGGTCACCGTATCCGCCTTGCCGTGTTTGATGGCGTTGTTCAAGGCCTCCTGCACAATGCGGTAGAGATGCGTGGCCGCCTCCGGGTCGGGGATTTGTATCTCTTCCTCGTAAATGACGGGACAGGAAATGCTGAAGAGCTTTTCCATATTGGCGGCCAGTGAGGAAAGGGCCATTCGAAGACCCTCCGCCTCAAGCCTTACGGGGTTCAGGCCGCGGGCAAACCCCCGCGTCATTGTGATGGCCTGATCGATCAGTCTCACCATTTCCGATACGTCGGCAGGCTTCAGGTCTCGGTGTCCGGCGATTTTCTTCTCAAGGACCTTTCCCATGAATCCGATCCCTGCCAGATGTTGACACAGGCTGTCATGGAGATCCTGGCCGATCCGCCTCTGCTCCCTGCCGCTGATTTCCAGGATCTCCCGTTCCAGGCGCTTTCTTCGGGTGATGTCCCGGACAATGGCCAGGACGTTGTCCGGAGGATATCGGACCATGCGGATTTCAAAGTCCCTGCGCTCTCCGGAAAGGGGGATGTTCTGCTCGAAGAGCTGAACCCCTCCCGTTGCCAGGGTATGGCGCACATAGGCCATGATCTGATCCATGATCCGCCGGGGCAGAACCGGTTTCAGTTCTTCGATGTCGTACAGGTTCCGGCCCAGGATGTCCGGTGTGATGAACCGGGTGAGATCAAACTGTCCCCGGTGAAAACCGAGGAGCACGCCCTCCCTATTGACCTGAAACATCAAATCGGGAATGGCGTCGAGAAGCGCCCGGTTCTGGGACTGGCTTTCCCGGAGGGCTTCCTCGGCCCGTTTCCGGACGACCATTTCTCCGATTCGCTCCGCGATGACGTTGATCAGGCTCCGCTCTTCCTTCAGAAAGGGCCCTTCATCCCGGAGAGGCCTTTCCTCTCTGTAAAAAATATCCAGGCAACCCGCCTGTCTTCCCTGGAGCAGGATCCGCTGCGACTGTCTCCAGACTGTTGCTGAAAAAGGGGCGCTTTGAAACTCCAGATCATCCAGGATAATGCGGCTGCAGGCAATTTCCGGATACGTCCATGCTCTGGGGATGACTTCCACGGTCTGCTGCAGGGCCTCTTCCAAGGTCAGGCCCTGCTTCCCCATGATGCCGGAAATCTCATAGAGGCAGTTCAACTCCTTGACGCGTTCGGTGAGCTGCCCCGCCAGTTCGACAAGGGTCCGTCGGGATTTTTTAAGGTTCCGCTCGGATTCCCGGAACCGTTCAATCTGCTGTTCCGCCTTCTTCAAGGCGGCGGAGAGACCCGGGGCCGCCCCTTCGTCACATGCTTGCACGGACCCGGCGGGGTTGCCCTTTCTGTCTCGTTGCTCCCCCTGGCTGCTCCTGGAAGGGGAGCACCGGGAATCATTTGATATCATGATGGTAGCTCTGAAGGGACTTCGCCCGGCCATGGCCCTCCCGGAACGTGGCGATTCCCTTGACGGCCGCCGCCGCCGCCGCGATTGTTGTGATATAGGGAACCCTGTATTTGATCGCCGCCTTGCGGATGTAAGAGTCGTCATAGGCGCTTGTCCTTCCGCTCGGCGAGTTGATGATGAGCTGAATCTCTCCGTTTTTGATGCTGTCGACGATATTGGGCCGTCCCTCGTGCATCTTCAGGATGGTCTGGGCCTCGATCCCGTGGTCTGCCAGATACTCCTGTGTTCCCTTGGTGGCGACGAGCCGGAAACCCAGCTCCTTAAATTTCTTGGCGGTGCTGAGGATCCCGCCCTTGTCACGCGGTTCAACGGTCAGGAGGACCGTTCCTTCTGCGGGAAGAACCGATTGGGCCGCTTCCTCGGCCTTGAAAAAGGCGAGCCCGAAGGAGTCGGCCAGGCCGAGGACCTCCCCGGTGGATCGCATCTCCGGTCCAAGGAGCGGATCGACTTCCTGGAACATGTTGAAGGGGAAGACCGCTTCCTTGACCCCGAAGTGGGGAACCGTCCGGGTGGACAGGTTGAGTTCCGACAGCTTCTTTCCCAGCATGACCTGGGTGGCGATCCGGGCCATGGAGATATTGCAGATCTTGGAAACCAGGGGAACCGTGCGGGAGGCCCGCGGATTGGCTTCCAGGATGTAGACGACATCGTCGGCAATGGCGTATTGGATGTTCATGAGGCCCACCACCTTGAACTCGATGGCGATGGTTCTGGTGTATTCGTTAATCGTTTCGATATGCTTGGGGGCGATGCTGATCGGCGGAATGACGCAGGCCGAGTCGCCGGAATGAATGCCCGCCAGCTCGATATGCTCCATCACGGCGGGGACAAAGGCGTCCGTCCCGTCGGAGATGGCGTCGGCCTCCGCCTCGATGGCGTTTTCCAGAAACTTGTCGATGAGGATGGGCCGTTCCGGGGTGACCCCCACCGCCGCCGCTACGTATCGCTTCAGCATCTCCTCATCATGGACGACTTCCATGCCCCTTCCCCCCAGCACGTAAGAAGGGCGAACCATGAGGGGATAGCCGATCCGGTTGGCTACGACCAGGGCTTCCTCCAGGTTGATGGCCATTCCGGACTCAGGCATGGGGATCCCCAGCCTGCGCATCATCTTTCGGAAGCGGTCGCGGTCCTCGGCCAGATCGATGGTTTCCGGCGAGGTCCCGATGATCCGGACGCCCGCTTTTTCCAGTTCGCCGGCGATGTTCAGCGGCGTCTGGCCCCCGAACTGGGCGATGACCCCCTCCGGCTTTTCCTTCTCGTAGATGCTCAGGACGTCCTCCACCGTGAGCGGTTCAAAATAGAGCTTGTTGGAGGTGTCGTAGTCCGTCGAGACCGTTTCGGGATTGCAGTTCACCATGATGGACTCGTAGCCCTCGTCGCGGATGGCGAAGGCCGCGTGGACGCAGCAGTAGTCGAACTCGATGCCCTGGCCGATGCGGTTGGGGCCGCCGCCCAGGACCATGATCTTCTTCCTGTCGCTGACCGCCACCTGGTCCCGGCCGTTGTAGGTGGAGTAATAGTAGGCCGCGTTTTCCACGCCGCTGACGGGAACAGCTTCCCATGCTTCGACGACGCCCAGTGCGGTGCGCTGCCTGCGGATCTCGGGCTCCGGTATGTTGAGGATCTGTGACAGGTAGCGGTCCGCAAATCCG
This sequence comes from Syntrophus sp. (in: bacteria), assembly GCA_034006265.1. Lineage (GTDB taxonomy): Bacteria > Desulfobacterota > Syntrophia > Syntrophales > Syntrophaceae > Syntrophus. The sequence goes on along the minus strand of JAVETB010000028.1, from coordinate 3,134 downwards.
TCTTTCTTCGCCCTGGCCAGCAGTTCATCGGGAAGGGCCTTTCCCTTGAATTTCAGGATCTCTTCCTCCAGGTCGACCAGCTCCTTCATCTGCTCGAGAAACCAGCGCTTGATGTGGGTCTTTCTGGAGAGCATTTCCACATCTGCGCCTTTGCGTATCGCTTCGTACATCAGGAACTGCCGTTCGCTGGAAGCCTCCGACAGCCGTTCCAGAAGGTCGTCCAGGCTTTTTTCATAGAAATCCGCCGCGAATCCCAGACCGTAACGGCCCTTTTCCAGGGAGCGGATCGCCTTCTGAAAGGCCTCCTTGTAATTCTTGCCGATGCTCATGACCTCGCCCACGGCCCGCATCTGAGTGCCGAGCTTATCCTGGGCGCCGGGAAACTTCTCGAAATCCCACCGGGCAAACTTCACCACGACATACTCGCCCCATGGGGTGTACTTGTCGAGGGTCCCGTCCCGCCAATAGGGGATCTCATCGAGGGTGAGCCCTCCTGCCAGCATGGAGGAAACGAGGGCAATGGGGAATCCGGTGGCCTTCGAGGCCAGGGCGGAAGAGCGGGAGGTCCGGGGGTTGATCTCGATGATGACAACCCGCCCCGTTTCCGGATTGTGGGCGAACTGGATGTTTGTCCCGCCGATGACCTGGATGGCCTCGACAATGGCATAGGCATACTTCTGGAGCCGCTCCTGGAGCTCCGGAGCGATGGTCAGCATGGGTGCGGTGCAGTAGGAGTCACCCGTATGGACGCCCATGGCGTCGACATTTTCGATGAAGCACACGGTGATCATCTGGTTTTTCTCGTCGCGGACGACTTCCAGCTCCAGTTCCTCCCAGCCGAGAACGGACTCCTCGATCAGGATCTGACCCACGCGGCTGGCTGAAATGCCACGGCTGGCAACAGTTCTGAGCTCTTCAGAGTTGTAGACGAGGCCGCCTCCTGTGCCGCCCATGGTGTAAGCCGGGCGGACCACCACGGGATAGCCGAGCTGGGCGGCGATTCTCGACGCCTCTTCCACCGTATAGGCGGGCTCGCTCCTGGGCATGTCGATTCCCAGGCGGGTCATCGTTTCCTTGAAGGCGATCCGGTCTTCGCCCCGCTCGATGGCGTCCACCTGGACGCCGATGACCTGGATGCCGTATTTCTCCAGAATGCCCAGCTTGGCCAGCTCGGCCGTCAGGTTCAGGCCCGTCTGTCCTCCAAGGTTGGGGAGGATGGCATCAGGCTTTTCATTTTCAATGATTTCAATCATGGACTGGACGTTCAGGGGCTCGATGTAGGTGACGTCGGCTGTTCCGGGGTCCGTCATGATCGTGGCCGGATTGGAGTTGACCAGCACAATTTCATAGCCGAGCTTCCGCAGGGCCTTGCAGGCCTGGGTGCCGGAATAGTCAAATTCGCAGGCCTGCCCGATGACAATGGGTCCGGACCCGATAATCATGATTTTTCTGAGATCGTCGCGCTTCGGCATGGTGGAGCATCCTCCTGAAAAAGATTTCGCGGGGCAGTTTGAAGAAAAATGCGATGCATATTGAAAACCGGGGAAAAGATCTAATGTGTGCCCAGCACGGGCGGACTATAGGTAAGTACCCCTGTCTTGTCAAGCGATATAAAAGGTTTAAATATCAACGATATTCATCCAGTTTTTGCCCCCGAGCATCCGTGCGACCATCATGCTGCACACGTTGTCTCCGGCGGAATTTACCAGGGTGGCGGGGGGGTCGACGAGGACGCCGATCATGGAGATGATGGGGAAGGCCTCCAAGGGGAAACCGTAGAGTGAGATGATCAGCAGTTCGCCAATGAAGCCGCCGCCGGGGATTCCACTCATCACTGTTCCGCTCAGGAGGGCGATGCCCAGCGCCGTCAGAAGTGTCCCCGCTCCGGAGAAATCCAGGTTGAAGATGCCGAAGAGAAAGGCGATTTTCAGGACAGCTGCCAGGCAGGAACCGTCCATGTGAATGGTGGCCCCGATGGGGATGACGAGTTCGGATATGTCCTTCGGGACGCCGCTTCGGGTGGCGGCCTCCAAGTTGGAGGGGATGGCGGCGACGCTGCTGCCCGTTGCAAGGGCCGTCAGGGCCGGGGGCACGATGTTTCTCCAGAAGGTCCGCACCCCCGGGCCTTTCCCGGTGAGATAGGCGTATATCGAAAAGCCGGCAAAGAAGTAAAAAAACGTTATGGGATAAAAGAGGGTCATGGCCCGGAAATAAGAACCCAGGAGCTTCGGTCCGAAAACGCCCGTGAGATAGGCGAAATAGGCGCACAGGCCCACGGGGGCGTAATACATGATCAGATCGATGGCCTTGATCATCACGTCACCGGCCGAAGCCAGAAAATCGGCAAAGGCCCGCCCCTTCTCCTTCAGGCAGGAGGTCGCAAACCCGATCAGGATGGCGAAAAGGATCAGGGCCAACATGTTCTTCTTGGACAGGACATCGGGAAAATCTGGTGTGGTGAAGGCCCTGACGATCTGGTTCGCCGTGTCCAGCGACTGGAGCTCTCCCGCGGATTGAAGTGTGATGGAAACACCCGCAGCCGGAGGATAAAAGGAAACTCCGATCATCATGAACACGGAAGCCACTGTGCCCGTCAGGACAAAAACCCCCAGCATGGAAAAGAGGATCCTACCCAGCCGCCGACCGTTGGTCATCCCCGCCACGGCCGAGGAGATGGAAAAGAACACGAGGGGCACCAGGGCGGTGAAGAGGAGATTGAGGAAAATATCGCCCAGCGGCTTGAGGAGGGCCGCATCCTCTTTAAGGAGAAGCCCGAGCCCGGAGCCGATTCCAATGGAAAGAAGAAGCAGCAGTGAGAAGCCATAGGATCGAAGAAAGGGAGAGGAAAAGGGCTTTATCTTCATGGCTGTCCTGAATCGCCACCGGGCTCTGCCTGCATGTCCCGGGCGTCGACGATGGAATTCCTTTCGTTGTGCTGCTGCGTCCCTTCCGGATCGGATGATGCGAAACGTCCGGGCAGGGGCAGCCCTGCATCGGGCTTAATAACGGCAACGGAACCGAAAAGTCAAGCAGGTTGACGGATTTCCAGGGTCAAGTCATTCAAAGACCTAAATAATGACGATACCAAATAAATAAAATACTTCTGGCTTTCCGGCTTGCTTCATGATATCAAG
>JAVETB010000136.1:0-4759 GCA_034006265.1 Syntrophus sp. (in: bacteria) | reverse complement strand
TCACATTTACTTCCTCAACGACCGGGTCGATGCGGAACAGATCCTTCGCCGCTATGACAATCCCTATGAAAATTCCACGATCCGGGCCACGGAGATCCTGACGCGGAAGATCTGCGTTCTGGAGGGCTCCATCACCCGTTTTGAGATCCTCAAGAAGGCGGATAAAACACCCATTCTTCTCATCACGCCGGAAACGGGAAGGCTTCCCAGCGACATGGGGCTGCTGGCCAAATACATCTCCGGAAAAAGCGGTGGTCAGGGCGACGTGGTCTCCGCCTTGTGCGAGGGGCTTCTGGACAGAGGCATCGAAGTTCACCTGGCCACCCTGAATCTGAAGAAACGGTTCCAACTGGAGTCCCATATGACGGAGCATCAGTGGCGGGAACTTCGCTATAAGATCGATCCCGAAAAAATCCATCTCATCAGTTCCGCCATTTTTGCCGATAATCTCAGCGCCTATTCCGGCGATGTCCTTTCAACCGCTGCCGAATTCCAGCGGCAGATCGTCAACAACGTCATCAAGACCGTCCGGGCAAAGCACGGGGGGCGGATCATCATCCACAGCCACGACTGGATGGCGGGTGGCGCCATAACCGCCTATGCCAAATCCGCCGACGTGCCCGTTCTGCATACCGTGCACAACGTATTTACGGAGAATCTTCCGCTGGAGCTGATGTCCGGGATCAATCTGAACCGCATTTCGGATCATCTCTACTACTCGGAATCCTATGGGAAAACCTGCATCGACTGCCAGGCCACGGCCATCAAAAATGCGACTCTGATCAATTTCGTGGGAGAGCATTTTCTCCGCGAGGTCGTGGAGGACTATTTTCTTGATCGGCCCATCGTTCCGACCAGTGTCCGGGACGAAGTCAAAGTGAAATATTTCGGCAACGCCGCCCAGGCGATCCTGAATGCCCCGGCCTCCGTCATGTACCCGGAAAACTGCCCGTTCCTGGTCCGGAAATACGGCCTCGACGACTCCATCATGAAGGCCAAGCGCGAAAACCTGGTGGTGTTCCAGGAAAAAACCGGATTGGACGTCAACCCTGAGGCCATTCTCTTCTTCTGGCCTTCCCGACTGGATCCGCTTCAGAAGGGCATCGAACTCCTCGAGGCAATCGCCCAGTCCTTCGTTTCAGCCCATCCGGAAGCCCAGATCGCCGTCGTGGGGGATGGAATCGGAGGCGACCGCACCCACATGGAGATTATGGGGCGCATCGCCTGCGCCTCCCAGGGGCGCATCGCCTATTATCCCTTCGATGAAGCCCTGTCGATGCTCGGATATGCCGCCGCAAGCGATGTCTTCGGAGCGTCCCTCTACGAGCCCTGCGGCCAGATTGACCAGGTGGGAAATCTCTTTGGTGCAACGGCCACCAACCGGGATACAGGCGGTTACCACGACAAGATCACGGAATTGAGGTTAAAAATGGACGGTGCTCCCCAGGATGAAGGCAACGGTTTTCTTTTCAAGAATTACGACCCGGGCGGACTGTGGTACGGCCTGGAAAGAAGCCTGAACTTTCACAAGAACCCCCTCGCCGTCCGTGAAGACCAGATCCGGCGGATCATGCGGGAAGCCCGGGAGAAATACAGCCTTCAGACAATGATCACCCAGTACCTCAGGATTTATGAAAGGCTCAACGGCGGAAGCCCCCTCTGATAAGCCTCCGTCCTCAATCTTCTTCCTTCTTTTCGCTCAGAACCGAACCGTCCGGGGGATAGTCCAGTGTACCGTCGAGCTGTGCAACCTTCCCGGGCGCATGCTCGGGGAAAGGCAGCTCGCTCCGGGTCCGCCAGCGCTGAACGGTCTCGGATGCTTCACCCTTCCTTTTTGCATCCAATCCACCGTCCCGGGTCATGTAAAGGGTCCGGGACGGGAAGGCGAAGCCGCTGCCGGCCGACTCGACAAGATCCATGACCCGCAGCAGCAGATCCTCCTGAACGGCCAGATAGGCCCCATGCTCTGTTTCAAGGACATAGGCGAACATCTCCACATCGAGAGACGACTGTCCGAAGCCGATGAAACGAACGCGAACCGTTGCCGAATCCACCCGGGGATGCCGGTACAGAAGTTCACGCAGGCCTGCCAGGATGAAGCGGAGCTGATCCGCCGTCGTCTCGTAGCGAAGGTTCAACGTATGGCGGAGGAGAAAGCGGTCACGCAGAGTGAAGTTCTCGACAGCGATGGATGAAAGCTGGCCGTTTGGAACAAAGGTGACCGTGCGGTTCAGAGTCCGGATCTGAGTGGAGCGGAGGCCGATATGCTCGACGGTGCCCATGTACTCGCCGGCCTTACAGAAATCGCCAAGGCGGATGGGCTTGTCCCAGACAAGGAAGACTCCCCCGAAGAAATTCTCGATGGTCTTCTGGGCGGCAAAGGCCACGGCGATGCCGCCGATGCCGAGACCGGCCACCACGGCTGTGAGATTGATGCCGGCGAAGTAGTGGAAGCTGACCACAAGCGCCGTGATGACGGCAAGCGCCTTGAGAAGCGTCGCTGAAAGGCGGATGACGGCACTGGCGGCCTCCGGCCTGCGCTTCTCCAGGATTTCCGCCGCAACATCAACCAGTTGGATGCAGATCCAGGTCAGGCCGGCAAGAGCCATGGTCGAGGAGAGAAACGTCCAGAAGAGCCGGTCCAGCAACCAGAAACTGCCTAAGGAAAAAAGATAGATTACCCCCGCCGAAAAAAGAACAACCAGGGGCTTTCTGATCCGCCTGAGTGTTATCAGTCCCAGTTCGTCAACACGGTGGCGAATGGACTTCTGCAGCAAAGCGTAACATAACACCGTGAGAATCCAGCCGCAGAAAACGGCGGCAAGGAGCATCAGCAGAGGCAGGATCCACCGATACAGGGGAAGACCGGCCAGGCGGTTTTCCGTCAGCGCTGCGGGCAGACGCCCCTCCAACCAGGGGGCTTCGATTTCCTCATAGATCTGCGGCACGGATCGGAGCGTTTCCGAGGAAAACAGCCAGACCTTGGGGCTGTCATCCTTTTGAAGGCGCTCAAGAAGGATTTTATATTGCCCCCTTTTTGTTTTGACAGACGCCACCACCTCTTTTTGAGCGGGCAATCCGTCATCCAGATCCCCTTCGGGTTTCGTGCTCAACCTGGCCCTGGATGCGGAGCCCCTCTCATCGAGAACCCGCTGAAGTTCGAGGGCAAGTTGACGGGCGTTCTTCCCCCTCTGCCTCGTGTCGAGATATTCAATGGCCCGTTCATAGTCCTCCCTCTCCACCGCCCTCAGGAAACCGACGACCGTTCCCTGGGGTGTGCTCCGCCCCAGGGGATCGTCGAAGGATTCTTCCGCCTGTGGCACCGCCTTGCCGGCCTGGTCGCCCTCCCCCTTAACAGCGGCCCATGCACCCGATGTGATCATCAGGCAGGATATAACCGCCAGGATCAGTCCCATGGTGTGCTTTCGGATCGTTGACATGGTCTTTCTTCCTTTATTTCTTGATGTGCATTCTGTTCCCGATGTTCATAGCTTCTTACAGGAACAAAGTAAAGTCATTACGAAACCCTCTTTCCGCCATGCCGTCCCGTACCGGGCGGGGAGATGCGATGTCCCTTCGTGAGGAATACCTTTTGAATTTTGCACAGGGATGGTTTAGAAGGAGGATGATGGGATGTTCATAAGAGCATAAAAACATGACTCCGATTTTCAGAGGCCGACAATCGGTTGACCGCTGGAACGTGAGACTCCTGTAGATTAGAATACCATGGAAAATTTATGGCTCGCCTTCGGGCTGACCCTTTTTGCAGGCATGGCTACGGCGATCGGCAGCATCATCGCTTTCAAGGCGCGGAGGGCTGACTACAGGTTCCTGTCGGTATCAACCGGTTTCTCTGCCGGCGTGATGCTTTACCTGGCGTTTGTAGAGATCTTCTTCAAGGGATTGGAATCCCTCACCAACTATTATGGGGACGACTTGGGGCCCTGGATCAATGCCGCCTCCTTTTTCGGGGGGATGCTGCTGATCGGCCTGGTGGACAACCTCATCCCATCCGCCGAAAACCCCCATGAGACCCACTCTGAAGCGGAGATCATGCCGCTCCATGACGCGTCGGCTCCGATCCCGGACTCCGAGTCCTCCATAAAAATGAACCCGTCGGAAAAGGGGCTCCAGAATGACAGTGCCCATTCTCGAAAGCTCATGCGGACGGGGCTTTTTTTAGCGCTGGTGATCGGGATACACAATTTTCCCGAGGGGCTGGCCACCTTCATGGCCGCCCTGCAGAACCCGGGGCTGGGCGTGGCCATTGCGGCAGCGATTGCGCTGCACAACATCCCGGAGGGGATCAGCGTGTCCGTACCGATCTTCTATGCCACAGGTGACCGCAGGAGAGCCTTCCTGTATTCGGTTCTCAGCGGATTAGCCGAACCGCTCGGCGCCCTCACCGCATATGTCGCGATGCGGTTCTTTCTGGCAGACAGTTCCGGGGCGATCCCATCCCAGGTTCTTGGAATCTCCTTTGGAGTCGTGGCCGGCATCATGGTGTACATCAGCCTCGATGAGCTGCTCCCGACAAGCAGGGCCTACGGGAAAGGCCATGACAGCCTGTATGGCCTCGTCGCAGGCATGATGGTCATGGCGTTGAGCCTCCTGCTCATGAAGCCTTGACCAAGGAGAAAAGGGCTTCTTTCAGGATGGCCTCCGAAATACATCCCCCTCCTGAGCACGTCGGACAGTTCACGGTCAATGGCCCTGCGAACCAACAAGGCCGCAAGGAATGGCCATGATCAAGGGGAAC
>JAVETB010000135.1:0-4943 GCA_034006265.1 Syntrophus sp. (in: bacteria) | reverse complement strand
TGTCCGGGAGGGGTTCAGAAACTGACCATTTGATCGTAAATTACACGAATGTAGTGCCACTTGCCGTTTTTTGTTAAGATATCATCTTGTATTTATTGAAACATTTTTCAGTAGTGTTAAAGATGGGCTAGTGAAGTAACGTTTCATTGCGAGTGTGTCACTCAAAGAGATCAGACATCTTGAAAGGGGGCTTTATTCCAGGGAAAATTCGGCATATTTTCTGAGCGATGCAGAGGAACGTTTGCGCCTTTCGAATCCAGAAACGAAAACTCGAACAGAATCGGGATAACGGCCATGATGCGTGGCCTTCATATCATTGAAAGAATGTTGACCATTTCTTTTGGAGACTTTTGTTGAAGAAGCTCAACATCCTTATCGGACAGTCCTATCATGGCCAAGTGGCCATTGAGAAATATTTCCCAGTCATTGCCTCTTTTTTTTGCAATGATGCCCAGTTTTCGTAATTCCTCCGCCTTCATTTTTCTCTTCACTATAAATCCCTCCTTAGCTTGTAATTTAACGATCTCTCAACTTCCATTATGGACAAACCGTTAAAGAATGAAACCCTCATTAATTACGGAAAAAATACTTGCACAATACTGGTATAAAGAAAACGAACCACCTGCGCACGGTTCTTGGCGAAGCGGTTCCGTCTAACATTCTCGAAGCAGATATCATTGGCAATTCGCTCCTGGCCGCCCAGACAACAAACAAAGCTAACAACCTGAATTTATCTGAATCTTACCTTGTTTCCCTTGGATACCTATGGTAATGACTGTGATCATTACGTTCTGAAAGGGAATCATATGAAAACCGAGCTTCTCAATGAATATATCTTCACGGAAATTGTTCTTGAAATTGCGCAGGCCATGAGAAGAAACAGACAAAAGCAAATGGAATTAGAGGGCGCAAACGAAGAGGAAATCGCCAAAACTCCGATCACGATAGAAGATCGAAGAAAAGCCCTTACCCTGCTTGAATCCGAACGGCAGCATGTCATGACACTGCTCGAAGAGTTGCACTCGGATTTTTCGGAGTATTCTGACGGATGTCATTAATGGTTCATCCCGGTTCCGTTATTTCATGATTCATGAGGGTCGCCTTTTTCAGATAGGGACGGCATCGAAAGCAAATAGCCACTATGCGATTCAGAGTCGAGCTTCTTGACGTGTCGGGGACCGGGGCGCAGAAAGAACTGTTCCACGTGGTTGTTTATGCCCAGTGCGACAAGGAAGCTGTAGAAAAGGCGAAGAGGGAATATGCGGTTAGGCATCCTGATTCTCCTTCCGCTCCGGAAAATTCATCCTGGATTTCTTACGGGACACGCGAGGAAGATTGCTGGGGATGAGTGGCTGCCGTATGGTGATGAGTCACCACCGTCTATGAATCGGAAACGGCGGTTCAGCAAGGCGTTCGATCGTTTCACATCCTACCGGGGGAATGAACATTGACTGACGAAGAAATAAATGACGCCATCAAAAACGTGACGGAAACGTGCTTGAAGTCTTCTTCTGCCATGGCGGCACTGCTTCAGGATGCATTTTGCCTTTTGGCGCAGCAGCCGTGCATCGACCGTCAAGCGCTGCTGGACGGGCTCCGGTCTTTAAAGAGAGAAGATGATCAAAGCGTTATGTTTCAAGCAACCTATAATCTTCATAAGGCCAAGCTTCTTGAACACATCGAAATACAATTCAAAGAACAAACTTCTCAGGAAAAAAGTTGATTCCGTTGTATGCTAATTCGATGCCGTCATTCAGCAGTTTTCGGAGGAGATCCAGCATGACCATTTTTGATGAGATAGAGAATTTTCTGAATGAACATGGAGCGTCATCCAAATTGAAGGATCATGTTGCTTTTGTTAAAGAGCAAATGGCGGTTCTCATCCGAGAGAACACGATGCTCAAATCGAAGCTTTCAATGCGCATTGCCGAAAGCAACGTTCTGGAAGCGCAGATAAGAGACCTCAAAGACGAGAAAGGCGATAAAGAAGAACGATAAGAACAGGAGATCAACAGAGGGATTCCGGGTATGTCACGGGAAAAAATCCCCCTTACGCCTGCGTTGCTGGCCCTGAAGAAAAACCAGGTCGTTTTCGTGCCTCGAACCTACAAGTATGTGGAGCATGGCGGGACCCGCGTAGGGGCAAAGGCGCTGGGGGTTGATGAACATGAAGTGATCAAAACGCTGGTCATGGAGGACGAACAGAAGGCGTCGCTTATTATCCTGATGCACGGCGATCGGGAGGTTTCTACGAAGAACCTGGCAAGGTTTCTCAGGGTAAAAACGGTTCATCCCTGTGATCCCAAAATCGCAGAGAAGCACACCGGCTACAAGGTTGGAGGGACGTCGCCCTTCGGTACGAAAAAGACCATGCCCATCTATATGGAAGAAACCATTGCCACACTGCCCCGCATACTGATCAACGCCGGAAGCCGGGGGCTTCTGGCCGAAATGCCGCCGTCCGAGCTGATCCGCGTGCTGCACCCCATTCCCGTCAACGTCGGTGTAAGCCTCTGATGCCCGGCAGAATATGTCTACTTCACATGGAGAATCGGCAGGCCGAGATGACGGCGTTTGGTCTCACCGAAGAACTTCGTCTCTTCCCGGACCGTTGGCGTTCCCCGTTTTCCCTTTCCAAGTTGTTCCAGAGGATGAGAAGCGCCCAGATGCAGGGCATGTTTTCCATATTTTCCACTTAAGCTGTCCATGGCTTCATAAAGTTCCCGAATCTTCTCCGCTTTCATCGGGCTTTCAAAAAGGGAGTACTGAATATTGACATCATGCGTCAGTTCCAGAAGGATGACGCCTGTTGATCGATAGAGTTCTTTCTCCCGGTAGAGTGAATCAAACAGTTCCCGCAGCAGGCCGGACAGTTCCAGCGGAAGGGCCGAGGGACGAACAAGTGTTGCCTCCCTGCCCACATCCCCGAACTGCCGGGTTCTGAGAAGGGAGATGATTTTCCTGGGAGCCAACCCGTAACGCCTGGCTTTGATGCAGGCTGATTCCAGATTCCGCAGCAGGTGTGCAAAAAGGTATTCCCGATCCGATGTTGGAGGAGCAAATGTCTTCATCTTGCTGATGGATGCGTAAACGCTTTTTTCCTCAGAGATCACGGGATAGACGGAATCTCCCCTCAGCTCCCTCCAGATTTCGACGCCGGGCTTGGTAAGGCGTTTTCGCACAGCGGCTTCCGGCATTCCGGCAAACTCCAAGGCGGTTTTAACGCCAATCTTCGCCAGATAGCTGGTTGTGGCCGGGCCGATTCCCCAGATCTTTCCCACGGGAAGATGCTCCAGGTACCGGGCGATGGAACGGCCGGCAATGACCGTTAAGCCACTTGGTTTCTGATGCTTGGAACCTACCTTGGCAAGCACCTTGGTCAGGCTGATCCCCACGGAAACCCCGAGCCCCAGTTCCCTTTCGATGGCCCGTTTCATCTGTTCGGCAATTCCAGTATAGGAAGAGCGCAAGGCCCGGCGCATTCCCGTGATGTCGCAGAAGGCCTCATCGATGGAATACTCTTCCACATCCGGGGTGAAGCGCCGCATAATGTTGAACATCCGCCGGGAAAACAGGCTGTAGGTTTCATAGTCGGAGGGCAGGATGATAAGATCCGGACAGATGTTTTTCGCCTGGTGCAGAGGGACGCCCCGGGTGATGCCCATCTTTTTAGCCGCATAGCTGGCACAGGCCACAATTCCACGCTCTCCGCCTGTAATCATGGGCTTTCCCTTAAGCTCCGGATGGATGACCTCTTCACAGGAAGTGAAGAAGGCATCCCCGTCGATATGGACAATGGCCCGCGGCCAGGAATGAATGCTGAAAATCGTATCGTTCATGGCCTTACGTTATAGAACAAATGTTCTACTGTCAAGAAGAGTCCAATTGAGCCTCGCAGGCGAGCGGGAAGGGTCGGCTCGGAGGAATTAAAACATCGATTCTCTTGACAAATTGGGAGAAGAGGAATAAATTACAGGTGAAAGAAAAGAGATGCTGCGGCGCACGGGATGAGTCATAGTACTGGGTTTGAATGAGATAAGCAGGCAAAGGGTCTTCGTGGTGATTGTCACCCCAAATAGACCAAGTCTTTTAGGACGCGACTCCAGTCAACGGCAAACGGCGCAGCGGCTCTCTTTTTAAAGTTCTTTTCAACAGGTCCCAAGGGGGAAAAGTCGTGTATCTGGTAAATTCTTTTCGGAGCGTACCAGTTGCCGTGAGGTTGGCGGCTGATTCCCTTTGGTGAAAATACCCTGGCTACGTTCACATATGGTGCGTGCCTATTGGCGCTGGATGCTGGAACGGAAAACAGCAGAACGCTTCCCCCATTGAAGGGGGGCCAGGGATTTATCCTTTCCTTCATGAATTCTTCCCTGGAGGTTCAAGCTACTTCAGCTTCCTGGTCCTCAAACCTCCCGGGTGGTTTTTCTCTTTTCTTCGCAGACCACGCAAGGGCGCATGTTGCCATGTCATCACGGGATACGCTCTGGGATGGCCTTTCTTTTTACCTGAATAAATTCCCTCTATATGAACCTTTAGATAGCATTCAAGGAGGTTGTCATGAAAACATCAGCCCTGACGATTCCTGAAATCGGAATTATTGCTGGAACCCGTTTAGTCTGTGGAGCCGGGGTCGCCCTTTTGCTGGCAGACAAGCTGGATACGAAACGGCGGAAGAAACTTGGATGGGCGATGTTTCTCATAGGGGTGATAAGCACAATCCCCCTGGCAATAGATGTGTTCAGCAAAAGGAAGTAAAAAACGAGAAAAAATGTGCGGTCGTTTTGTCCTTCCGGTGGATTCGTCTGATATTGCCCAATGTGGAGGATGTCTTATCCCATCTTTAACACCGAGGTGCCTTTTTCGGTCGATATTTGGCATTTCAAGGAAGAAAAAACCAATAAAATCAAGGAGCGGTTGTCCGGAAACGCAAGTGTAGTGCCATG
>JAVETB010000027.1:0-32077 GCA_034006265.1 Syntrophus sp. (in: bacteria) | reverse complement strand
GGAAGAAAATGATGATGAGAAGGATTTTCTGCATGGGCTCGAAATTTCCGGCAATCACGGCCCTTAGGGGCTGCTGGACAAAAATGGATGAAGGCGGGCGCTCCGATGGCAGACCGCCCGGGGATGAAAAGGTCCGGTTCATGATCCCCCGTTGAAAGAGGACCCGGGGAAAGCTGTGGCAGCCTGCCGCATCCGTCAGTTCGATCACGTCGAGCAGGAAGAAGAGGCGCATGTGGAGCAGCTGGAGGAGGATGTACTCCCGAAAGTTCCTCCGAAGACGGACATGAGTTTTTCAACCTCGGCGGAGTCGCAGTCCGGGCAAAGGACTTCCCGTTTTTCTGAAATTGAGAAAAAGAGGACTTCGAAGACCTTCCCGCAAGATTTGCAGCGAAATTCATAAATCGGCATAAAATTCCTCCTGAAACAAAAAAGACACGGGGCAGGATTTCCACCACCATCCCACGAAAAGGCCGCCTGAACGTGCTTCACAATTCTATAAATAACCTGTTGTCCCTTTGTCAAGACAATCCGGCCAATCCTTCGGGATGCCTGTGAATGTCCTGTTGACGACATCCCGGAGCTGTGTTAACTAACATCGTCAGCCGTCGCGTCGAGATTTGTTTCCTCAAAATACAAATTATCGCTGAGAGCCTTGGAAGGGAAGGGGATATGCCGGTTTCGAAGAAGATTCAGGGAATGCTTTCACGTTCATCGTGGATTCGAAAGATGTTTGAGGAGGGTCTGCTTCTTAGGCAGAAACTGGGGCCTGAGAACGTGTTCGATTTCAGCCTCGGGAATCCCAACGTACCGCCACCGATCGAGTTTGATGCCGCCTTGAGGGACGTGGCCGGCCAATCTCTTCCCGGTCAGCATGGGTACATGCCCAACGCCGGATACCCTGAAACGCGTGAGGCGATTGCCGACTATCTGGGCCGGAAATTCAAGGTGCCCCTGACATTTGAGCACATCGTCATGACCTGCGGCGCTGCGGGCGCATTGAATGTCACCATGAAAACGATTCTCGATCCGGGAGACGAAGTCATTATTCCGATGCCGTATTTTGTCGAATACGGTTTTTATGTGGACAATGCCGGGGGGGTAGCCCGCCTGGTTCCCACGAAAGAGGATTTCAACCTGGACCTGGAGGCAATTCGATCGGCCTTTACTGAGAGAACCAGGGCTGTGCTGATCAATTCGCCGAACAACCCCACCGGACGGGTCTATGACGCCGAAACCATCCGCGGGCTCGCCGCCATTCTTGAGGAAAAGGAGCGGCTTTACAACAGGGCCGTCTATCTGGTTTCCGATGAGCCCTACAACGAAATCGTCTACGACGGCATCGAGCTTCCCAGCATTATGGAGTTCTGCAGGAACAGCATCATTGCCTATTCCTATTCCAAATGCCTGTCTGTGCCGGGTGAACGCATCGGGTACCTCGCCCTTCATCCGGAGCTTGCCGAATTGAAGGAAGTCCTTGGCGGAATGATCTTCTGCAACCGGATTCTGGGGTTTATCAATGCCCCGGCCCTGATGCAGCGGGTTATCTCACGGATTCAGGGGGTGCAGGTCAACGTTGGCGAGTATCAGCGGAAAAGGGATCTGCTCTGCGAGGGATTAAGCTCTTGCGGATACTCCTTTGCCAAGCCGGAAGGCACCTTCTATCTCTTTGTCCGATCGCCTGTGGACGATGACGTGGCATATGTCCGTGCGCTTCAAGAGCGCGGAATTCTCACGACGCCCGGGATCGGATTCGGGGGGGCGGGCTATTTCCGCATCGCCTATTGTGTTGAGGATGCCTCGATCCGCAACGCCCTACCGGGCTTTGCGGAAACGATAAGGGAATCTGGAGGACGGTAGAGCCTTTGACGCTGGTGCCTTCCGGTATCGGAATGTCTGTTATTCGTAGCGGATGCTGAAATCGCTGAATTCGCCAGCATAGGGTTCATCGAGAACGCTGAGCTGATCCACGATGGCATGGGGAGGGCCGTGCCTGCACCAGTCGACCATAGCATCCACATTCTGCCGTTTTCCTTCGAAGAGCACCTCGACCTGTCCGTCGGGCAGATTGCGAACCCAGCCATGGACGTGAAATCCGAGGGCTGCCCTTTGGGTGTGGGTGCGAAAGAAAACCCCCTGAACCCTCCCTTTGACAAAGACGCGGGAACGCTTCATGGTTTATCCTCTCTTCCGACCATAGCCAGGAATTCCTCCTCGCTGAGGACGGGAATGCCCGATTCCTGAGCCTTTTTGAGTTTGGAGCCGGCTGACGCGCCGGCAACCACGTAATCGGCATTTTTCGTAAAGGAACTCAATGCCTGGCCGCCAAGGGATTCAACGATCTGCTTGGCCTCGATCCGTGTCATCCGGGTCAATGCCCCCGTGAAAACAAAATATTTTCCTGAAAGGGGCGAAGGGAGAGGGGACCCGGAGGGTTTTTCCACCGGGGAAACCCCGGCGTCCTTGAGCTTTTCAAGAACCCGGCGGTTCGACTCGTTGCGGAAAAACTGAAATATACTGCTGCCGACTTCAGATCCGATGTTCGGAATGGACAGAAGCTCCTCTTCCGAGGCATCCATCAAGGCGTCAAGAGTCTGAAATTTCCGGGCCAGGATCTTCGACAGATGCTCCCCGACATGGCGGATCCCCAGCGCAAAAATGAGCTTGTCCAGTGGGGGGGATTTGGACCGTTCAACGGCGGCAAGGAGATTCTTTACGGACTTTTCCGCCATGCGCTCCAGGTTCAGCAGGGTGTCCCACTTCAGGAAATAGAGATCTGCGGGATCGCGGATGAGCCCCGAATCCACCAGGTTAGAAACAAGCTTTTCTCCAAGGCCTTCGATATCCATTCCCCCCCGGGATGCGAAATGGATGATATGTCCACGAATCTGGGCCGGGCAGGAGATGCCGATGCAGCGATGGGTGGCCTCTCCTTCGATTCTGACGACCTTGGACCCGCATTCCGGGCAGTGGGAGGGCATCTTGAAGAGTCTTTCCCTGCCGGTCCGTTTTTCCTTGACCACCATGACGACCTCGGGGATGACATCGCCCGCGCGCTGAACGACAACCGTGTCACCGATGCGGATATCTTTTTTGTCGATTTCATCCTGATTGTGCAGCGTCGCCCGGCTGACGGTGACGCCGCCGACCAGCACGGGAACCATGAGGGCGACGGGAGTCAGGGCGCCGGTTCTTCCTACGTTGACGAGGATGTCTTCAATCCGGGTCGTTGCCTGCGTCGCGGCAAACTTGCAGGCCAGCGCCCAGCGCGGGCTGCGTGATACGGCTCCGAGGCGTTCCTGAAGGGACAGGTCATCCACCTTGATCACCATCCCGTCGATCTCGTAGGGCAGGTCCTTTCTTTGATCCTGAAGTTCCTGGTAGAAATCGATGCAGCCTGAAATGCCGTCGACCCGCCGGATCAGGGGATTGACGGGAAACCCCCAAAGGTTCAGGGCGCCAAGCACTTCGTGGTGATGGGTAAAGCTTCTCCCTTTGACGAGCCCCACGGCGTAACAGAACATTTTCAGGGGCCTTTTAGCGGTTATTGAGGAATCCAGTTGCCTCAGAGATCCGGCGGCGGCATTGCGCGGATTGGCGAAGGGGGACTCATTCGCGGCGAGGCGTCGTTCGTTCAACCTGCGGAACGATTCGGACTCGATGTAGATTTCTCCACGGACCTCGATCTCTTCCGCTACAGGGTTTTCAGGTGTGGTCGGGATCCTCAGGGGGATGGAATGTATTGTGCGGATGTTCTGGGTAACATCCTCACCGGTGGCGCCGTCACCGCGGGTGGCGCCGCCGATGAGAACACCGTTGACGTAGGTCAGATTGACGGCAACGCCGTCAATCTTCGGCTCAACGACAAAGGAGAGGCTTGTCGAGTTGCCGAGAAACCGATTCAAACGCTCTTGAAATTGCAGGATTTCGCCCTCTGAAAAGGCGTTCGCGAGGCTCAGCATGGGTGTCCGGTGCGCGGAAGGGGAAAACTTGCTCAGCGGAGCAGCTCCGATTCGCTGACTGGGAGAATCCTCCGTGCGCCACTGGGGAAACTGATCTTCCAGGCGGATGAGCTCCCGGAGAAGAAGGTCATATTCTGCGTCCGAAATGACGGGGTCATCCAGCTGGTAATAGCGGCGATTGTGGTATTCAATCCGAGACTTAAGGTCTTCAATGCTCTTCCGGGCGGTTTCAGCATCCATCATTTAATCCGGCGGAGCATCGGCCTGCCTTTAGGAGCGACAGGTTTTGCCTGTTCATCGCTCTGGTGCTGCATAAGCAAAATCTGCTCGTTGAAGATCCGGTTCTTCACCCGGACGGCGTTGATAATAAAGAAAATGATGACGGACTTTTCCCATTCCTTTGACGTTTCAAAGTGCTCCATCCGGTATTTGTATTTTTCCCAGAGGCTGGAAAGGGAAGCCTCATCCAGGCTCAGAATTTTTTCCGCTATTTTATCCAGTGATGAATCAAGCATGATCAATCTCCAGGAAACTTCTTTGTCCTTAATTTAAAACAGACGGAAAGGGATTGTCAATTTTAAAGAGTCTTTTGGTCTATTTTCTTCATGCCCTGAGAATCGCCCTTTTCGTTAATCGGCATAAAATGCTTGTATTTGGCTGACTTATATCGGATATAAACCGCGTGCTGCTTTCAGAAACAAGGAGGGTTCACCTGTGCGCATCGGCGTGATTTCGGACACTCATCTGCCAGCTTGCAATGAGAAGTTGAGAAAGATCGTGGACCGATATTTCCGTGATGCGGACTTGATTGTCCATGCCGGGGATCTCGTGAATCTCGACGTTCTTGAGGCGTTTGGAAGCAAGCCCGTTAAGGCAGTCTGTGGGAACATGGATCCGGTCTCCGTCAGAAGGGCGCTGCCGGATCGTCTCATTCTTGAAATCCGGGGACTCCGCCTGGGGGTTATGCACGGATGGGGAAGCGCCGAGCATCTTGAAGAGAGAATTTTCGCGCTCCTGGGACCAGTGGACTGCGTCATCTATGGCCATACGCATTATCCGGCCAATCGGATAAGGAATGGCGTGCTCTTTTTCAATCCCGGTTCCGCCCTGGACAGACGCTATGCCACGGACACCACCGTCGGAATTCTGGACGTGGGAGACACCATCACAGGGCAGATCCTTAAAATTGGAATTGAAAAAGAACCATGAATACCGTAAGAGATAATGGAGGCTTCACGAAGGAAGGAACATTAGCAGCCATCCTCATCAGGACGGGAAAGGACAAAAGGTTATGAAATCAATCTATGCCCCTTGGCGCATGGCCTACATCAAAAGCGGGAAGGCGGCGGGATGCGTGTTCTGCAGAGAATCTTTCCGTGATGAATCCTACGTTCTTCTGGATGGAAAAACGGCCTTTGTCATGATGAATGCCTATCCCTATACGAACGGTCACCTGATGATCATTCCCTTTCGGCACCTCAACAAACTGGAAGACCTGGATCAGGAGGAGAGGATGGAGATTTTTGCTCTGCTGGATTTTTCCATCCGGGTTTTAAAGCAGGTTCTGAACCCTGATGGCTTCAATATCGGAATCAACCTTGGAAGGGCGGCGGGGGCAGGAATCGATGATCATCTTCACATTCATATTGTCCCAAGATGGAACGGCGATACAAATTTCATGAGCGTTGTGGGTGACATACGCGTCATTCCAGATGACATCCTGAAAAGCTGCGAAGAACTCAAGGGATATTTCAGCAAATACCGGAAGGAGGAATGAAATGAAAATTATTTATACCGTTATTATCGTTGCCTTAATTCTCTTCGTGGTGACCTTTTCCCTGCAGAATACCCTTTCGGTGCACCTGGTATACTATGACGTGCTGGATGTTGTACTTCCCGTTTACATGCTGATCTTTATCGTGTTCATTATCGGAGTGGTCTTTGCCGGATTGATGGGCATTGTCGAACGCTATCGGCTGAATCGCACCATCAATCGACTGAATCGCATGGTGAGGGATTTGAAGAGGGATGTGCGGGAGAATGAACCTCCCGTCGTTCTCGATGAGGCAAAAACAACCGAATCGGGAAGGTCGGCCTGATCGCCCGATGATGACTTTTGCCGCCGGGACATTCCTGAAACGGCATTGAGGCACAATCGGTTGGCATGAACATTGAGAAGGAAGCAACATTTCTGGCCGATATAAACCTTGGGCGCCTTTCCAACTGGCTGAGGATCCTCGGCTATGACGCAGTCCTGTACCGGGGGAGGGCGGATCACGCTTTTTTAAGGAAAGCTCAGGGAGAAGAACGGGTCGTCTTGACGCGGAATGGGGATCTGGCAAAGCGACCCTTCCCTGGAATGCTCATCGTCATTGAAAATGATCGGGTGGAAAGGCAGGTGGAAGAGGTCTTCGAAAAACTTGGCATCGAACTCTCGCCGGACCGGTGTTTCAGCCGGTGCCTGAGATGTAATGTCCCGCTGAAAGAGGTCTCCAGGCAGGAAGTGCAGGATCGGGTGTCTCCTTATGTGTTTGAGCACCACAGTCGGTTCATGACCTGCCCTGCGTGCGGAGGCGTCTTCTGGCCGGGAACACACAGCGAAAACATCCGGAATCGGATCAGGGAACTGCGCATTCCGTTTCGTCGCCTTTGATCTTTTCCAAGGTATGCTTCAAGGCAGGGAGGACGACAGCCAGATTTTCCCGTACGCCCCTGGGGCTTCCGGGGAGGTTGATAATCAGGGTCCGGCCTCGAATGCCGGCAACCGCTCGGGAAATCATGGCATGGGGAGTAATTTTCAGACTTTCCTGCCGCATGGCTTCGGCCATTCCCGGAAGGGCCCTGTCAATCACTTCCAGGGTGGCGTCGGGCGTCAGATCCCTTGGGGTGACGCCCGTTCCACCGGTCGTAACAATCAGATCCAATGCCTTCTCGTCGGAAAGATCCGTCAGGGTCTGGCGGATCTGATCCTTCTCATCGGGGATGATAATCTTTTCAGTGACCAGAATGGAAAGCTCCTGCAGCATTCGAACGACCTCTTTTCCACTCAGATCTTCACGCTCACCCCTGGAGCCCTTGTCGCTGACGGTTACAACCCCCGCTCGAAATTCCATCGGGTATCACGCCTCTTCCTTTTTGGATTCCGCAATGATTTTTTCAGCCAGGTGGGCCGGCACTTCTTCATAGTGGGAATGCGAATAAGTGAATGTCCCGCGGCCGCTCGTCATGGAGGTAAGATCCGGCGCATACTTGAGGATTTCCGCAAGGGGAACCTGCGCCTTGACAATCTGGTGATGGCCTTTACTGTCCATCCCCAGGACCTTTCCGCGGCGACTGTTCAGATCGCCAATGACGTCCCCCATGTACTCATCGGGAATCTCGATCTCGATGTTGACGATCGGTTCCAGCAGGATCGGCTGGCAGAGCATAACACCCTTTTTAAAGGCCATGGAGCCGGCAATTTTAAAGGCCATTTCAGATGAGTCCACGGTATGGTATGATCCGTCAACAAGAGATACCTTGAGGTCGACGACGGGATAACCGGCAATGACGCCGTCCGCCATGGCCTCGACGATGCCCTTTTCCACAGCGGGCCGATACTGCTGGGGAATGACGCCGCCGACGATCTTGTCTGCGAATTCGAACCCATTCCCACGAGGCATGGGTTCGATGTCAATCCAGCAGTCACCAAACTGTCCCCGACCGCCGGACTGTTTCTTGTAACGGCCCTGAACGTTCGTTTTGCTCTTGATGGTTTCCCGGTAAGGAACTTTGGGCTGCTTGAGCAGGACATCAACACCGAATTTCCGCTTCATTTTTTCCACATTGACTTCAATGTGAACCTGTCCCATTCCCGAGAGGATCATCTCTTTGGTTTCCTCGTTACGGCTGAAGGTGAGGGTCGGATCCTCTTCACTGAGGCGAAGAATGGAGGAAACGATCTTCTCTTCGTCGCCTCTCGTCTTCGGCTCGATGGCAAAGGACATGACCGTGGGCGGGGGCTCTACCTTTTCGAAAACAACAGGGAACTTCTCGGCGCAGAGTGTGTCGCCGGTCACCGCTTCCTTGAGTTTGGCGACGGCGGCGATGTCTCCGGGAACGAGGAGTTCGGCAGGCTTCTGAGTCTTGCCTTCCAGGTAGAAAACGTTTCCGAAGCGTTCGCTTGATTTGTGTGACGGGTTGTAGACGGGCGTATCGGATTTCAACGTTCCTGAATAGACTCGGAAGAGGGTCAGGCGGCCGGCATAGGGATCCGCAATGGTCTTGAAAACATAGGCTGAGAAAGGGGCGCTTTCATCGGGGAGACGCTCTTCGACCTCGTCGGTGCCCGGCTTTGTGCCGACAGCAGGGCCGCGGTCCAGGGGAGAGGGAAGGTAACGGACAATGACGTCGATCAGGGGGCCGATTCCGATGTGCTTCAATGCTGAACCGCACATCGCAGGAACGATGGATCCGGAAATCACTCCGGTCCGCAAGCCCTCCTTCATGTCTTCCACACTGATTTCCCCATCCTCCAGGTACTTTTCCATCAGGTTCTCGTCAGATTCGGCGATGTCCTCCATCATCGTTTCCCGCATGCCTTCCGCTTCATCCTTCATGTCCTCCGGGATATCGACGGTTTTGTGCCCGCCTTTGGGGTCATCAAAGACGTAGGCCTTCATGGCAAGAAGATCGATCACGCCCTTGAAGGCGTCTTCGGAACCGATGGGAAGAAAGATCGGTGTAATTTTTTTTATCCTGGATTTAACGCTCTCCACGGCATTATTGAAATGAGCCCGTTCCCGATCCATTCGATTAATGAATACCACACGAGGAAGTTTATACCTGTCGGCATATTCCCAGACTTTCTCCGTCTGGAACTCAACGCCGCTCACGGCGTCGACCAGAATGACCGCTGCATCGGCGGCGCGGAGACAACTTCTCGTATCATAGGCAAAATTTGAATCCCCGGGAGTGTCCACGATATTCACTTTGTGCTTGTCCCAGTCAACAAAATTGGTCGCAGAAGAAATCGAGATGTGCTTCCTCTGTTCTTCAGGCTCGTAGTCGAAAGAGGAGGTGCCTTCATCCACCCGGCCGGCTCTTTCATTTTTACCGCTGACAAAGAGAAAGGATTCGCAGAGCGTAGTTTTTCCGGTGCCACCATGTCCTACGATTGCGACATTTCTCAAATTTTTTGATTCGTATTTTGCCATGAAAACTCCTTTCCGTAGATATCCATACCTGTCATGAAGACGTTCTATGATGCAGCGGCTGTTTAGCCTATTATTTCCTTTAAAGTCAAGTCAAATTTGGCTCTTACAAACAATCTGTCCTGGATTCCCAGGGAAATTCTCAGCCGAGTCCGAAACGTCACAATCTGATTGACAGCATCCCGGGAACTCGATATACATTTTTACTCCGAAAAATTATCACGCTCTCAATAGACCCCCTCCTGTTGCACATATCCGTCGCATATTCCAAATATCCAAAGGATGAAGGGCCAGCGCGCGGGCAGTTTGACAATCCGCACAGTCAGGGAAGCTGAAAAGTAAAGAGGAAGAAAAAACATGGCTGACCACAAGAAAAAGATCCGGAAGGTTCTCATCGCCAACAGGGGCGAGATCGCGCTGCGCATCCTGCGCACCGTGAAGGAACTTTCCATGGATAGCGTCGTGATCTATGAGAAACAGGACAGCGAGGCTTATTACATCCGACTGGCGGACGATGCCATCATGATCGGTGACGGTCCCCGGAAGGACTATCTGGATATCGAAAAAATTCTCTGGGCGGCCAGGAAAAGCGGCTCCGATGCCATTCACCCAGGCTACGGATTTTTGTCGGAAATTCCCGAGTTTTCTGCAGAATGCCAACGGGCCGGCATTGTGTTCATCGGCCCGCCTCCGGATGTCATCCGGAGTCTTGGCAATAAGGTCATCGCCCGGGACATCATGCAAAAGGCCAACATTCCCTTTATCCCGGGAACGAAGGATCTGTACCGCGGTGATGCCGGGCTTCGCGAGGCCATCGCCTTCGGGCGGAAATACGGCTACCCCGTCATGCTGAAGGCTTCTTCAGGCGGAGGCGGCCGGGGCATACGAAAGGTGACCGGAGAGGCGGATCTTGAGGTTCAGCTTCCCCAGGCTCGGGCCGAGGCCCTTTCCGCCTTCGGTGACGAAAGCGTCTATGTTGAAAAATGCATCGAAGCGCCGCGACATGTTGAAATACAGATTCTGGCGGATCAACACGGCCATATTATCCATCTGGGATCCCGGGACTGTTCCATTCAGCGGCGCCATCAGAAACTCCTGGAAATTGCCCCTGCCGATCTGCCTGCGGATGTCATGAACGCCATGTACCAAGCCGCCATTGAAGCGGCCCGTGTGGCGGGTTATGTCAATGCCGGAACCGTGGAATTTCTTGTGGATTCGAAAACCAATGAATTCTGGTTTATGGAGATGAACACCCGGCTCCAGGTGGAACATACCGTCACGGAGGAATTGACAGGGGTGGACATCGTCCGCGAACAGATCAGAATTGCTGAAGGGGAACACCTGAGGATCCCCATGGACAGGATTCATCTGCTGGGAAAGGCCGTTCAGGTCCGGATCAATGCGGAAGATCCGAAAAACAATTTTCTGCCGGAAGGCGGCAAGCGCCTCGAGGTTTACCAGTCTCCCGGCGGGCCGGGAGTCCGGCTGGATGGTCTGGTTTACCAGGGGTATAAAATTCCCACGGAGTACGATTCGCTGATGGTGAAGATGACCATTCGGGGGTTTAACTGGGAGCAGACAATCCAGCGGTTGAAAAGGGCCCTTCAGGGATTTCTCATCGTCGGCCCCAAAAGCACGGTCCCGTTCTATATGGCGATTTGTGACGAACCGGATTTCCTGGCGGGAAAGTTCGATACCGGCTACCTCGAAACCCATCCAGAGATCTTCAATTATCCGGAGAGTGAGCGGGAGATTGCAAAACTATCCAGATTGATTGCGGAGACGCACGCAAAGAAGATCAATCCGTATGCTTATTGATTGAAAGAAGAAGCAACATATGAAGATACCAGAAAAACTGCTAGAAGAGAGAATATCGCCGAGAGATCTGAAGGAAAAGGGGGTGTCCTTTGTCCTTGAAAAGATCCGGCGGACTGCCGGCTATTATGTAACCAACACCGAACGGGATCTTTCCCAGTCCGATTTCAAGAACCGGGTCATGCCCCACACCCAGCTTCTTGTAGCCAAGGAAAGAAACGACGCCGGCTATTTTTCCATCGAGATCACCGGAGGGGCCTCTATTCATGTGGATATGCTGCGCAAGCAGATGAATCCCCTGGAGAAACTGGAAGTGTTGAGCGCAAACATGCCCGATACGCTTTTTCAGACCCTTTGCCGGGGAATCAACCTTTTCGGCTACAGACCATACCCGGAGAATGTGGTCCGATTGACGGTTCGGTCCTTTGCCCGATATGTCCATGTATGGCGGGTTTTTGACTTCCTGAATTTCGTTCCGAACATGGTGCCCATTTTCGAAGAGGTCAAAAAGGCTGGTTGTCTCCTGGAACCGGCCATCTGCTTTTCCACGGGTCCGGAGCATACCGATGACTTCTATGTAAATAAGGTCGGCGAAATCCTTGACGTGACCGGCCCGGAAATTCTGCTGGGAATCAAGAATCACGGGGGGCTGGGGACCCCGAGGCGCATCGGAAGTCTGGTAAAAGCCATCTTGAATGCCTATCCGGAGCTTATTGTCCATTACCACGGCCACAACACCGATGGGGCGGATATAGGACGGATTGTGGAAGCCGTTCAGAACGGGGCGAAAATCGTGAATGCCGGAGATCACGCCTTCACCGGTTTTTACGGCCCGCCGCCGCTCCTTTCCGTGATCGACATCCTGGATGACCTGGGATACCACGCAGCGGGGCTTGATCGTCAGGCTGTGATAGAGACTTCCAATAAACTGCGGCCGGAGCGGGAATACTATCGGGATTTTGAATCGCAGTTTCTCGGCTTTGACCCGACCGTCCAGACTCACAAACTTCCAGGCGGGGCCACCGGATCAAGCTTCGAACAGGCACTGAAAGGCGGCTTTCTGCATCGCATGCCGGAAATTCTTCAGACGGAATTGCCGAGGGTGCACGTCGAACTGGGAAACTGGTGGAGCGTTACGCCCGGTTCGCAAATTCTCTGGACAACCGCGGCAAACAATGTCTTGAAAGGGCAGCGTTATAAGGACGCTACGGACGATCTGAAAAATCTCATGCTGGGACGCTATGGAGAGTTTCCCTTCTATCGGCCCTCGGATGAAATCTACGAGTCCGTTTTCGGGGCGGATTGGAAACGGATCGTGGATCTGGAATACGGAATTCAAAAAGTGGATGATATCGATCTGGGCGTTGAGAAAAAGGTGCTGGAGCATCGTCTGGGGCGTGATGCTTCTGAAGACGAACTGGTCCTTTATCTGCAGCATCCCAACGATGCGGTGGATTTTTTCAAGTTTGAATCAAAATTCGGAAAAACCTGGGTCCTGCCGCCCCGGATCTGGTTTAAAAAGGGCGGCTTCAACCTGGGGGAAAAGTTTGAAATCCTCGACATCTTCGGAAAACTGCACATCATCGAAATCGGAACGCAGCGGAAGACCAAAACGGGCGATGCAGTGACCTATATGCTCATTGATCACCATTCGCAACCCATCTTGACGGAAATGGAAACCGAGGGCACGGCAAAGGAAAGAAAATTGCGGTTGACTCCGAAGGAGATTGACGCCTTGGCCTTATCCGGTGATATTCGTTCGCACATCACGGGGACTGTGAATGAAATTCCCGTTTCGGAAGGAGATGAGGTTTCCACGGGGCAAATTCTCGTCATCCTGGAGGCGATGAAGATGCTGAACAATGTGGTTTGCGGCCTGAACGGCCAGGTGTCAGAAATCTTTGTCGGACCGGGAGACAAGGTCGAGGTTGGCACACCCCTGCTCATGATCAAGAAGGAATAAGGCGATCACGAGAATCATCCTCCGCATAAATAGACGGGATATCGCCTGTCTTCAATTTTTCCTTGAAGGGTATGAAGGCGTCTGCTCCGTCTCTACGATCGATCCGCGCATTGCACTGCTTCAAATCTCGGCGATGCCGGGTTTTGAAGATACGGTCTCGGAGATCCTTTGCCGGCTGAGCGAAGAAATTGAATTTCATGAGCCATTGCTTCCAGGGAACTGACGATGCGATCCCTTGAGACCGTAGCAAAAAAAGCGAACTTTTTTGCACTTTCCAGAGGCTCCAACGATGTTCATGATGACTCATACCTGGATCCTTAAAGAGTTTCTCGGTTCGAATTTCCGAGAGTCTCTGGATCTGTATGTTTATAATGTCTGTCCTGATCTTCTGCCGATCCACAAGAGCATTACCTCTGAATTTACCCATGGGATTCCACGACGTTTTTTCTATCCCCCACAACATCAGAAGGCCGCCTATGTGCTTTTTCATCTCCTGGTGGATGACATGGCCCACCATGGTCAGATTCACACCAACCCTGTCTGCGGTTTTAATCCAAACTCCCAAGGTTATGCCTACCGTCGCGGCCAATCGCTGATAGAGCCGATTCTGCAATTTCAGAAGAGAATAGGCATGGACATCGATCGCAGGACGGCCGCTTATCGAGCCCACACAATCATTGAACTGACCTTTGATCTGAGGCTTGTACAGGAAGCGGGGGAGGTGAGGTTATACGAATTGTTCAGTGAGGCGGTTGATCATACGGTAGACCAAAAAATGGATGAACTCTGCGAGACCCTTGACTGGTTTTTTGGGGTGGAAACGGCGGTGATTCGGCAGGCCCTTGAGAAAGGATTGAGTTCAGGTACCCTGGAAAGAATCAAGAGCCTCAAGGATATTGAAGGCCGAATCGGCTTTTATATCGACCGGTTCGGCCTGGATCGCAATGACGATGACGCATGGGAAGGAACCAGGGCGCTTCTGCTTCAGGCGATGCACCTGGTTGACGATATTGACGCTTTTCTGAGTCCTACCCTTTGCGCAATAAAAAATTCAAGTATTCCCTGCTTTTTATAAGGCCTTCTTCACAAATCCCGAACGCAGGCAACGGGTACAGACCTTCACCCTCTTGACGGCGCCTGTCTCACTGTCTATGCACCGGATCTTCTGAAGATTCGGGTACCATACTTTTTTCGTTTTATTGTTCGCGTGGCTGACATTGTTTCCAACAACGGGCCCTTTGCCACAAACGTCACAAATTCTAGACATGTCTCTTCTCCCTTCAAAAGAATGCGTTGCTTACTAAACCAGAACGGATCATTTTGCAAGCTTTATTTATGTCAAAGCGCATTTCCATGTATACAATTTGCTTATCGAATATGGTATCGTATTTTTAAAGCGTTAAATTTCCCAGGGTGGAGAAGAGAAATGAAAATGAAACTTGCAGTGTTGACGGGTGGTGGTGACTGTCCGGGGCTCAATGGTGCCGTTAAGTGGGTCACCAAAAGTGCCATGGACTCATGGTTGAGCTCAAAGCGCTCCATAAACTTTGAAGTAATCGGGGTTACAGAGGGATGGCGGGGTCTTGTTGATGTGAATCCGGATGATCCGAAAAGCCTGGAAAAATACATAAGACCCCTGGATGAGGAAACCGTGCGAACGTGGGACCGCTACGGCGGAACGAATCTCGGGACCTCGCGGACCAATCCTTTCAATCCGAAAAATGACCGGTCGGAAATCCTGCTTGAGAACATCAAGAAACTCGGGGTTGATGTGGTGGTGGCCATCGGAGGGGAGGATACCCTGGGCGCTGCCTACCGACTGCACAAACTGGGCGTTAAGACGGTCGGCATCCCCAAGACCATTGATAACGACCTGATGGGGACGGATTATTCGCTGGGATTCGACACGGCCGTCAACGTGATCATGGAAGAAATTGACCGGTTACGGACAACGGCAGGTTCCCACAGCCGGATCTTCGTTGTGGAGACCATGGGACGCCATGCCGGATGGCTGGCCCTCCATGGGGGCGAGTGCAGCGGCGCCTACATTATCCTCATACCCGAATATTCGTTCAATCTGGATGAAGTCGCCCATCTGCTGCAGGAGAGGAAAGGCAGGGAAATCCGCTACGCCATTATCGTCGTTGCCGAGGGCGCCAAGGTGGCGGGCCGGGACGAATTCATCCAGAGTGGTAAGATGGATGAATTCGGGCATGTTGCCCTTGGGGGAATCGCCAAGTATGTTGCGGAGGAAATTGAAGCCAGAACGAGCTTTGAAACCCGCCATTTGATTCTGAGCCATTTGCAGCGGGGAGGAACACCATCAGCCCACGATCGATTAATGGCGAGATGGTACGGTATTGCCGCCGTGGACATGATCATTAATGAAGATTTCGGACGGATGGCGAGCCTCCAGAGGGGGGAAATCACAAGCGCTCCCCTGAAGGAATGTATCGGTAAATTAAAACTTGTCGATATTGAAAAATATTACGACAAAGATCGTTACAACGGAAGGCGTTCCATTCTCGGCTGAATTCAGCATGGATCATCCATCATGGTGGTGGGCTGCCCTGTTGATTCAAGAACCCGCATCCAAAGATTTCCCTCCGGATCGATCTGTTTTCCGGAGGTGACAACCCTAATGGGCAGGTGGACATATTCATCTTTCATCAGGGCGACCAGCATTCCGGTTTTGCCTGCCATGCCGGCATGAACGGCGTATTGTCCCAGGGCGGAGCAATAGATGCAGTCGCTTGCGTTTGCCGGGACACTGCGGATCATGTAACTGGGATCTATGTACTTGAGGTTGATCTCAAGGCCGGTTTTTTTGAAATATTCTTCAATCCGGACTTTCAGAAAAAATCCGATATCCAGTAGGCGGACATTTCCGGAAGCATCGGTTTCCTGAACCATCTTGTCGTTGCGCATCAATTCCTGGCCTGCGCCTTCCGCAACAAGAATCACGCAGTGTTTCCTGGCTTTCAGCCGGGCTTCCAGAGACTTGAGCAGGCCATGTTCCCCTTCCAGACAGAAGGGAACCTCCGGAACAAGGACAAAATTGACGTCGTTTTGTGCCAGTGCGGCGCCGACGGCAATTTGTCCGGACAGTCGGCCCATGATCTTTACGAGGCCGACTCCCATGGGGGCGCCTCTGGCCTCGGTATGGGCGCAGGCGATCGCCTTTACCGATTCAGCGATTGCCGTGTCAAAACCGAACGTCTTTTGTACAAAATTCAGGTCATTGTCAATCGTCTTCGGGATTCCAACCACACTGATGCTCAATTGACGCCTGGTAATCTCCTCCGTGATACGTTCGGCCGCCCTCATGGTTCCATCGCCGCCGATGCAGAAAAGAATGGAGACATTCATCCGGACAAGGGCGTCCACCATTTCCCCGATGTTCTGCTGACCTCGAGAGGAGGACAGAATGCTTCCTCCCTCACGATGAATGTTCTCTACGACTTCAGGGGTCAGTTCGGCAATCTCATGGCCAAAAGACGGGATCAGCCCCTGAAACCCGTACTTAATGCCGATAATATTGCGAACTCCGTAGCGGTGATGCGATTCCATTACAATGGCTCGAATCACATCATTAATTCCGGGGCATAAGCCCCCGCAGGTGACAATGGCCGCTTTTGTCTTGGGGGGATCGAAGAATAATTTTTCCCGAGGTCCGGCCAACTCCACTGAAGATGAACACTCCCTTCTGCCCCTGGACGTTTTTACTTTTGCCGGGGCCTGATCATCCAGATAATTCTGAAGCAGAAGACGCTTACTGTCGGATGTATAATAATTTACCAAGACGGGAGTCTGGATGTTGCATCTGCCCAGGGTCTGTATGGTGTAATCCGTAACGGAATCCTTATTCATGTCCTTTTTTTCCTCCTGCCAGGCTGGCGTTAAGGGGCCTAACGGGTACTGACATCGATAAAATAATCCCTTCTCACGTTCTTGAGCAGCATACGGGAAGAGAACCGTGTCGGTTCAATGATCTAAAAAAACCGGGATGTCAAAGTGGGATGCCCGTATGAACTCCTGTCTGACTTAAAAGCCGGAAAGGCTTGGGTTATGAAGAGATGAATGCTCCTCACAGAGTCCTTTAGAAATGATCACTTTACGGTTTTTGAGATGGATTCTTTCTGAGGCGAAAAACTGGATGGCCTGAGGGTATATCCGGTGTTCCTCTTTTAATATCCGGGCAGAAAGAGTCTCTTCCGTATCGCCCTCCAGAACAGGAACCACGGCCTGAATGATGATGGGACCGGAGTCAACCCCGGAATCGACGATATGAACGGTGCAACCGGAAAATTTCACGCCGTAATCGACCGCTTGACGCTGTGCATGCATCCCGCGAAACGACGGAAGCAGCGCGGGATGGATGTTCACAATCTTACCGGGATAGGCGTCGAGTAAAACGGCGGAAATAATGCGCATGAAGCCAGCCATGACGACAAGTTCCACGCCGCTCTCTTTTAAGATATGAACGACTTCTTCATCAAAGGCTTCGCGTGTCTGAAACTTCCCGTGAGGAATGATAAACGTCGGAAGGGAGTGGTTCCGGGCACGCGTCAAGGCGTAGGCGTCCGGGAGGTTGCTGATCACGGCCTTGATGTCCGCATTCAGCTGGCCCCGGTCAATCGAATCGATGATGGCTTGAAGGTTGGAACCGCTTCCCGAGACAAGAACTCCAATGGGCAGTTTTTTTTTCATAGGGAACTAAAACTAAATGGATTAGAGAAAGGAGACGGAAGGTTGATCCGAGGCTGCTTTTTCAATTGAACCGATCACATAGGCCTTTTCTCCCAGAACATTCAGGCGTTCCAGAATATCAGAGGCCTCCTTTTCGGAAACAACGAGCATCATGCCGATACCCATGTTAAAGACGCGGAACATTTCATCCAGGTCGACATTGCCGATTTCCTGAATCCTGCTGAAAATCTCTGGAAGCGGCCAGCTGTCTCTCTTGATTACCGTGCAGCACTGGCGGGGAACAATCCTGGGGATGTTGTCAAAAAAACCGCCCCCGGTGATGTGAACAATTCCCTTAATGCTGAAATTCTTGAGTAAATTCAAGACGGGCTTGACGTAGATTCGAGTGGGCCGAAGAAGTTCTTCTCCGAGAGATTGCTCCAATCCGTCCAGTTGGTCCTGAACCGTCAACCCGGCTTTTTCAAATAACACGTTGCGAACCAGGGAATATCCATTGCTGTGAATCCCGTTTGAGGCGATCCCGATGACCGTATCGCCGACACTGATGTCCGATCCGTCGATAATCCTGCCATTTTCCACAACGCCTACGCAGAAGCCCGCGAGATCGTACTCGTTATCACCGTATATTCCCGGCATCTCGGCTGTTTCGCCACCGATCAGGGAGCAGCCGGCTTCCTGGCAGCCTGCAACGACCCCTTCAATCAGTTTCACGTTGCGTTCGACATCCATCCGGCCAATGGCGATATAATCCAGGAAAAAAAGAGGTTCAGCGCCCTGAACAACAATGTCGTTGACAGACATGGCGACGAGGTCGATGCCCACCGTATCGTGCTTGTTCATCATCTGGGCGATTTTGATCTTCGTTCCGACGCCATCGGTCGAGGCAACCAGCACGGGATCCTTGATTTTTTTCAGATCAAGATGAAAAAGTCCACCAAATCCTCCAATGCTGTTCATGACCTCTTTTCTTGAGGTCTGTTTAATGAGCGGAAGAATCTTTGTTATAAAGAGGTTGGCTTGATCGATATCAACACCTGCATCTTTATATGATGCCTTTTCGTCCATAGATGCTCCCTGAATAGAATTTAATGATCTTGTAAACAGCCGTCGTAATCTCCATCACTTATTTTACATCGTTCCAAAAGTCAAATCTTTCCTTGCGCTAATCCTGAATATTTGTTAGCAATACGTTTCTCCGAATTTACAATTATATCGCAGAATCAACGTGTTTTAGCGCTGAACACGAATTGGTTCGAAAGGTTCCTTTCCGATGCTACTTAACATCCTGCAGCCAGGAATCCTCAAAGATGAAGGAGATTTTAGTAGATGAGACATATTCACTTGGGGCTGATTGGCTTCGGGAATATCGGAACCGGTGTTGTCAAGCTGTTGAGGGACAATGCCGATATCCTGGAAAAACGCCTGGGAACAAAGCTTGTTCTGAAAAAAATCGTGGATATCGATATCGAATCTCCGCGTCTGACAGCCGTGGACCCGCAACTTCTTTCAACAGACGCCGACGCAATCCTCAATGATCCGGAGATCGATATTGTCATTGAGCTTGTGGGGGGCTATCAACCGGCTCTGAAATTCATCTCGGAAGCGCTGAACAACGGTAAGCACGTGGTCACGGCCAACAAGGCGCTGCTGGCGACCTATGGGAATGACCTCTTTCAACTGGCGGCGAGGCAGCAGCGGAACATCTGCTTTGAAGCCAGTGTCGGGGGTACAATCCCAATCATCAAAACGATCCGGGAAGGTCTGGTGGCCAACCGGATCAGGTCTGTGCTGGGCATCATGAACGGCACGTCCAATTACATCCTGACGAAAATGACCACCGACCGGGAAGATTTTGAAACCGTTCTGAAAGAGGCTCAGGAGCTGGGCTTTGCGGAGGCCGATCCGACCTTTGATGTCGAGGGAGTGGACGCGGCGCATAAACTGGCGCTGGTTCTGATGCTGGCCTACGGCAGGAGAGTTCCCCTTGACGATCTCTACCGGGAGGGAATTTCAGGAATCAGTCAGCAGGATGTCGAGTTCGCCGGGGAGCTGGGGTATCACATCAAGCTGCTGGCGATTGCACGGCAGCACGATGAGCTTATCGAGGCCCGGATTCATCCGACGATGGTTCCCTTTCATCACCTCCTGGCCAATGTCAATGGAAATTACAACGCCTTTCACATCATCGGCGATGCTTCGGACTCCGTCTTTCTTTACGGCCAGGGGGCAGGCATGATGCCTACGGCCAGCGCCGTCATCAGCGATGTGATCGACATTTCCCGTGATATCCTGAAGGGCGTTTCATGGCGCGTACCGGCAAGATCCTTTCAGGAAGATACCATTGAGGATATCAAACTGATGCCCGTTGAGAATGTCATGACCCATTATTATTTCCGTTTTTCAGCATTGGATCACCCTGGAGTTCTCTCGCGGATAGCCGGCATTCTTGCCGAGGAAAACATCAGCATTGCCACCGTCATGCAAAAAGGGAGAAAAAAAGGGCAGGCTGTACCTATTGTCATGACAACGCACAAATCCACTGAAAAGAATGTCCGCAGGGCGCTTGAACAGATTGACCGGCTGGATATTGTTCAGGGACAAACCGTATTGATCCGGATCGAGGACGACAGGCTGCCATGAAATACGTCATTATTTTAGGGGATGGGATGGCGGATTATCCCATAGCTGAACTGGACGGTAGAACTCCCCTGGAAGCCGCCGTCACCCCTTTTATGGATCGAATGGCTTCAGAGGGGACCCTGGGGCTGGTCGATACGATTCCGCAAGGCCTGCTGCCGGGAAGCGATGTGGCCAATCTCTCCGTTCTGGGCTATGATCCGGAAAAGACCTATTCAGGAAGGGGGCCTCTGGAGGCCGCGAGCATGGGGCTGGTTCTGGGTCCCGATGATGTAGCCTTCCGCTGCAATCTTGTGACTCTCGGACCGGGGGAAGACCCGGTCATGGTGGATTTTACCTCGGGGCATATCAGTTCGGCGGAGTCAAAGGAAATTCTCGCCGATCTTAATCGCGAACTGGGCAGTGAGAACATACGATTCTTCCCCGGTGTGGGGTACAGGAATTTGATGATCTGGCGGTCAGGCAGGAAGGCCGTGAAGCTGACCCCACCTCACGATATTACCGGCAGATCGGTTCAGGGCTATCTTCCGGAGGGCGAAGCAGCCGGGCAGATCCTCGAACTGATGCAGCGTTCCCGGCAGGTCCTGAAAAGCCATCCTGTAAATCGGAGGCGGGTGGAGGCCGGTTTGAAACCGGCAAATTCCATCTGGCTGTGGGGGCAGGGAAGGGCGCCGAACATTGTTCCACTCACGGACCGGTATTCAATAAAGGGCGGCATGATATCCGCCGTTGACCTGCTCAATGGAATCGGCATCTATGCCGGCCTTGAAATCATCCCTGTTGAAGGCGCCACTGGATACACGGACACCAATTACCTCGGAAAGGCCAGGAAGGCCCTAGCCGCATTAAGGGAGCTGGATTTCGTATTTCTCCACGTCGAAGCGCCGGATGAAATGGGGCACGAAGGTTCTGTTGAGGGAAAGATTCGCGCGATCGAGGATATCGACGAAAAGGTCCTGGGCACGATCCTCCCTGGGATCAGGGAATTTCATGATTACCGGGTCATGATCCTCAGTGATCACCCCACGCCGATAAGCCTTCGAACCCACGCTGCGGATCCCAGCCCCTTTGCCGTTCTCTCGTCGAAGAAAGAAGAAAATCTTTGCCAGGGTCTGTCTTTTTCTGAATCCTCAGCCCAAAAAAGCGGTTTGCTGATCTCGCCGGGTCATCACTTGATGGAATTGTTCATGAGGAGCTGGGGGGCTTTTGTTGAAAAAGAACGTAGCTAACGTTCGTGTCATGTATGCGGATACGGACGCTATGGGGATCGTTTATCACACGAACTATATCAAATGGTTTGAGATCGGCCGGTCTGAATTCCTTCGAGAAATCGGCGTCCTGTATTCTCGAATGGAAGAAGAGGGATTCAACCTCCCGCTGACCGAAGTGTACTGCCAATATCTTCTGTCTGCCGTTTATGACCAGATCCTCCGAATTGAAACGGAAATAGCCTATGTCAACAGGGCGAGTTTAAGGTTTAATTATCGTATTCTCGATGAGCAGGGAGAGAAGGCATTCGTTGAAGGCTATACGATCCACGCCTGCACGACACGGGAAAAGAAGATCGTTCGACTCCCGAAACATATTCTAGAAAAGCTGAGGGTCCATGCGCCGCCCGAAGAAGGAGCCAGGAGAAATTCATGAGTAAAAAAGATGTGGAAGATTTGAAGAAACCGGATCAGTTTCAAGTATTTTTCAATAAGCTTCTTGACTATTATGCACTGAACAGGAAAAAAGTTCTCTTAATGTCCGGTGCGGTCGTGGGGATCCTGGCTGTTGTTGTTGCATGGGGTGCCTATCGACATTATTATCAGAAGCATGCTTGGGAGCAGTATGTCAAAATTGAAGGAACAGCCTTTAAGGAATCCTCATCCAACCCGTCGAATGAACTGATTAAAAACTACAAACGTGTCATTTCGAATTACCCCGACAGCCAGGCTGCCAATCTCAGCTATTATCGGCTGGGGAATCTCTATTTTGATCAGAACGATCTCGACGCGGCGATTTCTTCTTATGAAACCTTTCTGGAGAACGCTTCGGATCGAAATGAACTGAAAGTGCTTGCCTACAGCGGGCTGGCTTACTCCCATGAGGCGAAGAAAGATCTTCAAAAAGCCCTGCAGGCCTTGCAGCAGGCAGAAAAAATCGAAGCCGTGAGAAGCCTGGAAACTTTTGTTTATCGGGATATGGGAAGAATCTACGAAAAGATGGGAAATTCAAAAGAAGCCCTGAAAAGTTATCAAAAAGCTTTGGAGCAGTCGTCGGACCCGACATTTACGATGTTCATCAAACGGAAAATATCGCTTCTTTCTTAAATGTGCCTCAACAAAGCAACTCTTTTTCATCAGCAACCTTGACAACGGCAATCTCGTTTCTATTTTTATCGCAATGACATTATTTAACCCTCTTTCCTAAAGAAATACGTTATCAGGATGGTCACGATTCGGGCCTATGGCTGAAGACTATTATAAAATTCTGGGATTGGAAAAAACCGCAAGCAGTGATGAGATCAAGAAAGCTTACCGTAAGCTCGCCTTGAAATATCATCCGGACAAAAATCCAAACAATAAGGCAGCTGAAGAACAGTTCAAAAAAATAAGCGAGGCTTACGCCGTTCTCAGCGACACGGAAAAGCGCAAACAGTACGACAGCTTCGGCTCCGATACCTTCAGCCAACGGTATTCGCAGGAAGACATCTTCAGAAATGCAGACCTGAATTCGATTCTCCGTGAATTTGGATTCGGCGGTTTGGGGGGCCGTTCGGCTGGTGCCCGTACCTATCGAACTACCGGAAGGAGAACCGGGCCTTATGCCACACAGGGAGGATATGACCCATTTGCCGAACTCTTCGGCGGATCAGCGCAATACGCGAAGATCCCTCAAAAGGGTCAGGATCTTCAGTACAATCTATCTATTAGTCTAGAAGAGTCGGTCTTTGGCACCGAAAAGAAAATTGCTCTGCAAAAAGTCGATAAAATCGATGAAATCAATATAAAAATCCCCAAAGGAATCAGCACGGGAAAGAAACTGCGAGTGACCGGAAAGGGAAATCCAGGAATCGACGGCGGTCCGTCGGGCGACCTGTATTTGAACATCACCGTATTGCCGCATCCGCTCTTTTCGCGGGAGGGAAACGACATCTATATCGAAAAAACGATAAATTACACTCAGGCCGTTTTGGGAACCACTATCGAAGTCGCCACGATCGACGGTTCGACCAAGCGGATCAAAGTTCCCCCTGGAACTCAAAACAACACTCGAATTCGAATGAAGGGTTATGGCGTTCCCGGACTCAAGGGAAACACAAAGGGAGATCAGTACGTCAAGATTACGGTGAGTATTCCCAAGAAGCTTTCAGAGGATCAGGCTAAATTAATTCGTTCTCTTGCAGAAGAAGGCCTGTAGAAATCTTTTTCTATGCGTCTTATAAGATATATTATGTAAACCAAGAAAATCCTGCCTTCAATTCAGCTCCATATTCCCGATGACCCCCATCGACTTTTCCACAATGATCAGAACGCCCAGAACGCCTTGAATCTTTTTACTCGCCTCCAGGGCTTTTTTTATGTCACCCTGATTTTGAACGATATTTCCGATGGCCGTGGCTGCGGCATCCGCAAGAACGGCTGACTTTGCCTTGACACAGACCGCATCCGCAATGCCCAGGCTCAGGGAATGCCCAACCGTTGCCGAAGAGGTGCAAATGCCCAAGGGAGTGTCCTCCGGATGGATTTTCAGGGCGATCCGGTAACTCAATGGGGATTTGCCGGCAAATACTGCGATGTTCAATGCCCGGGTTGCCTTGAGATAAAGGTCTCCGCCGTTCTCAATGATGACATTAAAAGAATGCTTTAACAAATCCTTCCCTACAAACTCGGCCATGGCGCCGGCCACAGCGGCCATGGGGCCGACACCTGCGAGACGACTTGCTTGAAGCATCGCTTTAACAATGGGGGGGGCAAGAGGATCGTCGGGCAGTGGATTCAGGGAAGTCAGGAATTGGGGATGGGAAAAAATGTAATTCTTAAGGGAAACCCGGTACAGATGAACGAAAGAGTTGGCCGGTCCCGTTAAGTCCTGATCCGCCTGGATAAAGAGGTCTGTCTGCTCTTCGCAGACACGAAAGCTTGTCAGGAAATTGCCTTGGACGAGATTGCGGTAGGTTCTTTGAACATACTCCATATCACATGAACGTCATGACCCCTTCCCCAAGAATTCGATCCGCCTCCCTCTTCAATTCAGGAGAAATGGTAAATTTCGCCTGATCGCCGAGATAGACCAGGGTTTCACAGGACGAATTCTGGATGTGGAGATAGGCATCATACTTTCCCTTATAGGTTTCACCTAATCGATGGAGCGCGTCGATCAGGCGTTCCGAGTCTGTCTTCTGAGCGTCGACCCAAAAATGCACGCTTGAGAAGGGATTATATTCTGTTTCTGACAACAGAGAGGCCTCTTCAGCCAGAACTTTAACGTTTTCCTCCGCCACATCCAGGATCCCCTTCACAAAGATCGGCGCCTCTCCGCGGAGGATATCGCGGACCTTTTTATAAATCTCAGGAAAGAAGATCACGTCCGTGGCCCCCTTGAGATCCTCGAGGCTGACGTAGGCCATGATTTCCTTTTTCTTGGTGAAAACCTCGCGGATGCCGGCAACGATTCCCGCAATGGCCACAGATTCCTTGTCTGCCTTCTCAAGAATCGAAAGGGAATCCCCGCTGGTCACCATGCTGATCTTGGATGCAAAACCTTCAAGGGGATGGCCGGTGATATAAAATCCTAGAAATTCCTTTTCATAGGCCAGCAGCTCTTTGGGATCCCATTCTGCAATCTCTGATCGGGCCGATTTTCGGGCAGACTCCTGTTCAACACCCCCCTGATCTTCCAGGTCATCAAAGAAACTGGTTTGCCTGCTTGCCTTTTCCCGAAGCCGCTTCTGCGCCCGATCGATGATCGTTTCTAAGTCCGATAGGAGCTGCCGTCGAGTTTGTCCCGTCGAGTCAAAGGCGCCGCATTTGATCAAACTTTCAAGGACCCTTTTATTGATTTTTCTGAGATCCGCCCGGTTACAGAAATCCTCAAGGGAGAAGAAAGGCCCCCCCTCCTGCCGGGCCGATATCATGGCTTCGATAGCCCCTACCCCGACATTTTTTATGGCGGCCAGACCGAATCGAATCGTGTCTCCGGCTACGCTGAAATCGCGGAGGGATTCGTTGATGTCCGGGGGAAGAATCGGTATCCCCATCTCCTTGCAGACATGGATGTATTTGATGATCTTGTCCCTGTTGTCTTTTTCACTGGTCAGCAGAGCGGCCATAAACTCGACCGGATAATGTGCTTTGAGATAGGCCGTCTGGTAGGTAATCATCGCGTATGCGGTGCTGTGCGACTTGTTGAAACCGTATTCAGCAAAGGTTTCCATCTGCTCCCAGATTTTTGCAGCCTTCTGTTCCGGAATGCCGTTCCTTCTTGCGCCTTCGAGAAACTTCGGCCTTTCCTTTTCCATTTTCGCGGTGTCTTTTTTACTCATCACCTTCCGAAGCGTATCCGCTTCAGACATGGAATATTGGCCGATGACGCTGGCAATCTGCATGACCTGCTCCTGATAGAGGATCACGCCATAGGTTTCCTTCAAAATCTTGGCAAGCTGCTGTACTTCGTAAACGATCGGGGTTTTTCCCTGTTTCCGATCGATGAATTCGGGAACCATTTTCATTGGCCCGGGGCGATAGAGGGCGATGAGGGCGATGAGGTCTTCGATGCAGTCCGGTTTCATGCGCACAAGGATGTCCTTCATCCCTTCGCTTTCAAGCTGAAAGACTCCATCCGTTACGCCCTTGCTGAGAAGCTTGTAGGTCCCCTCATCGTTCAAGGGGAGACTTTTCATATCCAGAGGGACATCTCGGCCGCTGTTGATGAATTCAAGGGCGTTCTTGATGACGGTCAGTGTTTTCAGCCCGAGAAAATCAAACTTGGTCAATCCAGCCGTGGAAAGGTCGTTCATGGAAAACTGGGTCGTAACGTCATCCTTTGGACTCTTGTACAGTGGGACTCTCTCCACGAGAGGCACGTCCGAGATCACGACTCCAGCCGCATGCACGGAGGCATGTCGATTCAATCCCTCAAGCGATCTGGAAAGGGTGAGCAAACGACGGATTTTTTCGTCCCGCTTCGAGACTTCCTGAAGGCGCGGCTCCTTGTCCATGGCATCAGCTAGCGAGATGTTCAGGATGTTGGGAACCAGCTTTGCGATGGCGTCCACTTCGCCGTAGGGAATGTTCAGCGCTCTTCCGACATCACGGATCACCGCCCTGGCCTGCATCTTACCGAAGGTGATGATCTGGGAAACCTTATCCTCACCGTATTTTTGGGTCACATAGCGGATGATCTCGTTTCTGCCCTCGGGGCAGAAATCGATGTCGATATCGGGCATGCTGATTCGATCCGGATTGAGAAATCGTTCGAAAAATAGATCATACCGGATCGGATCTATGTCCGTAATGGTCAGGGCAAAGGCGACCAGGCTGCCGGCGGCGGAACCGCGCCCCGGTCCTACAGGGATGTTTTTTTTCTTGGCATAGGCCACAAAATCAGAGACGATCAGGAAGTAGCCGGCAAAACCCATGGATTTGATGATTTTCAGCTCCTCGGTAAGCCGTTTTTCGTAAACCGCCTGAACGTCCTCTCCCTGCTCTTTGATGATGAGGGGCATACGCTCCGCAAGCCCCTGGATGGCGACGCTCTCCAGGCGATCTTCCAGGGTTTCATCGCTGCGGATCTCGAACTTGGGCAGGTAAAACTGACCAAATTGAAAAGACAGATTGCATTTATTTGCGATATCTATCGTATTATCTACTGCTTCCGGGCAATAGTTAAACAATTGCTTCATCTCATCGGGAGACCGGAAATAGAAGGCATCAGTGGAAAATCGCATCCGGTCTTTATCATCAAGCGTTTTACCCGTCTGGATGCACAACAGGACTTCATGGGATTCGGCATCCTCGCGATTCAGGTAATGGCAGTCGTTTGTTGCGACCAGGGGGATTGAAAGCTGTTTGGAAATCTCCAGAAGCCCCTCGTTTGCCTTTTTCTGTTCAGGTAAGCCGTTCTCCATAATCTCGAGATAGAAGTTTCCGTCTCCAAAGATATTCCTATAAATATCGGCAGATTGAATGGCATTGTTCATCTGAT
The DNA here is from genome assembly GCA_034006265.1 of Syntrophus sp. (in: bacteria). Lineage (GTDB taxonomy): Bacteria > Desulfobacterota > Syntrophia > Syntrophales > Syntrophaceae > Syntrophus. Next base: position 4,610 of record JAVETB010000027.1, on the reverse strand, counting down.
TCTTTAGGATCAGATCTGCAATCTCTCCGTGAAGACAGGCGCTTAACCCGATAAGACCCTCGTGGTATTTCTGCAAAATGTCTTTATCAATCCGTGGCCGATAGTAAAATCCTTCCAGGTACCCCGACGAGGACAGCTTCATGAGATTGGAATAACCCTGTTCGTCCTTGGCCAGTACCAGGAGATGCCTGGAGATGTCGCTGATTCCGCCGCCTGTTTTGTCAAAACGCGTGTTCGGGGCCACATACAGTTCACAGCCGATAATGGGTTTGATTCCCTCTTTTATGGCCGTCTGGTAGAAATCGATGGTTCCGAACATGTTGCCGTGGTCTGTCATGGCAACAGCCGGCATGCCGAATTCCTTCGCCTTGGCAATCAGGTCCCGTATCCGGATGGTACCATCCAGAAGACTGTACTGGGTATGGACATGAAGGTGAACAAACTGATCAGTGGACATGATGGATATACGCTTTTTGAAATACCTTTAATCGAGCCAGTAATTGGGGGCTTCCTTGGTAATGATCACGTCATGAACGTGGCTTTCACGAAGGCCTGCAGAGGTTATTTTCGTAAAACGAGCCCTTTCCCGCAGCTCCTGAATCGTTCGACATCCCACATAACCCATGCCGGCGAGGAGTCCGCCTTTGAGCTGGTGAATGCTCGCCGACAGGGAACCGCGAAAGGGGACCCTTCCCTCTATGCCTTCGGGAACGAGTTTCAGGTGACTTTCCATATCGTCCTGATAATAACGGTCACGGCTTCCCATTTTCATGGCTTCCAGCGAACCCATGCCGCGGTAGACTTTGTAGCTTCGGCCCTGGAACAGGATGGTTTCTCCCGGGCTTTCTTCGGTTCCTGCAAAAAGGCCGCCGATCATGACCGTGTGGGCGCCTGCGGCAAGGGCCTTAACGATATCGCCTGAATACTTAATTCCGCCGTCGGCAATGACGGGGATGTCATAACGGGCGCAGATTTTATAAGCCTCGGCTATGGCTGTGATCTGCGGGACTCCGACACCGGCGATGATCCGGGTCGTACAGATGGAGCCCGGACCCACGCCTACTTTTACGGCGTCAACCCCGGCATCGATCAGCGCCTGGGCTCCTTCGGCTGTGGCCACATTTCCCGCCACCAGCTCGCAATTCGGAAAATTCTTCTTCGTATCCCTCACGGCATCAATAACCCCTTTTGAATGGCCGTGAGACGTATCGATGACGATGACATCGACGCCGGCATTGAGCAGCGCATCCACCCGGGCTTCCCGATCGAGAATCCCCACCGCGGCCCCGGCCCGCAACCGGCCTAGGGAATCTTTACAGGCATTGGGATATTTTCTGATCTTCTCAATATCCTTGATCGTGATCAAGCCCTTGAGATGATAGGATTCATCCACAACCAGCAGCTTTTCGATACGATGCCTGTGGAGCAGTTTTTTGGATTCTTCAAGGGTGATGTTGGCGGATACGGTGATCAGATTATCCTTTGTCATGACCTGAGAAACCGGCTGATCCAGGTTTTCTTCAAAACGAAGATCCCGGTTGGTCAAGATGCCTACGAGTTTCTTATTCTTGACCACCGGGACGCCGGATATTTTGTACCGGTGCATTAAATCAAGTGCTTCGCGGACTTTCTGTTCGGGTTCCATCGTGATGGGGTCCACGATCATTCCGCTTTCCGATTTTTTAACCTTGTCGACTTCGAGGACCTGCCTTTCAATGCTCATATTGCGATGAATGATTCCCACCCCCCCCTCCCGGGCGAGGCAAATGGCCGTAGCGGATTCGGTGACGGTATCCATTGCGGCGGCAACAATAGGAATATTCAGGGATATTCGATTTGTAAGCCATGTTGAAACATTTGCATCCCGGGGGAGTATGTGCGATTCCGCCGGTTGAAGAAGAACGTCATCAAACGTTAACGATTCCTTGATGTACTCATCCAACATGTCAAACCTCCACATTGAAAAGGCGAGTTTATGCCTGTTAAAGTCTATTTAAAGTCAGTAGCCCTGAAAGCGGGCATCAATTCTTTTCTAGTTTTCTAACTGAAAATGTCATGTCGGAAGACGCAGGAATTGCGAATGCTGACTAACCTTTAGGTGAAATTTCATAAATGGTGTCGTTGAGTTTTATATAATACATATCTTTGTCCGAATCATAGTGGATATGCTCAGCAAACTGATAATAACTTTTTCTCGTAAATCGTGCTTCAAAGCGTTTATCTTTTACAGCGCAGTACAGGACATTGTCCTCTCCCATCCGCAGTGTCGCAGGATCCAATGTTTCCACACTGTCATCCGTCAGCAGAATATTGAAATACCCTTCCCTGCCCTGCTCATCCTGTGAAGGCTCGATGGACTTGACCGCAAAGGGGACATCTTCAACCGTGATGGCAAAGACCTGTTCATTGTGCCGAATGACATATCTTCCCGTTGAATCCCTCTCCAGTTCCTGAAAGAACGTGGACAGAATATCCTTGCGGAACATTTCATTCCCTTCGTAGTACCAGACACCGTCTTTATCTATCCGGATGTCGATGGAGGGAATCTCTTTTTTTTCATTTTCAGTCATGCGCCTCTCCTTGCTTTAAAAAAGCTTTTTGCTGTCAAGCAACAGTGTAACCGGCCCGTCATTAATAAGCTCGACTTTCATCATTGCCTGGAAAATTCCGGACTTGACGACAGGAATCTTTTCCTTGGTGAGACGGATAAAATAATTATAAAGCATATTTGAACGGTCTGGTTCCTCAGCACATGTAAAAGCAGGCCTCCTGCCCTTGCGGCAATCTCCCAGGAGCGTAAACTGTGAAACGATGAGCATTTCTCCGGAAACATCCATAAGAGAATGGTTCATCTTGCCTGCATCATCTTCAAAGATCCTCAAATGGATGACTTTGTCCACGAGGTAGTTCGCGTCGGGATAGCCGTCGCCTTTCTCAACACCAAGAAATAACAGCAAGCCCTTTGAAATTTCAGAAACAAGTCGATGGTTTACTCTCACGTTAGCCTTCTCGACTCGCTGAACGACAACCCGCATAAAGCACCCTTAATTTCTGATGGGGTCGCATGTTAGCAATTATAAAAACAGCCTTCAAGTATTTTCTCCAACTTCAATTCCTGCTAAAATCAGTTGACAACAAAAAAAAATGCCTATATATGACTGCATCTCGAAGCGACTTCGTTCTTAAACGTAGGCCGCAATGTGAAGTTAAAACTCGTATTATGGGCCCTTAGCTCAGCTGGTAGAGCAACTGACTCTTAATCAGTAGGTTGTCGGTTCGATCCCGACAGGGCTCACCAAATATCAAGGGGTTACGAACTTTCGTAACCCCTCTTTTTTGCCTTTCGTTGACTACCGTTGACTACATTGACGCCCTACCCTTCCAGTTAATTACGATCCACAATCATAGCATCCATTCCCGTTCCGGGAGGTCGTATTTGATACTGCAACATCCTGCTCCCAAAGCACCATACTGTTATTTAAAGTAGCTGTAATGGTTGATTTTCCTGCATGTCATGTGCGTGGTATGATGTAATATCCGCAACCATAACGAGATAAACCGCAACCAAAACCGCAACCACTTTTTTTGGGGTTCATCCGGCCCAAACGTCCTTTTGGTTATTACTTCGGCAATTAAATATACAAAACAATGAGCGCTATACTAAGCAAATACGGGCTATGCTGAGATCTAATTTACATATTTAATTGCCGAAGTAATAATATAAAAAAGACCTTTTCTTTCATTGTGTTCTATTTCAACTATTTCATCCATAAGATTATCCTCATTAAAATCCACTGGTACTTTCATTTTATGGGGGTAAAGTATAGGAAGTTGCATCGATTTGGCCATTTTATCTACTTATCCACACGCGGCCTTAACCAAGAACATTGCGAATAAAAAAAGAATGGAACAAAAAAAGCAGGGCTATTGTGACCCTGTTTTTTCTCTCTGCCTGCCATCTCACTCGTACTCGTATGTCCCCGAGCAGACAATGTACTTCTTGTTGCCGTGCGTGAAGAGTTTTCCGTAAGAATATTTTCTGTACGTGATTTGGTCAACTTTCCCCCCCACTTCAGGCGGCAACTGGTAAACGTACTCTGTCCAGCCGCTGCCCTTTGTCAAAGCCTTGTTTACAATTTCATCCCGAAACATTCTACCCTCATCATCGGGCTTCCCCTTCAGGCATTGCCCGATCAGCTCATGCCGATAGGGGTGAGCCAGGACAACGATATTCTTGTCGTAGACGAAGACATAAAGTGCCCTTTTCCTGTCGATGAATTCCCCCTTAGGATCACTGATCGCAGCAAGCGCCGCATCGCCCTTTTCTTCAATCAGTTTGCCCGCCTTCTCAACCATGGTCATTACATCCTGCTTCGTTGCCATCTGTGCGCCGGCCCATCCATAAAAACCGGCAATAAGCGCAAAAACTGCTACAACAATCAAACACCTCTTTTTCATATTTGCCTCCTTTTCATCAATGGATTCTATTCAGCAGAATAAACTTGCCCTTAGCTAATATTAAATTAATTTAGATTTTTTTCAATACAGATTAACTACGGGACCAAGGTCCCGTCAAAGTTCGGATATTTAATATAAATATCATGCACTTA
>JAVETB010000026.1:0-32172 GCA_034006265.1 Syntrophus sp. (in: bacteria) | reverse complement strand
GCCGTTCATGGCGGCCTTGATCCCGGAGGTTCCTGAGGCTTCCATCGGGTAGATGGGATTGTTGAGCCACACGTCACAGCCGGCAACGAGGCGGCGGGCCAGGCTCAGGTTGTAGCCTTCCACCATGAGCAGGTTCCCTTCGAATTCCGGCCAGCGGGATATGTCGTAGATGCGGCGGATGAGCTCCTGGCCGGGCTTGTCATCGGGGTGGGCCTTGCCGGCAAAGATGAAGAGGACGGGCCGGCCGACATCTCTGAGCGTGGAACGAAGCCAGTCCATGTTCTCAAACAGCAGCGTGGCGCGCTTGTATGTGGCGAAGCGGCGGGCAAAGCCGATGGTCAGCACATTGGGGTCGAGAGGATTGGTGAACTTGAGCATGCGTTCCAGGCGGGCTACGGACCCGAAAATGCGCATATGCTGGTTGGTCACGACATCGCGCACGGAAGACAGCATCTTGGCCTTTAGCGTCTGGTGCGCGGCCCAGAAGAGATGGTCCGGTATGTCCGCCACCTTCTCCCAGAAGGCGATGTCGAAATCCGCATCCATTCGGAGCCGGCGCCATTCGTAACCAAGCTGGCTGTCGAAAAGATCCTGCCATTCCTGGGCCAGGAAGGTGGAAACGTGGACGCCGTTGGTAATGTAGTCCATGGGCGACTCCTCGGGAAGCACCTGCGGCCACATGTCGGAAAGGATGCGCGAGGAAACCTGCCCGTGGATCCGGGAAACGCCGTTATGGTAGCGTGATCCGCTGAGCGCCAGTTTGGTCATATTGAACTCCTGGCCGTAACCAGCGCCACCGAGCTTCAGAAATTCTTCCCGCTGCAGGCCCAGGTCGTTGCAGGTTTCCCTGAAGTAGTCCCAGATCATGTCCTCGGCGAAGTGGTCATGACCGGCTGGAACCGGCGTATGAGTGGTAAACACCGTGCTGGCCGCCACGATCTCAAGGGCGGCATGAAAGGAGAGTCCTGCTGCTTTCATCTTGCGGCGGATGCGCTCCACGACGAGAAAGGCGGCATGCCCTTCGTTGATGTGGTAAACGGTCGGTTTCAAACCAAGCTGCTCCAAAGCGCGTGCGCCTCCAATGCCCAGCACGATCTCCTGCTGAATGCGCGTGTGCAGATCTCCGCCGTAGAGCCGATGGGTGATGTTGCGGTCCTCGGCCCAGTTCCCGGGCAGATCGGTATCAAGGAGACACAGGCGTACATGGCCGACCTGCGCTTCCCAGACCTTCACTTCGACGGTGCGGCCAGGCAGTTCGATGCTGACATGAAGCTCCCTGCCATCGTCAGTCAGAGCGGGATTAACCGGCAAATCTTCGAAATCGGAATCGGTGTAGGTGGCGATCTGGTGCCCGTCGCTGTCGATATGCTGGGAAAAGTAGCCCTGGCGATACAGCAGCCCTACGGCTACGAAGGGCAGACGCAGATCGGAAGCCGACTTGCAGTGGTCTCCGGCCAGGATGCCCAGCCCCCCTGAATAGACGGGAAAGCTCTCGTGAAAGCCGAACTCTGCACAGAAATAGGCGATCAGATCATCCGGCTTGAGGTCAAGGGACATGTCCAGGCACTGAGGCTCCCTCATATACGTGTCGAAAGCTGAGAGGACGCGATTGTAGTTGCTCCGGAAAATATGGTCATCCGCCGCTGCGTTCAGCCGATCTTCGTCCACCCGCTTGAGGAAGGCTTTTGGATTGTGCTTCACCATGTCCCATAGGCCCGAATGGAGTCGGGCAAAAAGGGTGCGGGTGGGCTGATCCCAGCTGTACCAGAGGTTGTCCGCCAGTTCGGTAAGCCGGGACAGGCGTTGCGGAATGTGAGGATTGACCTCGATAACAAAGGGTGTGCCTGGGTGCATAGGACTCTTCCTTTCTGAGATGTCAGCGTCGAGCTGCAGATTTCCTTCAGGTTACTCCTCTGTAATGAGAGGAATAAAATCCTTGCCAACTGCTCAGTCAAATGAAATATTGAAAATGATAATTTTGAGCTCCGCGAAGGATTCCTTGATTTTGGTCAAGGTGGGAATTACTGTTGAATGTATATGAATAAAGCTATAACCGTAGCGCGTCTACATGAAGTCGGATGATGTGTCAAGGATAATTTGCTTCCAGGTTCAAAAAGTTCTGTCGCCCGTCTTTGCGACGGCATTGGATCTCTGAAAGCTGCATCCGGGATAACTCTTCTGCCGGCACGCGACGAAAATAATGAGAAAAACATGAAAAAGGATAAGCTGCTGCCCGCGACATTGACGATCTCGATGGCCGCCGGTCCTCTGCCGCGGCGTTTATGAGCATGGGTACGGTCGTGATGGCCGTTGTCGATGTGCGGACGGAGGCGGAATGGAACAACGGCCATCTTGAGGGCGCCGTATTGATCCCCTATGGGCGGATTGCTGAAAAAATTGAGTCCGTGGCCTGCGATAAATCGCAGAAAATCTACCTCTACTGCAGAACCGGAAGACGGGTGCAAATCGCCAAGGGAACCCTCGAAAAACTGGGATACAGCGATGTTGTCAATCTGGGTTCCATGGAAAATGCCGCCGGGGTCCTCAAGGTAAGAATCGTGAAGTGAACCGCATCCGCCATCCCCGATCCGGCGGGAGAGCGGGCGCGCCCATTCGTACCGGAGCATCGGAGCGAGATCAGGAGAAACAGCCCGGGGAGGTCGAGTTGAGGATATAATATTCGATGATGAGGCGGTCACGGTCGCCATGTAGACGGCTCAACAACCGGCGCAGAAAGGCTTTTTCGTCCTCGGTGGTCAGAAAGGATTGCAGGGCGCAATCGATGCCTTCAGTCACAATATCGAAGGCGTCCATGAAATCGGAGATGTTGGCGGGAGGCTCTGCAATGATGGATTTTATTTTTTCTCTGTCGTGATCCGGCATGACCGGCAAACCTCCTCAGAAATCAACGTCAAGAAAGGCGCATGAAAATGCGCCTTTCTTGTTATGCAATGATTATTTTCGGAGAACTCAGATCCACATCAGAAAAGAACGGCTCCCTGCAGATGCCCCCCCTTTAGAAGACGAGGCCATCCTCGTGAATCCGGATTCCCCTGCCCATGTGCAGGATCAAGACTTTCTGCTTCTCAAACCGATAAGGCCGACCAAGCCTGAACCGAGAAGGAGTATGGCAGGCGGTAGGGGTACAGGTGCGCCTGAATTGAGGGCTTCGACAGCGTCAAGATCAAAGCCCGCAACGGCTCCTCCATTGTCCAGCCCTACGAATTTCAGATAGGTCACATACGGAAGGCCGGAGTAGCTGCTCAAGTCATACTCCACATCGTAGGCGGTCCGACCCAGGTAAACATAGGTGATGTTGTCTTTGCTTGCGTAGATGTCGACATTGGAATCGCCACCTATCACCTGATAGATTTTGAGGTCGTTGCCGGCTCCGTCGTAGGCCGTATTGTCTGTAAAGGCAAGGATAAGGGTTTCCGGGATGTCAATGGAAACGTGATTACCGTCGTTGGGGCCCAAGGCATACTCGGCCGGCCCGCCTTCACTTGAGGAGCCCGCCGGCCGGTCGAATGACACGACCTTATCCAGCCACTGGTCGGCAAAACTGTTGGTTGCAAAAACGAACAGGCCGAAAAGCAAACAGAAAGACAAGATTAAAACTTTTTTCATGGTTTCCTCCTCTGCATCCGCCGGATCATTCCCTGCGTTCGGAACGGTTTTCCCTGCTCAAGGATGCCTGGTATCGTCTTGGAAGAACTGTTGAGCGATGCTGTAAAAACCCTTTTTCCGAGTTGTCTCGAACGTTCGTCTGGTTGTGAGAAATCACCCCCCCCCCTTTGTCTGCCAGTCCGGGTCCCTGCAGACTCGGCAGCGGAATGGAAAAACGATCGATGAACAGGGTCGTGTCGGTTTCCATCCTTTGCCCCTGTGGGGGAGCCCGGAAACCGGGAATCAATAAACACAATTTCTACATATCTTTTAAACAATATTAAAGAACGATGCAATCGGGCTTAGCCTGAATTTTCAATGACCCAAACTCTTACGAAGCTTAAGCCTATTGGCCTAGACTTTACGTTCCGGCGCGGGAAATGACGTTTGGATCTCAGGTATTGTCCGTAATGGTTATACGGAAAGCCGGTGGAACTGCACCTTTCCGGTACCCTCCGGCGACATCATGGGAAACCCTTCGAGAGCGCCGCTTCAAGTTCCGCTGCCAGTTCCTTCAGTTCGTCACGATCAAAAGTCAGCCGGACTCTGCCGCCTCCGGGATGTGAAAATGTGAGGGTTGCCCCCATGTCCGTTTTTTCAACCTGCCATCTCTTTCCCCCGGGGAGCTTCACCGCTTCCGACAGCCAGTCATCCGGGTCAAACTCCGCAATTTGGATCAGGACCCCGAAGGCATGGCGGGGATGGATGAATATCTCCTTCCACACAGCGCCGTAATACTCGTTGTATCCAAAAAAGGGAATGCCCTTTTCCTCGAGATGGTTCATCGTCCTGCGGAGATCCGGTGTCTGGAGCGTGATGTGGTGGACGCCGCCTTCCCTGTGCTTCAGAAACCCGTCAAGATAGCTGCCCTTTCCCGTGGGTGAGATGATCTCCAGGCGGGACAGATCGCCCAGGGAAAAGATCTGCCAGAAGTACTTCATCTGGGGGCTCCCCATGGAGCCGACGCAGGCAACAGCCCCCAATACGTCCCGGAAAAAATGTTCCGCTCTTTTCTGGTCTCTTACCGCAAGCGATACATGGTCTATTCTCGAAATCAAAACCGTTCCTCCCAGTTGCCATCATTCCGAGGACCGTGCGAGGCCACTTCCGACGATGTCACATCGGTTTCCTGACGGTCCCTCTCTGTTCTCCATTTCCCTTCGGCCGCCTCCCGGAGCTGAGAGGGATGGACAGCCGATTTATATACAGGAACCGGGGCGAAAAGGAAGCATGAAAGCTTAAGAGGTATTTTTTTCTGGTGATTTCCAATTGTTTCTGGACATGTGGCCCGCCGGTCCAGTGTTTCAAAGCGGAAATTTCTCGAGGAACCGATGGATGATGGGACATGGGATCAACCGGTTTTCAGGCCCCATCGATCAAAAAAGAGTCCGAGAATGATGTTCCGGCACCATACTTGCTTTGCCATACTTCAAGCAATGTTCATCTTCTTGTCGGCCTGGCCCGCGCATGCCACGGACCAGGCCGACACTCCTGTCATCCAAACCCTGCAGTACCAGGTATTCCTGTCCGCGGAGGGAACCAAAAAGCCAACAGTGTCAACGGATGGAATTGGCCCCTGAAGGGGGCCGTTAACGCCTTGCTTCGCGAGCGTCAAAACAATATTCAGAAGCTGTCCGTACAGAGGGTCGCATATCGGGATGTATCGATTATCTCAGTTTTATGCTGGTATATGTTCCGTAATCGATCCGTATTGAGTTTCTGTTAAATTGTGGCACTATTACAGCACTTTGGCGATTCGGCCGGCGGAGTTCCAGCAAAAGTCGTCTTTCGTCTGACTCTGGGCCGCGTAACCGCTTGTCCGAATCCGAATGCCGAAAGGAAAAGGGGGCTTTCTTCTTAGAAAGATTTTATTTTTAACCGCCTGGAAAGATGCTTCAACGAAGCATGACATGCCGGACGGACTAAAGGGACGATCTATGAATTACCAACAATATCTGAAAACATTGATCGGCAGGAGAGGGACACTGGACTTTCCGGAAAAGGGCTCCTGCGGTGTGCTTGAAAACAGTTCCTATTACAAGCTCCGCTTCAACGAATCAAACCTTTCCCATCGGAACGCCCATCTCATTGATGTTCAGGATGACTTTGTCGTCATCCAGCACGATGTCCATGGGGCGATGAAAATACCCCTCTCGTTTTTCTGGTAAATGAGGCAGGACCGGCGACGGTGCCTTCAGGAAAGGCCCATCGTTCCGGCGGCCATCATCAGAACGTCAGGGGATCACCCAGGACGCGTCCATCCCGCTTTCTTTCCAGGAGAATTTTGCCCGGAGATGGCCGGTCAATTTCAGCAGCAGCCAGTCCATTTCATCAAACCGGCAGACAATGGCGGCAAAGTTTTTCCGGGCTTCGGGGACATCAAATAATTTGGGCGCCTTTTCCAGGAGAAAACCCGAAAGACCCGAGGTTGGATTCTCCGTGGGCGACCCCGGCGGAATGTCTGCGCAGTAGTTGATGCGGTGATGCAGGCGCACCTGGTCCCACTGTGCTTCCGCCACCTGGTCATCGGTGTGGACCGAAGCGGTTCCTGAAATGCGCAGCTGCAGCCACTTTTCAGGATGATAGAACAGCCAGCTCGCATTGGGATTGTCCCGGATCTGCAGTACCTTTGAACCCCGGGCATCGCAGTGACAGATCAAGGTCCGCTCCCTTTCTGAAAACTCCCTCAGGATCACGATCCGCACCTGGGGTCTGCGGCCGTCCATGGTGGTCAGGACGGCCTGGTGAAAGGGGTCCCTGAAGTTTCGGACGCCGTTATGGAGCTGTTTCCAGCTTGATTCGAGAACTTCATCCAGTGTTGAAATCGTTTCTTTTTTCCCAAATACCATAGACATTCCCGCAGGCCGTGCAGACAGGCTGTCAGCGTCTGGGCACGCCTTCCCTAAAAAGAGGTTACATCCAACAAATTATTCCCTTTCATATCACAGTCTTCAGGAAATAAATATCATGATGGCAAGAGCCTTGTGTTCCGCGACTTCACAGGGAAGAAGGCTTGAAAGGACGATGGAAATCAAGGCGGGACGCGTGCAGGACCTGATCTCGTTCACTGTGGCGAAAGGAGGAAGACGCGCGGATTAGTGGACGGGTCGAAACCGGCCGCTTCTTCTCCATGCCGATGAGAAGGTGGTAAAAACCGGGCCGCTCCAATTAAATCTTGACGGTGCTTTTCGTATGGCCTATTTTTCCCCATATTTTCTTCCCATGCCGTGTGCGGAAAGGTCGTCCTTCATGAAAAAGCGCTTTGCCTGTCTGGCCGCTGCCACCCTCGTGATATCGTTTTTTCTGATCACCGCCTGTTCGGAAACTTCCCGGGATGCCGCTCCGGCAAAAACAAGCCGGGACAGACAGATTCCTGTCACCGCCGCCAAGGCGGTACTCAAAGAAATTCCGGTAGAAATCAAAACGTTCGGAAATGTTCAGGCCCGCTCGAGTATCCAGATCAAGTCGGAGGTTGACGGCATTCTTGCCAAGGTGCACTTCAGCAAGGGGCAGACGATCCGGCGGGGAGATCTCCTCTTTACCATCGACTCCCGATCCTACCAGGCGGAGCTGGATAGGGCCAGGGCCAACCTTCTTCGGGATCGGGCCATGGAAGAACATGCCCTCCTGACGGCGGCACGTTTTCGAGAGCTCTTCAGGCGGGAATTGATTTCCCGGAGCGACAACGACAAGGCCCAGGCCGAGGCGGCCGCCCTGACGGCAACGGTCCGAGCCGACCGGGCCGCCGCAGCCACGGCGAGGCTCCAGGTCGAACGCTGTTCCATCCACAGTCCGATCACCGGGCGGACCGGAGACCTTCTCACCGCGGAAGGGACCTTGATCAGGGCCAGGGAGGCCACCATGGTGACGATCAACCAGATCCGGCCCATCGAGGTCTTTTTCAGCGTCCCCCAGGCAGATCTGCCCGCAATCCGCAGCGCGATGGCTGGAGGAGTCCTGAAAGTCAGGGCGGGATTACCGGGGGACGGCAGGCCTCCGGAGGAGGGCGACCTCTTTTTTATCGACAATTCGATCAATCAAGGAACCGGAACGGTGCGTCTTGCCGGGGTGTTCCACAATGATCGGGAGGCGCTCTGGCCGGGCCAGTACGTCACCGCGACCCTGGTGCTCGGGGTCCGGAAGGGGGCCCTGGTCGTGCCGGCGGAGGCGGTTCAGGCGGGCCAGGACGGAAAATTTGTCTTTGTCGTCAAAGAGGACCAGACGGTTGAACTCCGGCCGGTTGCCGTCCAGATGGCCACCGGGGTTGAGGCTGTCATCGAAAGGGGCTTGGGGGCCGGCGAGCGTGTTGTAACCGACGGCCACCTGGAGCTCGTCCCGGGCGCCCGGGTCAAAATCAGGACCGCCGCCGTTAAAGAGCCCGCAAAAGCGCCGGGGGAGCGTCCGTGAATCTTTCGGAGCCCTTTATCCGCCGGCCTGTCATGACGCTGCTGTGCATGATGAGCATCGTCCTTGCCGGCCTGATCGGTTATCGCCTCCTGCCGGTGAGCGATCTGCCCGCGGTGGACTTTCCCACGATCAGCGTTTCCGCCTCCCTGCCCGGTGCAAACCCGGAAACCATGGCCTCAACAGTGGCCACCCCTCTTGAAAAGGAGTTCACGACCATTGCCGGCCTAGACTCCATGATCTCCACAAGCTCTCAGAGTTCGACCCGTATCACCCTGCAGTTTGACCTGAATCGCGATATCGACGCGGCGGCCCAGGATGTGCAGTCCGCCATCTCGCGCGCCAGCCGTCGTCTGCCCGAGGATCTGCCGACGCCGCCGTCCTTCCGCAAGGTCAATCCCGCCGACCAGCCGATTCTGTACCTGGCCCTGACCAGCCCAACCCTTCCAATGTATGTTCTCAACGAGTACGGGGAAACGCAGCTTGCGCAGCAGATATCGCGGGTGACCGGCGTGGCGCAGGTGTCCGTCTACGGCTCGCAGAAGTACGCCGTCCGCATCGAACTGGATCCCCATGCCCTGGCTTCCCGCGGCATCGGCATCGACGAAGTGTCCTCGGTGATCAGCCATTACAATGTCAACAATCCCCTGGGAACCCTCACCGGCCCGCAAACCCTGGCCACACTGCAGTCCGAAAACCAGCTGATGAAGGCCGGCCTGTATCTGCCTCTCGTCGTGGCCTACCGCGACGGCCAGCCCGTGCGCCTTCAGGAGCTGGGGAACGTTCGGGACAGCGTTGAAAATGACAGGGTGGCGGCATGGTTCGCCACGCCGACAACCCGCAGCCGCGCCATCATCCTGGCCATTCAGCGGCAGCCTGGAACCAACACGATCCAGGTCGCCGACGCCATCAAGGCCCTGCTGCCCGCCTTCCGCGAAAAGCTGCCGGCATCCGTATCCCTGGTGGTCCTGCGCGACAGCAGCATTCCCATCAAGGACTCGGCAAGGGATGTGCAGTTCACCCTGTATCTGACCCTCGTACTCGTCGTCCTGGTCATCTTTCTCTTTCTTCGCAATCTGTCCGCAACGGCCATTCCGAGCTTGACCCTCCCCGTCTCCCTTATTGGAACCTTTGCCGTCATGTACCTTCTGGATTACAGCATCGACAACCTCTCCCTCATGGCCCTGACCCTGTCTGTGGGGTTCGTCGTCGATGACGCCATCGTCATGCTGGAAAATATCATGAGGCATGTCGAGATGGGGAAACCGCGGATGCAGGCGGCCCTGGAAGGGGCCCGTGAAATCGGCTTCACCATCGTATCCATGACCCTCTCGCTGGCCGCCGTGTTCATCCCCGTCCTCTTCATGGGGGGCATCGTGGGACGCCTCTTCCGGGAGTTTTCCGTCACCATTGCCGTGGCCGTTCTGATCAGCGGCTTCGTCTCCCTGAGCCTGACCCCCATGCTCGCCAGCCGGTTCATCCGCGTCCCGGGCAGAGAACGGCACGGGCGGGTCTACCTCTTGGTGGAGGCGGGGTTTGATGCGATGCTCAGCTTTTACCGCCGCACCCTGCTTTGGGTCCTTTCCCGTGAGCGCGCAACCCTGATCTTTTCCGCCGCCCTTCTAGCCGCAACGGTCTTCCTGTTTTATGCTATTCCCAAGGGCTTCATCCCCTCCGAAGACCGGGACCAGATCTCGATAAGGACAGAGGCGGCAGAGAACATCTCCTTCGATTCCATGGTTCAGCATCAGCTGGCTCTGCTCGATATCGTGCAGAAGGACCCCAACGTCGACCGCTTCATGTGCAGCGTGGCCTCGGGAGGCGGCCAGGTCGCCGCGAATACGGGGAGCATGTTCATCGTCCTCAAGCCGCGCCGTGAAAGGGAGCTCAGTGCGGATCAGGTGATCGACAGGCTCCGGCCAAAGCTCGCCTCCGTTCCGGGCATCAGGGCCTTTCCGACCAACCCGCCCCCGATCAACATTGGCGGACGTGTGACCAAAAGCCTCTATCAGGTGACATTCCAGGGGATTGAAACGAAGGAGCTGTTCCGCTACGGCGCTGAAATGGAGGATCGGATGCGCCGGATGGAGGAGCTGCAGGATGTGAGCAGCGACCTGCAGCTGAAGAATCCCGAGGTGCACATCGATATCGACCGCGATCAGGCGTTCATCCTGAACGTCACGCCGATGCAGATTGAAAACGCCCTTTACAGCGCCTACGGGTCGCGCCAGATTTCGACGATCTACACCCCGAACAACGATTATCAGGTCATCCTGGAACTCCTCCCTCAGTATCGGACCGATCCTTCCGTGCTGTCCATGCTTCATGTCCGGTCTTCCACCGGGCAGCTGGTTCCCCTGAGGGCGATCACGACGCTGCGGGAGGATATCGGCCCGCTGACCATCAGCCATTCCGGCCAGCTGCCCTCAGTGACCATTTCGTTCAACCTCAAGCCTGGCTATTCACTCGGCCAGGCGGTGGAGAGGATCCAGGCCATGACGGCCGCCTCCATGCCCTCCGGGATGACTTACGAATTTCAGGGAACCGCGAAGGCCTTCCAGTCATCTCTTGCCAGCATGGGAATTCTGCTGATCCTGGCCATTGTGGTGATCTACATCATTCTGGGGATCCTCTATGAAAGTTTCTATCATCCCGTCACCATTCTCTCCGCCCTGCCTTTCGCCGGTTTCGGGGCGCTGCTGGCCCTTATGGCTTTCCGCCATGACCTTTCCATCTATGCCTTCGTGGGTATAGTCATGCTGGTCGGCCTTGTGAAGAAGAACGGAATCATGATGGTGGATTTTGCCATCGAGGCGCAGCGAAAACAGGGGAAGAATCCGCATGACGCCGTCTACGAGGCCTGCCTTGTCCGTTTCCGTCCGATCATGATGACGACGATGGCCGCCCTCATGGCCGGTCTGCCCATCGCTCTCGGATACGGCGCAGGGGCCGAATCCCGGCGCCCTCTGGGTCTGGCCGTCGTCGGCGGGCTGCTCTTCTCGCAGACGCTGACCCTGTATGTGACGCCGGTGTTCTATGTCGTGATGGAAAAATTGCGGAGCCGGATCGCCGGCGGCCTTCGGAAACAAGACTCCACGACGGGGACGGAACCATGACCAATCAAGGCATCCACAAAAAAACAGAACGCCCGAAGGCATTCCATCGGCTGAACGAAACGAACCCTGCCGCAGGAGAAGAGGCCCTGACGGCGTCTCCGGCTTTATCCGGATCGTGCTCCGAGGACGTTGCACATGGCTGCGCTGCCATGACGAAATGCGGAAATACGCTGGAAATCCGGAACCGTAAGAGTCCCTCAGGGTGATACGCAGCAAGATGCCGCCGGGCTGTTGCCCCGGATTTTTTTTGACACGCGCTGCAGGGGCCTATATACTTTTTCTGCATGGAGAGGCGCGTTCTTTTCGGTACTGAGAAAATGGTACGGAGAATACCAGGGGTGTCAACAGGTGGGGGGGAGAAAATGCAGGAGAAGAGAGGAAAAGGCTTTTTGATGGGAGGACCCGCCGGAACCGGGGCGAGTGGTCCGCAGGAGGGCGACATCAGGCTGCGCGACGAGAGGGGAAACTGGCATGTCGTTCAGGGCATTCCCCTGTATCCGCCGCCCTATACCGATCGCTCCACGACGATAGCCGTCATCGATTCCGGGATCCTGGCCGATCATCCGCAGATCAGGGGGTTGATTGCCGAGCAGGAGGATTTTACCGGGGAGGGTCCGGAAGACAGGATCGGACACGGTACGATTGTGGCCATTCTGGCGCTGCAAGCCCGGAGTGCAGCGCCTCCGGAATTCCAGAACCTGCCTTCTCCGAGGATTCTTGTCGCGAAGGTGGCGGGTGCCGACGGTACGGTAGACAAGCACGCCGTGATTTCGGCAATCGACTGGGCCGCCTCCCGTGGGGCCGGAGTCGTCAATCTCAGCCTGGGATTTATCGAAGGGACGGACGATTACAGCGATCTGTGTTCCGCCATCGCAAAGCATCCAGAAGTGCTCTTTGTTGCGGCTGCCGGCAACTACGGGCCGGATGTCAGGGTGTATCCCGCAGCCTGCGCTCAGGGTGGGGCGGCCAATATAATCTCTGTGGGAACGACGAACGATTGGTCCGGGAAAGGCGACATCCAGGCTCCGGGAACGGTTATCCTGAAGCCTCTCGAGCCGTGAGGCTGTCGAGGCGGCACGGAAGCAGATCAACAGAAGGAGGTTCGAAATGGAGAGGGCCGCCGTTCTTATCGGTGTCAGCAAAACGGGCAATCTGCCCGAGCTCCAGGCGGTAACGCCGAGCGTCCAACGCATGACGGACTGGGCGCGCAGGCAGGGAATCGACGAAGGGCGCCTGCAGGTCCTGACGGACGAAAAGAATCCCGTAACCGTTGAGCAGGTCCATTCGGCAATCACTGCCCTCGTCGACCGGGCCTCGGTGGAGCAGCTGATCGTCTATTTTTCCGGACACGGAATCAACATCGACAGCGAATTCTGGCTTCTTTCCGGTGCTCCGAAAAACGTCAACGAGGCCGTCAACGTCGAGGGAAGCGTGCGCCTTGCCCGGTATTGCGGAATCAGCCATGTCGTCTTGATATCCGATGCCTGCAGGAGTGCCGCGGAGGGGCTCCTGGCCCTGCAGATCAAGGGCGGCGAAGTGTTTCCCAACGAGCCCGTCAGCGGGACGGAGAAGCCTGTTGACATCCTCTTTTCGTGCGCCCGCGGGAAACCCTCCCTGGAAATTGTCGATCCGGCCGCGGCGGCGGCTGAAGCGGCCAAGCGCTATTCGGCGCTGTACACGGAGGTGCTGCTGGACTACCTTACCGGGCGGCACCAGGAGACTCTGCATCCCGTTGAGGAGGACGGCCGGGTCGTCGCCGAACTCCGCCTGGGAGAGCTGGCGGACTGTCTCAAGAGGGACGTGCCGGCCCGCCTGTCTGCCATGAAGATCGACCCGAAGCTCAACCAGCTGCCCGACGACCGGATCAGCCGCCATACGGAGGATGCATGGATCGCACGCATGCCCTTCAAGGGCAGGCTTCTCTCCCGGACCTTCTCCCCAGGCACTCCCGCGCGCGAGCCGCCTCCGGTTACGCCCTTCACGGTTTCCGAGGGGCTGGTATCCGCATCCCTCGAAGGCGACCAGCACAAATGGAAGGAATTGCTCAGCATCAAATCAGGCGGCCGCGAAAGGGGGCTGCTCGAGGCGGTGGCCAACCAGGCGGAGCCCTTCGGCCCAATGCATTTCGAAACCCAGTGCGGGTTCAAGATCCGGGGCGCGCGGATCGTTGACACGGTCCAGCGCGATGTGGCCGTCGAACTGCTGGGCACGGCGGGAGACACTGTCCGGGTAGGAGGGCTGACGGCGCCGGGGGCGAACGTGCTCCTTGTCCTCGAAAACGGATGCGGTGTCGCTGTTCCCGCACTGCCGGATTTCATCGCCGCCCTCAGCTTCGAAGGGGGGCAGCTGGTGGATGTGAGCTATGAACCTTCGGAAAACACGTGGCGCTGGGGCGAGTATGCCCATGCGGTAAACGAACTGCGTTCCCTGCGGGCGACGATCGCGGCATCGGCCGCCCTGGGCGTATTCCGCCTCAACGAGGAGGGCGGTCTCTCCCTGGCGAGGCGCATGCAATACGCAAAAGGGGTCGATCCGTCCCTGGCGCTCTACGCGGCCTACGTCTATGACAGCCTGCAGCGTCGCGACCTGATCGACGAGATGCGCTCCTACATGGAAGCCGATCTTGGTCTTGTCTTCTTCGATATTGCGCTTCTTTCGAGGGCGCCGATCAGGGGGCGTTTTGTCCCGCCTTTTCCAATGCTTTCCCAGGGGTGGGCCCTTCTTTCCGCCTACCGGGCGCAGTTGCCGCCATCGCTTCACGGAATCGAACAATGCCGGCTTCCCTCGCTCTGGACGATGTTCAATGGGAAGGGTGTCGCCATGCTTCGAAAAGCAATTCTCTCAGGAGGAATAGAATGATGAAACAGCTGGTGTTCATACACGGTCGTGCGCAGGAGCACAAGGATGCCGCCGCGCTCAAGATGCAGTGGATTGCCGCATTTCGGGAGGGGCTTGAAAAGAATGGGCTTTCCATGCCGATTTCCGGGGATGCCATCCGGTTTCCCTATTATGGCGATACCCTCCATGGCCTCGTGAGCGGACTGCCGCCGGAAAAGGTGGCGGAGGTCATTGTCAAGGGGGACAACGCCGACGATGAGGAGAGAACTTTCATGCGGGCCGTGATCCAGGAGGTGCAGCAGCGGGCGGGAATCAGTGACGCCATGCTCGCCGAGGCGGCCGGAGCGGAAGTCATCGCAAAGGGGCCGCTCAACTGGGAATGGCTCCAGGGTGTGCTGAAGGCGATCGACCGCTTCGTGCCGGGAGCGAGCGGGGCCAGCATCGCCATCGCCACGAATGACGTGTACCAGTACCTCTACAACATCGGCATCCGGGACGAGATTGAAACGGGAATCCGCAAAGCCATGCTTCCGGACGTTCCGACGGTGGTTGTCTCACATTCACTGGGCACCGTTGTTTCCTACAGCCTCCTCCGCCGTGAAGGGAAGGAGCTCCGCTGGAATGTCCCGCTGTTTGTGACGGTCGGTTCTCCGCTGGCGATCACGGCGATCCGGAAATCTCTCGCACCGAACAAACATCCGGCATGCGTCGGGAAGTGGTTCAACGCGATGGACGAGCGCGACGTGGTCGCCCTGCATCCCCTGGACAAGGAGAATTTTCCATTGAATCCTGCCGTGGAAAACAAGACGGATGTGCGGAATCATACGGAAAACCGTCACGGGATTGCGGGGTACCTGAACGACAGGGAGGTGGCCAGGCGCATTTACGATGCGCTTGTTCAGCCGTGACGCAGGAGGCGTGTTCTCCGAAACAGCGTCCGGATAAAGAGTTGCTGATCCGCGCAACGCGCCGTTCTCCGGAGCCGTTGCCTTATGGGGCGAAGGGGTTGATCATTTCTGTGCAGTTCACGCCGGTCTGGGGATCATGACTGCAGATGTACCTTTTCCCCTTGCAGATTGCCTCCCAGCTCTGCGTACCCCAGAAGCCGATCAGAGGCGCGTTTTCAATTTCGATCTGGTCAGCCTTGCAGTCGATGACGGTCGAGGACATCCGGGCGTACTTTTCGGAGACGGCGCAGCCGCTCACCATCAGGCAGGCAATCATCCATATGATCGTTTTTTTCATTCCAGCTCTCCTTGTCTATGATTGTGATGCGTTGAACCGGGATCCTATACGACTTCGGTCCTGAAGGCAATGCCGCGTTTCTCGCCGGAGGGGCGCAAGCCGGCCAGGCAGCGGAAATCAATGCTTGACGAGAATGGCCGCAAAAAATCCATCCATGCCGGACGTGTCGGGAGCCGTCCGGAAAAATCCATCCTCCCCGATCAGGGTTGAGGCCTCAGGAGAAATTCCGTCCGATGGGCTGATGGAAAACTCCCCGTGACGGGAGAGAAAATTCCCGATGAGAAGTTCGTTTTCTTCGGGAAGGATCGTGCAGGTGCTGTAAACGAGACGTCCACCGCGGCGGAGAAGAGCGGCGGCGCGATCCATGATGCCGGCCTGAAGGCGGCCGTGGGAAGAAGGGTCCTGAGGCTTCAGGCGCCATTTGATTTCCGGATTTCTCCGCAGGGTTCCCAGACCTGAACAGGGTGCGTCGACGAGAACGCGGTCGAATTTTTCCTGGAGCAATTCCCCCCATTGTGTCGAAGCATCCGCCTTGAGGGTTTCAACCATGGTAATGCCCATCTTCGCCGCCAGGCGATTCAGGGCGTCCAGCTTGCCCGGATAGAGGTCCACGGCCAGAATGCGGCCCCCATTCTTCATCAGGGCGGCCAAGTGGGTCGTCTTGACACCGACGCCGCAGCACAGGTCTAGGATTTCCTCTCCCGGCTCCGGTGAGACCAGGCGGGCGATCAACTGGGAAGCCTCGTCCTGGAGAAGGAAAAGACCCTGGCGCCCCGCGGAAGATGATCGGAGATCATCGGAGGGGCCGTTCAATTGCAATCCGTCCGGGGAGAAATGTGACTCGGTGACGGAGAATCCCTCATCTTCCAGCAGTGCCTTTAAACCGGGGCGCGTCGATTTGAGGGTGTTGACTCGAAGGGTCACGGGTGGGACCCGGTTGTTGGCGCGGCAGAGGGAAAGGGTTTGCTCCGGACCGTACATCCTGCTCCAGCGGTGCACCAGCCAGAGCGGGTGGGAGCAGACAACGGAGATGTGCTCCTCCGGATTTTTCCCCATATCCGGGTAGGGAAAGTCATGGCTCCGTCCTCTGCGCACGGCGTTTCTCAGCAGGGCGTTCACCAGATGTTCCCGGCCGGGGTAGCGGTTCCTGGTCAGCTCAACGGCTTCATTGACCAGGGCAAAAGCGGGGATCCGCTCCATAAACAGAAACTGATAGAGGGCCGTCCTCAGAATGTTTTTGATCCCATCCTGCATGGATGCGAACGTTCCCTTGTAAAGTCGCTCAATGATCCAGTCGAGATGTCCCCTCATCCTCAGCGTGCCGTAAACCAGGGAGGTAAGGAGATGACGGTCCGCGGTATTGGCAAGGGCATGACGGCGGAGACAGGCATCGAGGAGGGGCTCGGCGAACGCCCCCGTTCGGTCGATGCGATCCAGGAGATCTACGGCCAGACTGCGTGGGGAGGGAATCATTTCAGCCAAGAACCGCATCGGGACGCAGTTCGTAGCCTCTAAGAAAATCCGATGCGTTCATGCGCTTGCGGTTTTCCATCTGAATGTCCTTCAAGACAACGTAGCCGTTTTTTGCGGTCACAGGCAATCCCTCCTTCGTTCCGCTCCGGACCTGACCGGGTTTTTCCGATACGGGCTGCTCGATTCCCCTGGCCGCAAAGATCTTCAGGGTCTTGCCGTCCAGGAACGTGTAAGCGCAGGGGGAAGGGGACAGACCCCTGATCTGATTGACGATTACGGAAACCTCTTGGTCCCAGCGAATCAGTCCGTGCTCTTTTTTCAGCCTCGGCGCATAGGAGCTCAACGAGTTATCCTGAGGGATTCTGGGTGCCTGGTGGGTCTCGAGCAGTTGAATCGCCCGAACAAGCAGATCCGCTCCAAGGGCCGCCAGGCGGTCATGAAGATGGCCGAAGCTCTCCTCCTGGTCGATCGGGGTTTCTTTTTGAAGAAGAATATCCCCCGCATCCAATCCCTCATCCATATACATGATGGTGACGCCGGTGCGGGTTTCCCCGTTGATCAGGGTCCAGTTGAGCGGCGCTGCCCCGCGATATCTGGGGAGCAGGGAGGGATGGACATTGATGCAGCCCAGAGGCGGAAAATACAGGACCTCCCTGGGCAGGATCTGCCCGAACGCCGCAACGACGATCAGGTCCGCCGGGAACTGCTTCAGGATCTCCAGAAAGGAGGGATCTCTGACCTTCTGGGGCTGGAGGACCGGGATGTTCCAGCGGGCCGCCGCGACTTTGACCGGCGGCGCCACCAGGTGCTTTCCCCGCCCTTTCGGGCGGTCCGGTTGTGTGACAACTGCGGCGATTTCATAACCCCTTTCAACCAGCTTTTCCAGCGATGGCAGCGCAAATTCGGGGGTTCCCATGAACAGTATGGTTGGTTGAGCCATTTTGGAAAATCTCCTGTCATTCCAGCTGAACGGTTATTTCAAGCCGGCATGTCTCCTTTCGATCCAAGTTAAATAGCCTGCAAAGAGTGACGGGTCAAGGCTCTTCATCGTTTTGCGAAGATCGATAAAATTCACAGTTTTTATAAATTTCAGGTGGGGCTCCTGTTCGCAGAGTAGGAGAGCGCGCAGAAAAAGCCCGGCCTTGAGGCCGGGCTCAGGCGTTTGCCGGAATTTCCTCTGCAGGGCGAGATAGTCCTCCACGAGTTCCTTCAAGCCTTCATACAGACCCAGCAACCCGGGCTTGAAAAGGTCCCGAAGAATGGCATGGACCGGAAGCCATTCCAGGGCCGGGGATTCATCCCCATATCGTTCCACGAGTTGATCCCTCAGGGATAGAAGATTTGAATCCTTCAGAAATTTCCAATCCAGTGCCTTCGGGTCGCTCAGGCAGGCGTTCAGGTAGCATTGCCGGGCCTGCGCGACCTCACGGCGCATGAGGTAGGCATCACCGAGATAGCCGTAAATAAGGGCATTTCCGGGCGAAAGAGGAAGGCAGGCCTGCAGCGCAGCGATGGCCTCGTCCGGCCGACCGGCCCGCAGATAAACGAATCCCGTGGGGAGCGAACTGGAAAGGTAAGGGGTGCCGGACAGATGATGATCTTCGATCGCCTTCAGAAGCCTCTTTTGGAGAGAGGAGCGGATTCCGTCCCGGACATTCTGTGAGAGGCATGCAACCCTGCTGGTTTCGACTTCAAGGGTGTTCAAGAGGTCGTAGAGGTAAGCCGGTTCCTCGATGCCGTTGGGAGTCTGCGCCAGCTTTTCCTCCAGGAAATCGATGATTCCAAGGAAATGTGCAACCTGATCCCGCGCCCGATAGATTTCCCCATACTGTTCAAGAGAATTCCTGGCTGATTGCAGGTCCAGTGACATGAAATCGGCGAGACCGCTGTTGAGCAGGGTATAGGCATCATCGAACAGGGAGATCTGTTCAAAAACAGGATGGGCTTTCGGGCTCATGGCGTGGCGGACATCCCCAGGAAGAAGGCCTCCGCTTGCCGCGGAGGCCTTCTTGTTAAATCCGGTGTTCATTGAAGGAAATCCGGCGGATTACGGGAGACTGAAACGGCCTTCTGCATCGGCTAAGGCGATATTGACTTCCAGGACTTCATAGTTGCCGTTCTTTTCCACGTTGACCTTGATCTGATTATCGGACACGTTGACATACTTTCTGACGACGTCCAGCAGTTCCTTCTGAAGGAGGGGGATGAAATCGAAAGAGCCGCGATAAAGCGCACTGCGCTCATGGGCCACGATAATCTGGAGACGCTCCTTTGCGACCGCCGCGCTTTTTCGTTGCTTCAGGAAACTGAAATAGTTGAAAATATTCATGTTAATTCCCAAATAAACGAGCAAAAAAACTTTTTTTATTCAAAAAACGATGCGGACGATCTTCGCCGAGAAAACGCGCGACGACGTCGAGATAGGCCTGTCCGGCGTCGCTGTTCTTGTCCAGGGCAACGGGAATTCCGGAATTGGAGGCCTGCAGAACCGACGGGGACTCCGGGATAATGCCCAGCAGGGGGATCGCCAGGATTTCCTGGATATCCTTGGCGCTCATCATGTCCCCGGTATTGACCCGCTTGGCGAAGTAACGCGTTACCAGAAGATGTTCCCGGACCGGCGCGTCTCCATTCTGCGCCCGCTTGGTTTTACTCGCCAGGATGCCGATAATCCTGTCTGAATCGCGGACGGATGAAACTTCCGGGTTGGTCACAATAATGGCTTCGTCGGCGAAATACATGGCCATGATCGCCCCGTGCTCGATTCCGGCCGGTGAGTCGCACACGATGAAATCAAAACGCTCCTTGAGTTCTTCAAAAATCTGCTCGATTCCTTCCACGGTCAACGTATCCTTGTCCCGGGTCTGGGATGCGGGGAGGATATAGAGGTCGTCGACGCGCTTGTCCTTGATCAACGCCTGATTGAGATTTCCCTCTCCCCTGATGACATTGACGAAATCGTAGACGACGCGGCGTTCACATCCCATGATGAGATCCAGATTACGCAATCCGATGTCAAAATCGATGACGACCGTTTTATGTCCGCGCATGGCGAGACCTGTAGCAAAAGCGGCGCTGGTCGTGGTCTTTCCCACGCCACCCTTTCCGGAGGTAACAACGATGACTCTAGCCAAGGGAAAATCTCCTTAAAACAAAATGCAATCTTTCAAAAATCAACGTCTCTGACATTAAAATAAAAAGGGTCACACAAGATCCTGGACCCCTTCACGGCCTTGATCGAGGCTATACTGCAAAGGGCTGGATCACCAGACGATCCTGTTCGAGATAAATCTGAACGGCCCTGCCTCTCACCGTGTCGTCAAAGTCTTCATTCAGCTTGTATTGACCCGCGATGGAAACCAGTTCCGCATCGAAATTCCGGCAGAAGATCCGGGCTTCGGAATAGCCGTGTATTCCCGCAACCGCCCGTCCCCGCAGAGCTCCGTACACGTGGATGTTTCTTCCTGCCAGAACTTCCGCCCCGGGATTGACCGCTGACAACACCACGAGATCGCCCTGGAGGGCCGCCACCTGCTGTCCGGAGCGGACGGGTTGGGATACGATCTTGTCCTTTGTTGCCGGGAGTGTCCGCTCCTCCTGCGGTTCGGTCCGGGAGATCATGGGTTTGGTGTCGGGAAGAATCCCGAGGGACAGGCTCAGCGCCGCCTCGCGCAGCTGAGGGCTTCCCCCCCGAATTCCGACGGGCACCAGCCCGTGTTTCCTCGCCAGACCGACCAGGTGCGAAACATCAAGTGGAGCATCCACATTCTGCAGTGCACTCAGATCGAGGATGAGCGGGGCGCTCTGGAAAAAATTCTTTGCCTTTCCGATTTTCTCGGCGAACTGCTGTTCAATGCGCTCCCTGTCGCTGTCGTACAGGTAAAGCACCATCAGAGACAAAAGGTTACCCTTCAACTCTAGGACTGGTGTATGTGCGACAGAAGAGGACATGTTATCCTGTAAACATCCCGCGGGCCGATGGTTCCATAATCTCTGGTCAGCTTTTCTGCTTCGGCAAGGGCAACGTGGTCGAACCGGTTTCCTGAATACGGATGGCAGCTTTTGATGGCCCATATTTTCCAAGTTGAGGAACTATAAATGGAAGGGAGGTTTGTGTCAAGGAAATTAGAATGGAGCGGGGAAAATTTGTCCTGACTGTCTAAAAATATGGAATTATTGGGGATGCAGAGCAACGAGTCCTGTTCGCATCGGACAGGTTCTCCCTGATGAGCGATGCTCGTGAATTCCGCAATGGCTGACCGCCGGCCGGTGGATCGGGTAAAATTATCTTGACTTATTCATCATTGCGCCTATCCTTAAGTTCTTCATGTAATTGACATCTGCTGATCCGTAAATCTCCCTTCGGCAAGGGGAAAAGAAAGAGCTAACGAAGTCCTGCCCATTACAGTGAGGCGGGGCTTTTTTTATGGCAGAAACCCCTCAGGGGATATGACCATTGAATTTTTTTATGGATGGAGAGCGATATGAACATACACATTTTGGAACCGTTGAATCGTTTTGTGAAGCTGCAGGATAATGAATGGGAAAGCGGTTGGTGGTGCCTTGATGAAGACAAGGCGAAAGGGTTGATCGGCGGTGAAATCTATTTCCACAAAAAGCTGCAGGAGCCGTCTTTTTTCGGGGGGATCATAACGGGCTACCGGGTCGAGCAGGACGGCCAGCACCAGGGCGATATCGTTTTCACGCTGCAATATCACTCGGAATGCAGAAATGTCAGGACAGGGAAATACGGGTGGTCAAAAAAAATCAAGATCATCAGCGAGGCAGAAATCTCTTCCTGATGACCCGTCTCATCCATCAACGGATCAGGCCTGTCCCCATGGCCCCCTGAAAAGGCGGGTTTCCATGCGGTGAGCGAAAAAATCCCCCGAACCGGGATGGATCGGGGGAATCTCCAAAGGCAGAGCGCACCCCTGAAGGGACGCGCTTTGCAAGATTATCGGCTTCGGCGACCCGATGCCCGTGGCGAAAAATGATGAGAGGAAGGTTTTTTCGCCGGAACGGCGCTCAGGAACTCGGTGGGGAGTTCGCGTCTCGTGTGGCTGACGCTGGAACGCCGACCTCCGCCACTTCCTGCCGGAGCAGGCAGCGCGTAATCAAAACCTTCCAGGGTGCGCCGTTCGATTCGCTCCCCCAGGACATGCTCGATGTTTCCCACCAGATCCCGCTCCTCAGGGGTCACAAAGGAAAAGGCATCTCCCTCCTGCTCAGCCCGGCCTGTACGGCCGATGCGATGGGTATAGGCATCGACGGTGTCGGGCATGTCATAATTGATCACATGGGAGATCCGGGTAACATCGATCCCTCTGGCAGCGATGTCCGTGGCGACCAGGATCTGGTACCTTCCGTTCCGAAAGCCGCTGAGGGCGTCCTGGCGCCTGCTCTGCGAAAGATCGCCCTGCAGGGATGCCACGGGGAACCCGGCTGTTTTCATCTGCAACGCTACCCGCGTCGTCCGATGCTTGGTGCGCGTGAATACGAGAACCGATTCTGTCTGCGTTTCCCGCAGAAGCTTCATCAGCAGGGCTGTCTTGAGGTGCTGTTCAACGGGATACAGGGCATGGGATACCGTCGACGCAGGAGCGTCATCGCCGACCCGGAGAATCATGGGATTGTGAAGGACTTCCCTTGCGAGGAGGTGGATATCCGAGGGCATCGTGGCAGAAAACAGCAGCGTCTGGCGCTTTTCCGGTGTCCTCCTGGTGATCTTCCGGATATCCGGCAGAAAACCCATATCGAACATGCGGTCCGCTTCGTCCAGAACGAGAATTTCGATCCCGGACAAGTCGGCGGCTCCCTGGTCCATCAGGTCGAGCAGGCGGCCCGGACAGGCGACAACGATTTCAGCTCCCTCCCGGAGTTTTGAAATCTGCGGATTCTTATTGACACCGCCATAAACAGCGACACTTCTCAACTTTGTCTCCCTGCCGAGTTCCTCTATGGACTCATGAATCTGTTCCGCCAGTTCCCGCGTTGGCGCAACGATTAACGCACGGGTTCCTCTGCGCGGGCTGTTGATCAGGTGCTGCATGATGGGCAGGACAAACGCCGCTGTTTTACCCGTTCCGGTCTGGGCAAGCCCCATGACATCCCTGCCTTGGAGTATCGCCGGAATGGATTTCTGCTGGATAGGGGTCGGTGTCGTGTAACCCATGGCCTGGATGCCGTCCTGGATCCGGGGGTGAAAATTAAACTTTGTAAAACTCATTGAAATTCCTTTTTCGTGATAATTTGCCGGGATCATCCCCGGCATGGTTGTCCCTTCAGGGGACGTGAGAATTGATAAATCCTTGTCTTTATGAAAGCCTGTCAGGATTCTGAAGGAAGTGTTTCCTCGGAATGTCCGTTTGCAGTGCCTTCCTGTAACTCGTCGTCTTTCTTATCGCGATGGCGCTTTGCCATTTTCTCTCTGGCTTTTTGCGCGCGCTCCATTTCCTTCTGCCGCTTGATAAATTGCTGCGGGTTTTTCCGTGCCATAACTTCTCCACTGCTTTTCGGTATGGACGCCTCGTTCCGGAACGAGGCGTCTCTGAAAAAGAAACAACCCCGGAAACCTTTTTTAACAGGCTCCGGGGTGGAATGAATAGCCAAAACCAAATCAAAAGATTGATGACGATACACTTTTAAGGCCCAGAAAATCAGGGCTTTTAAATGCAGCGCGATGGGCGGATTTTAAAGCTTGCGGACATTTCCCGCCGCCGGTCCTTTTTTCCCTTCAACGACATCGAAACTGACCCTGTCACCCTCTGACAAGGATTTGAACCCTTCACCGAGGATGGCGGAATGATGTACAAAAACATCGTTGCCCCCGTCTTTTTCAATAAAGCCAAACCCCTTTGAATCGTTGAACCATTTTACTGTTCCTTCCGGCATTTTTCTCTCTCCTTTATATTCGGTTCCATCCAGGAACCTTTGTGACACTGTCCATCCACTCGACTTGAAGCGTTTACAAAAAACCGCACATCCCTACAATCCGGTTTGTGCGGTTCGCTTTTCGTATTTTGTTAACTACAATCAAGTACTGCACTTATGATGGAACGGACGATAACTGATTTTTATTGAAAATGCAATTGTTTTTCTAAGGATTTTCTCAGAAAAAATGAAAGAGTCCTGAAGCATAATGGAGCGGACAGTCAGCAGACCAGATTGGGCAACATGATCTGTTGAAGATGGAGCCGATGCTCTTCAAAGGACTCATCATCCTCCCCGGCTGTAACATTCAGTAAATCGCCGAAGCGAAGGCGCACCTTCGCGAAGGGTTTTGGAAGCATGAAACGGTCCCAGCTCTGAAAATACAGGGACCGGTCGGAGTAGGTGTAGAAGGGGACAATGACGGCCCCCGCCGAACGGGCCAGGCTCAGAGCGCCCGCCTTGATGACCCCGGCCGGGCCTCTGGGGCCGTCCACGACGTGGGCGGCAAGGCCTGAGATTTCCAGCCGGCCCACCATCTCCCGCAGTGCCCTGCCGCCCCTGCGGGAAGAGGATCCCCTTACGGCAAGCCAGCCGGACTTTTCGGCGATCCGGGCGATAATATCACCGTCTCTGCTTTGGCTGATCATGAGGGACGGGTGATAAACGGCGTAGGTTTTGAAATGATAGATTGCCGCGAAAAACTGCTGGTGCCATCCACATAGAAGAACCCTGCCGCCGCCTTCCAGGTGATCCATCCAGGGCTTCTCGTTTTCGATCTGAAGCCGGAAGGTCCGGCTGTAGCATCGGACAAGGTAATAAAGGGAATTCTGAATAAGGCCTATGAGAGGATACCGGTATTCTTTCAGCACGGAACTGTCTCCGATAGTTAAAATACAAGCGTTTATGAACGAGTACTGAAGAAAACCGTAGCCTTTGCCTGCGTGATGATCGAATAAACAGCCATTCGCATCCCCGTAATCGAGCTTTACCGGTAAATCACCATCCTCCGGGTTGTGTCAACTGTTTTGTTTCTGTATTTGGCTTTCCCGGATCCTGGAGGATAAGCTGCCAGGCTTCCGCCTGCCGGCAGCAAGCCTTTCTGGTCCACATTTGAAGGGGTGCATATTTTTGGGGCTGGGGAATTCGGCAGGGTCGCCAGAAAAGTCCTCAGGTTTTTTCCGATCGGAGATGTACTGCCGGTGGATTATTTTTCCGTTTTCCTATAAGAACAGGCGGGTCGAAATGAGGCCGGACAGAGAGCGCCGGAGACGTTGCCAGGCATTGCCGGAAATCGGTGTGAGTATTCTATGCTTTTTTTGTCCGGCTCTTGATGCCGGGGGGGAAAACCAAATATGTCCAGAAAGCGGGAACAATTTGCTGATCTTCCGGATCGAGAAGGAGGCGGTCCGTCGTCGGAGATTCCTCTTTTGAGCGTCCGCGGCGGGAAGCGGCTCCGGCGTGAAGGAATACGGAATCTCCTGATCCGGGGCACCAACTGGATCGGTGACGTGGTGATGACCCTTCCGGCCATCTCATGCATCCGCCGGACCTTTCCCGATGCGCACATCGCGATTCTCGTCAAACCCTGGGTGGCCGACGTCCTTCGCCTCTGTCCCGATGTGGACGAAATTCTGCTCTACAGAAGCCCTGGCATTCACGCAGGGCTGAAGGGAAAGGTCCGTTTGGCCGGGGAGCTGCGGGAGCGTCAGTTCGACGCGGCGATCCTGCTGCAGAACGCCATCGAAGCGGCTATTATAACCCGCATGGCGGGGATTCCGATCCGGGCCGGGTACAACAGCGACGCCCGCGGAGCCCTTCTGACCCACGCCGTCCGGCGGACCAGGGAAGTGCGACAGATCCACCAGGTGGAATATTATCGCGCCATGGTGCATGCCCTTGGCTGTGAACTGACAAAGACAGGGGTGATGCTGCGGCCGAGAGCCGAAGACCAGGAGCTTGCGGATAGGCTGATTGTACATCACTCCCTGGAAAAGGCGGCCTTCCTCGTGGGAATCGCACCAGGTGCGGCCTATGGACCGGCAAAAATGTGGTTTCCCGAACGATTTGCCGCGGTGGCCGACCGGTTTGCCTCACAGTTCCATGCACGGATTCTCCTGTTTGGCAGCTCCGGGGACCGAAAAGCCATTGAGGACGTCCAGCGGAGCTCGCGCGTCCCCCTCCTCGATCTGGCCGGAAAAACCTCCCTGCGCGAGGCGATTGCCCTCATTTCCCGCTGCGGTCTCTTTGTTTCCAACGATTCCGGCTTGATGCATGTAGCCGGAGCCCTGGGAGTTCCCACTGTGGCCATCTTCGGATCCACAAATCCTGCGGCGACCTCCCCGATGGGTGCAAAAACCATCGTGGTCCGGGGCAAAGCCGACTGCAGCCCATGCCTGAAGAAAGTCTGTCCGACGGATTTCCGGTGCATGAAATCCATCGGTGTGGAGGATGTGTACCAGGCGGCCAGAGCCATGATGGAGGCATAGGGGCGTTCGGCCAGGCCTTCTTTCCGGGAGGCCTCATGGATTCAAAAAGAGGAATAAAAATGCTTTGACAGGGTTGTCCTCATATGCTAGGGGACACAAACATTTCGGGTAACGGAGTTATTCCCCTGCGCGCTTCCAGGAATTTCTTTAAATGTGCGTTTCTGATCCATCCGTTCAGCCTTCCGGGTATCCGAAACTGTACAGGGCAACAGGATCTTTTTTTCATGGCGACCAATCTGAGTCATCTAGTTCAGGCAGACACAAGCAGAATTTCCAGCATCTGTTATTTTTATTATTATTATTACGGTGGAATGCGCTTGTGTGCCTTTTCGCGGTAGTCAAAAAAGGCCATGGGCGCAAAGCCCATGGCCTTTTAAATTTTGGACGGACGGCGCTGCTGCCGGTTTGTTGGTACGAACGAAGATGGCCTTTCTGTGCGCTGTAAGCAGAAACAAAAAATAAACTGCTAACCTTAATAAAGGAGGATTTATGAATATCAAACTGTCCAATGGGAAAATGCTTCCCGTGGAAATGCACAAGATCAAGATCATTCAGCAAACACGTCTCCCAAGCGCCGATGAGCGGTTGAAGGCCATGGAGGAGGCGGGCTACAATACCTTCCTGCTTCGAACCCGGAACGTTTTTCTGGATATGTTGACGGACAGCGGCACCAACGCCATGAGCGACAACCAACTGGGCGCCATGATGGTGGCCGATGACGCCTATGCCGGAAGCGAAAGCTTCTACAAGCTGGAGGATTCCGTCAGGGACGTGTTCGGAACCCAGTACCTGCTTCCGGTGCATCAGGGGCGGGCCGCTGAGCACCTCCTGGCCAAGGTTTTTGTCAAACCTGGCGACGTGGTTCCCATGAATTATCACTTTACGACCACCAAGGCCCATTTTACTCTGGCCGGGGGAACCGTCCTGGAGATTTTCACCGACGAAGCCCTGAAAACGGACAGCAAAGAGCCTTTCAAAGGCAACATTGATGAGAATAAATTTCTTGATGTCATCAAGACCTATGGGCCGGAGCATATTTCCTTTGTCCGCATGGAAGCCACAACAAACCTGCTGGGCGGACAGCCTTTTTCCATGGCAAATTACAAGAGAATCAAGGAAATTGCCGCAGAAAACAACGTGAAATTCGTCCTGGACGCCAGCCTGATCTCCGAGCAGGCCTATTTCATCAAAGAGCGGGAAGCCGGTTACGAGAACCGCGCCGTTGCGGAAATTATCCGGGAACTGGCGGACTTGGCGGATATCGTTTACCTCTCCGGAAGGAAGAGCTGTGCCGTCCGGGGCGGGTTTATCGCCACCAACACCAAGGAAGTCTATGATCTCATTCTTCCCTGGCTTCCCGTCTACGAAGGATTTGCAACCTATGGCGGCATGTCCACGAAAGAGATCGAGGCCATGGCCGTGGGCGTCCGGGAAATGACCCAGTACAGCGTTGCGAGCAGTTCGGCGGATATGATCCAGTATTTTGCTGAACGGTTAAAGGAGCGGGGCATTCCCGTGGTGACCCCTCCGGGTGGGCTGGCCTGCCATATTGACGCAACCCGTTTTCTGCCCGACCTGCCCCCCGACAAATATATCGCCGGTTCCCTGGCCGCGGCTGTCTATCTTGTATCCGGCGCAAGGGGAATGGAGCGTGGTACCGTGTCGGAGCAGCGGGAACCCGACGGCACCGAGGTCTTTTCAAACCTGGAGCTCCTGAGGCTTGCCGTCCCGCGCCGGACTTACACCATCTCGCAGATCGATTACGTCGTTGACCGGGTTTGTTGGCTCTTAAGTCACCGGGATCTGATCAAAGGGCTGATCTTTTACGAAGAGCCGCCCATCCTGCGCTTCTTCTTCGGCAAGATGAGGGCCATTGACAACTGGGGCGCAAATCTTGTCGAGGCCTTCAAGAAAGATTTCGGTCCGGACCTGTAAGATGATCACAAATAAAGGTTTTCCGGGCACCCGGATATATGTCTAACGCCCGGAAAACCTGTTGTTTCAATTTCCGCCAAAAAAGCAGGATTTCCGCTTTCTGTTGGCCGTTCATCCGCCTCGATCAAAAACCGCTGGTTTTTTCAGAGTGATTGCAGCCGTGACACGGCCGGTCGGCTTGTTCAGATTAACCGTAACCGGGAAAATTCACCAAGTCGTGGGCTTTCTGCCCGGTCAAAAAGACAAAAGCAAAGATGCACTTCCTTAACGCAGTATTTCAACTCTGCTGCAGGGAAAAAGCATCCACCCATCCCCCGATCTGCAACGGACGATCACTGATTCGATCCGTTTCCCATGGTTTTTCAACCTCTTCATCGTCCCTTTCAGAGCATTCCCAATTTGTTCCCGGGGTTCCATTGTTTGATTAACCCCGTAAACTTCTCGTCGGACGGTCGGCCGATTCAGGCCAGCAATTCCCAATGGTTTAAATGAAGGCGGGAGGTCTCATGGACACGCTTTCACCTCTTCGAATTAAATGCTTCATCGAAGGTGAATTTTATAAACATTTATGAAGGAGTGGGAATGAAAGATGTAGATCCACAAACAAGTTGGTACATGGTATGCCGCCATTGATCAGTACACTTTGTCAGTGGCGAGATTAGCTTCAGGAACGTATTCAGGAGGGTTCAGCATGAGCAGCTCAGTAAACAATCCAGGTAAGTCGCTCCGAAACTTCATCTTAAAAAAAGTTCTCTGCCACGGGGGGGCTGAGAACGGAAAATCGCCCATTGTCAAGGGCAGGGATCCTCTTTCCGGCATTGCAATGTCATTGACGGCCTGCCTGTTCTTTGCCTTTTTGTTCATTATTCTTGGATGTCGGGACCAAGAATCCGCCTTACCTTACAAGATACTCGATTCGGGAATATGGGCTGAGGAAGCAGGAATTGAATCGACCGGTTGGATTGATAACGAACACGTTTTGTTCATCACGAATAAAACATTGAAACCAAGCGGAAGCATCCCCATGGCCAAGTTTTTGACCGTCTGGAATCCGGATTCCGGGAAGGTTGATTTTTATCATCAAGCCTCTTTGCTTAAGTGTGTGCGCAGAGGGCAAGTACTTTTCAGAGAAGACATTGAACCGGAATTCAAACCGATTGTGTATCGTGGCAATGTGGAAAATCCTGAAAAGCATCCTGCCCCTGGACCGGATATGATAATCGACAGTTCATTTGACTGCGATTGGGTGCCTGGGGAAAGTTTTGGAAGAGCTCCCGTCCGGGCCCCTCACACATACAAATTGAAGGATAAAAATTATATCGAGTTTACAGAACTTCCCAGCAACTCATCCCCGGGAAAAATGATTTACCATGAAAAGCCGGGAACAAAAGGCACCTCTTTGCCCTTTTATCTCTCTCTGGCGTATCACATTTCCTACAGCGAATTTCTGGATGCATATATCATTGTTGGAGATAAGCATTCTGTTTATCCAAAGCCCGACACCCGGTCATTCTGGATACTCGAGCGTAGCGGTCAGTTGAGAAGCATACCCTATCCGCAGTCCCTGTTGAAGGGCGCTGTGGAAAACATCTATCCCTTAAAAAGAGGGTATCTGGCCCGTTATTCCCAGGATCAGAAAAAAGGAGCCGGTTCCGATGATCGTGGTCTTTGGCTCATTGATGGTGAAAAATCCGTCCGCCTGATTGTCGGCGACATGGGCTCCGTAGCTGTTTCACCTGACGGCTGTAGAGCCGCCTTCATCCACGCAAAGAATATCAAAGAATATTTCTCGCAGAAGAACCCCCATCGTACGGTCAAGGTGATTGATTTCTGTAAAGGAGAGAATAAGCCATGATCACGTCGGAAGAAGCAAGAACCCTGTCGAAGGCAGGCCATGCATCCTATGACAATTTGGTGCCCAATAATCAGTACCAGATCGAAAGACATCTTAATGAATCAAAAACAGGTTTTGACTGCACGATATATCGTAAAACTGGAACCAATGAATTTATTGTTGCTTTTGCAGGCACCAAGGACGGCCAGGATGTTGCGGCGGATGTAGCTTTAGGAACAGAGCAGTGGAAAGCGGCAAGGCTTCGTGTTCTTGACACTCTGAAAGACCTTCACGCCTCCAATATTTCCTTTACTGGTCATAGCTTGGGTGGCAAGGTCATTGAAGGCATACGATTTCTGGGTGGCATACTTATAAGAGAGGCTGCTTAATTTTTGCTGGGTAAGGATACGCTGAGAAAAGATATCATCCACAACACTCGACAATGTCTCATATTGTTGGAATGGCAATCTTTCTGATGAAGTTGAGAGGAGAATCAACTATGGGCGGGTTTATATATGCATTCTTTATCCTTTATTTGTTTGTTTGTGTACAATTATATCACTATATCTGTAGAAAAACAGAAAGCAAAAGGCTCCGAAGGCTTACAATCGTCATGCTTGTACTGCTTGCCACATGGGATAACATTCTGGGTTTATCAGCTTTCTTTTATCTTTGTGTAACTCAGGGTGGGCAGAGAATATACAAAACAGTTGAAAGTGTAGAAGGATACTTTGATACGAGAGGAAGATACGGATTCATTGACGAATACCCTGACCTTATCGAGGGAAAATACAAATTCGTCGAGGTTGAGGTAAAGAGAGACCCTGCTAAGGGAAATTGTGAACAACGTCTATCTTCTGAGAGAGAACCTCTTCGCTTGCCAAACGGAAAGTATCGATACTACCTTGCCAAGACTGGATCACCTCACTGTGAGTATTATTACAGGGACGAAGCACGGTTTAACGAGGAGGATCCTTATTACGGAAAATTTCCGAAGGGATACTGTATGGCCATTGAAAAGATTGATTCTTTCAAGAGCCGCTATGCGTACCGGTTCCGACTGGATGCAGACAGTAAAGTCTACCTTCCTAGAATAATTAACATAGCTAAACAGGAAACCAGCATACAGGATATGCAAACGGCTGAAACGCTGGGGGTGGCCAGGTCGTTTTACTATTGGGGTGGGTGGATTGCTGTGTGGTTAACCGAATCCCCATTGCTTGAGTACCCAAAGGTCGATCGATTCAAAGGTGAAAAATCTATTGATGCAACTATACTTAATAAAGTTTTGATGCCTGATAAATCCTCAATAAAGGATGAAAGATGATGGAAAATCAAGTAACCGAGTATCTCAATAATGCTGATATGGCCAAAGCTGCGTATGTCGATCTGACAAAAGGTATGTCGAAACAAGAAATAATAGATGAATTATCGAGAGAGAAGGGTTTACTAGGCAATCAATTATTCACAGTGGAGCAAGCTAAAAAATTTGCAGCTAAATATATAGTTTGTGACAGCGTTGAGGAAGTTACATCAGGAGTTTACGCTGTTATCTTTGCGGAAAGAAACCCTGATGGAACTGCCGGTGCGAAAACTATGGCTATCAGAGGCACCGAATTGATAGATACTGGGGATTTGAATGCGGATCAAAGGATATTGATGGCTGGCTTGACCTCAGGCGGCCAGTATAAGGCCATCAAAGATTTCTATGACCGGTCTGTTGAATCCGGCATTATCGGGATAGGAGAAAAGATAAATGTCACAGGTCATTCTCTAGGTGGATATGATGCAACTTACTTTACATGGTTTAATTCGAATGTTGTTAACCATGCCTACACTTTCAATTCACCAGGATTTGGGGGAGTCATTGCTCAAATAATGACTTTTTACGGAATTCTACCTGACAACCTTCCCTATGGTAAGATATCACATATATTCAGCACAGAATACCCATTAAAAATAGCAGGTTATGGCCTGCTCATTGGAGACATTGTTGCGCTACCCGGCCGATCACATGGGATTCAATCCATTATTGATATTCTTTCAAAACCCGGTGCTTACTATGTCCCGGATAGTAGTTTGTGTTGGTGGCCGATTGATTTATTGAATCAGCTTCGCAGCCTTTTCAAAGACGCAGAAACATTCACCAGTCCGATTGTGTTGGATCTGGATGGGGATGGGGTGGAGACGACCGGGTTGAAGTCCGGTGTATACTTCGATCACGACGCGAACGGTTTTGCTG
>JAVETB010000025.1:0-32242 GCA_034006265.1 Syntrophus sp. (in: bacteria) | reverse complement strand
GGGGTCGCGGGAACCTGAAGGGACGGGTGCACGCTGGTCCGAGCGGAAGCAGCTGCCGGACTGTGATTTGGCGTAGCACTTCATCTGGGAGACCGCCTCGGTCAGCTCCCCATAGTGCGACAGTCCATGGGCGCGGCGATGGGTGACCCCTCCGATGGAGACGGTCATCAGGGGAAAATGCCGGATCTGCCCCTGCCGATCCACGGATTCGATATAACCCCGTCCCCGGTCATCGGGATCATAAAAGGTCGGAATAATCTGATCGAAGGCTTCGACAATGGCTTTCGAGGCGGCTTCCGCAAGGCCCACATCCATGATGAAGATGAAATCATCGCCTCCGATGTGGCCGATATAGCTGCCCCGGGGCTGCCGGCTCTGAACAATGTTCAGGATGAGGCGCCCCATGATGCGGAGAACCTCGTCGCCCCGGCTGAAACCGTACTTGTCGTTGAAGGGCTTGAAGTGGTCCAGGTCGGCATAGGCCAGGTCAAACTCCTCACCGCGGTCCAGGCGCGTCTGGATTTCACGGTTGATGGAGATATTGCCCGGCAGCCGGGTAAGGGGATTGATCTCCAGCAGCCGTTCGGACCGCAGGATGCACAGTTCGACCCGGTTGGCCGCCTCCGCTTCGAGATCTTTCCTGCGGAGATAATCCTCAACGGGGAGCACATCCCAGTTCAGGGCTGAGCTTGGTTCATCCAGGATCGCAAGGAAGGGGAGCTGTCGAAAAAGAGGTTCGGCCTTGAACGTCCGAAGGACATCCGCCGTCACCTCATCATCCTTCTGCCATTCGATCAACACAAGATCCGGCACCCCGGTGTAAAGAAAATCCAGGGCCTGCTGAATTCCCTTGAAGGAAACCATGGAATAAGAAGCGCACAGCTCGCGCTCCAACAGGAAGGCCGTATCCGGATTTCCGCCGATCATCACGATGGTTTTTCTGCTCACCATCCCAGGTCATCCCCCATTCCCTTCATGGAGTCGATGGTCCTCAGAACCTCCCGGATATCCTCTTCGCTGAGATTGAGCTGCTCGAAGGAAGCGGGGGAGACCGCCGGAACCAGGGCGTCGCCGGCATAACCGAATCCCATGCCCCGGGTCAGGATATCCGCCAGATGGACGATAGCGGTCTCCATGGGGGCGTCCTTTGCCAGGCCGGGCCTGTGATGGAAGGCAATGACATCCGTCAGATGCTTCGGAAACTGCCATTTTTCGGCAAGCCACAGTCCTACTGTCGCATGCGTTTCCGAAAAGTGCTCCTGTTCAGCGTCAAAGACCAGCATCCCTTTCTGTTCCGCCGTCTTCAGGACCATCCCGTAATCCTGGGGAAATTGCAGCAGGAGGATCACTTTGCCGAGGTCATGAAGCAAACCGGCCACGGACACATCCTCCGTGTTCTTCAGCCCCTTCCTGGCCGCGATGGTCCGCGCCGCGGCAGCGCAGCCGATGGAATGCTCCCGGAGGCCGATCATGGTCGTTTCCATCAGATCCAGCACCGT
The DNA here is from genome assembly GCA_034006265.1 of Syntrophus sp. (in: bacteria). GTDB lineage: Bacteria > Desulfobacterota > Syntrophia > Syntrophales > Syntrophaceae > Syntrophus. The sequence goes on along the minus strand of JAVETB010000025.1, from coordinate 30,743 downwards.
GACCCCCATCAGCAGCCCCTTGATCACATTGAAACCCAGGAGCGTCACCGCGTGCGTGACGGAGGAAATCCTTCCCGGAAACCCGAAAATGGCGGAATTGACCATTTTCAGGATTCTGCTGGTAAGGACCGGGTCACTGGATATAAAGCTGCTGATTTCGCTGAGCGAAATCTTTGGATTCCCGATGATCACGGCCAGGCGTTTGATCACGTCGGGAACGGTGGGCAGCATTTCGATCTTTTCAATCTTCTGGCGCAATATCCTGATATCCATGAAATGGCCTTATCCCCGGGATTCCGTCAGCAGGTCCTCATGATTGGTAATGCCCGGCAATTTGCTCTTCCACCAGCTTCTTCAACAGCTTCATGTAGGGTTGCTGCTCCACGGGACGGAATCTCGCCTCCAGTTCCTCCATCAATTTTTCCCGCGATTCGGTCAAGGGGGCGCTGCCTTCGACCTGGATGGATTCAACGGCCATGTTTCGAATCCGCTCGATATAGCCGTCCGTTAATTCCGTCCCCTCTCCGAACAGGACCATCCCGTTTTTCATCAGGATCGGCCTGGCCAGGATCATCCCCGGCTCCAGCTTTTCCGAAGGCACTCTGCGCATGAAACTTCCCAGCTCCTTTCGCTTTCCCGGCAGGTTGTCCGCAGGTTGCCGCCGGCGGATTCCTCAAGACAAAACGCGGCCTTTCGGACTGTCCCAGGACGTTTCCTCCAGAAGTTCATCAACCGCTTCCAGCATATCCTGGAATACAAACGGTTTGTGAAGTGTCCGATGCGCACCCAGCGCCTTGGCCAGGTTGAGAAATGCCCTCGGACCGGCGCGGTGTCCGCCGGACATGGCGATTATTTTGACCCAGGGAAATCCCTTCCGCAGGGCCATGATGGTTTCAATTCCATCCATTTCCGGCATGATCAGGTCCGTAATGACAAGATCTGCCCCCGTCAGGCGCTGCATTTCCATGGCGGCCCTGCCGTCCGACGCTTCAACCACCCCATATCCTTCCTGCTCCAGGACCTCTTTCAAAACGGTCCGGAGTTCATCATCGTCTTCTACAATCAAGATCTGCGGCATTTTCAACCTCCTGTTCTTTCGAACGCTCCGACATACCCCTTGCCCACTGCCATTGCGCTTATGTCATAAGCGGCTTGAAGATCAACTCCCGGCGCCGCATTCCAGGTTTTTACAGGGGAATCTCCATTTCCTGTTCGAGAGCAAAGCAGTCCAGCCGATGCCCGCCAAGCTGGATGGCCTTGCGGCAGTCTTCCACGATGGAATCAAGCTCCGAATCCGTCCGCTCCTGGTTGTGGTGGAACAATCCCAGTTTCTTCACACCCGCATCCAGAGCCAGGCGCAGAGCGTCCCTATACACGGTGTGGCCCCATGCCTTTTTTTTCAGATAGTCCGCCTCGGTATATTCCGCATCATGGATGAGCAAATCCGCCCCTTCGGCAAACTGGCGATAATCTTCATAAAGAAGCCCGCCTGGATGGCGGTGGGTCAATTCATTGTCGGTCAATAACACGCAACTTTTGCCGGCCTCCTCAAAACGATAGCCGCCGCCGCCGTCTGGGTGGCTCAGGGGAACGGGCGTTATCCGCATGGAACCGATTTCAAAAGGTTCAACGCAGGCCGGCCGGAAAGCCAGATTGGCGCAGACGTCTCCAAGGGCGAGGGGAAAGTTCGGCGGCGTCATGATGCGCGAGATCATCTCCCGGACGGAAATCTGGACAAAGGGGCAACCGATGAGCGTCATGCGCGTTCCCGGATGGTAGATCGGTTTGAAGAAGGGAAATCCGATCAGATGATCCCAGTGGGCATGTGTAAAGATCAGGGTGTAGTCGAAGCGGCGCTCTTTGAGCAGGAGGTTCCCAAGCCCCCGGATTCCGGAGCCGGCATCGACGATGATAACCTCTCCCTGCTGCGTCCGAATTTCGATACAGGTTGTATCGCCTCCATACTTCAGATATTCTTTCCCGGAAACGGGAATGGAACCCCTTGCCCCCCAGCATCGAACAATCATTTCGCTTTCACTCTGGTCCTATTCAATCGTTATACCCCTGGGAACCCGGATCCATTAACTCTTTAATTCGTTTGGATGATTTCCCTTTCTCATATCAGTGTCAAACAATTATTTCCATACAAAAAAAGATTGCCCGTCCGCCTCTTAACCTTCGCTTTTCCCCAATACGGCCAGGGCGATTTCGACATTGTTCAGGGGGGCGGACACCTGAAAACCGGCAACCCGGTCATGGATTTCCGCACAGATGGTCCTGGCGATCTCGATTCCCGCGCGCCGGCTTTCATCTCCGGACCCGCATTCGGCCATGCGGCGGAGGATTTCCTGCGGCACCACAACGCCGGGAACTTCATTGTTCATGAATTCCGCATTCCGGTAACTCAGGAGCGGCCACACTCCGGCCAGAACGGGTATCCGCTTCGCGTCTCGTTCGACACGGTCCAGAAAGCTCAACAGGGCTTCCGCATCAAAGACCGGCTGGGTGATGGCGAATTCGGCGCCGGCCTCGATCTTTTGGATGTATCGGTCTATTTCCCGCTCCAGATCGACCGCGCAGGGGTTCGCGCCCACACCGATCAGGATGCCCGTGGGCGGGTCCACGGGGCTGCCCCCGATATCCCAGCCGGCATTCAGATTGGAAACCACCCGTGTGAGGCCGATGGCATCCACATCGAAGACGCCCGTCGCCTCCGGGCAATTTCCCAGCTTCGGAGGATCTCCGGTGATGATGAGGTAGTTGGTCAGACCGACGGCGTATCCGCCGAGCAGATCGCTCTGCATGCCGATGAGGTTCCGGTCGCGGCAGCAGTAATGAACCACCGGTTCGATTCCCACCTCCTTGAGGATGACCAGGGCCGTAATCATGGGCGATACCCGGGCGCTGGCCCGGGGGCCATCGGGGATATTGATGGCGTCGATGCCCGCTTCATGGCACCGGCGGACCTTGGCAAGCATATTGCTGAAGTCGCTGGCCCGGGGGGGAAGAATCTCCACGGACGTCACCTTCCGGCCGGAAAACATCTTTGCCGCCAGCCGCGATTTCTCCGCTGTGGGGATGACGTTCTGCTGCGCCGGAGCGGGCTGGCGGGAGACAACTTCGATATGCTTCCGAACACCGCTGAGACCGCGGACGGCACGGGCCGCAGTGGCGATATGCTCCGGAGTGGATCCGCAGCAGCCGCCGATCCCGCGGACACCCAGCTCGATGAACTTCTTGGCGTATTCGGTAAAATATTCGGGATTGGCAAGATAAAGGGTCCGGCCGCCAACGGTCCTCGGCATTCCGGCATTGGGCATCACAACCACCGGTTTGCTCACCACGGGCAGGATCTTCAGCAGGGCTTCGTACATTCCCGCCGGGCCGGTGCCGCAGTTCAGGCCGATTGCATCCACATGGGGATCGGCTTCAAGAGCGGCGGCCAGCTTTTCCGCCGGCGCTCCGGCAGCCGTCTCGCCTTCTTCATCGACAGCAAAGGAGGCCAGGACCGGCACCCCCTCCTCCCGGGCAATCCGAGCGGCGAGCTGCAGTTCCTTCAGATCCGAAAAGGTCTCCAGGATCACAAGATCGACGCCTTCCCCGGCCAGGGCTTTCACCTGCTCCCGGAAGGCGGCTTCGACTTCCGCAATCTCGCCCCCGGCGATCACCTGGCCGCCCTGGGTACAGGGGCCGACGGAACCGGCCACATACAAGTCCGGTCCGGCCGCCTGGCGGGCAAGCTTGACGGCCGCCCGATTGATCTCGGCCACCTTTTCGGCCAGCCCGTAGGGACGGAGCTTGATCCGGTTGGCACCGAAGGAATTGGTCTCCAGCACCTCCGCCCCGGCTTTCGCATACTGCTCGTGGATTTCCCGGACCAGTCCGGGGCTTGTCAGGCACAATTCGTCGTAGCAGGTTTGAATGAAGACCCCCTTGTCATAAATCATCGTTCCCATCGCCCCATCGAAAATCAGAGGGGTCTCAGCCAGCCGGGAAAGAATATTCTTCAGAGCACTCATCGTGTCACCTCGAAAATCACAAAATTCCCATTCCGCATCCCTGCACCGTACAGGTCAACCGGCTTCCGGCCGGACGCGGCGCGGCTAAAGAGCGCAGCCTTCTCCTGCGCTGCTGCCGGAATTTCCTCTTTTCATAGCGTTTTTTCCCCAGCCTGTAAAATAAAAAACCCGCCTGCTGCCTTCATCGTAAGCCACAATTCAAAACGAAATTCCTGCAACCTCACAACGGATCGATGGGTGGTGCCGACAAGAAAGACGGCGCAGAGTGCGCCCTGGTCAGGGGTTGGAAGTACTTGTCCGGAATCCGGTATTTCTCCCTGAACTGCAGCTTCCGTGCCCCTTCCTCCGGGAAGAAGACGTTTCGGTGAGGATTTTCACACACTACGGCGCAGGCCAGCCCTCCGCAAAGAGAAACCGGATGCGGAAGGGCTTGAGGGGAAAGGGGGGAACGCCCCCCGCGCGGACGATCAAGCACTGCTTCAAACGGTGCCGTAGGAGACAACCTGTTCAGGGATTTGCCGGTTGCCTGAGATTCTGGTGGAACCCTGAAGGCCCGTCAGGATCAGCCATTTTCAGCGGATTCGGACGATTCTCCCCCTTCCGGAGGCTTCCGGAAAGAGCTTCGGGAAGGCTTGCGCCGACGCCGCTTCTTTTGTTCGCCGGGAGTCGAACTGGGCGTGTCGGTCTGCTCGGATTCCTCCGTGTCGGTCAGTTCCGGAGGCTGGGGGGGCGGCGTGTTCAGGGTGGCCTGGTAAAAATCGTCCACAAGCATGGCGATCAGTGCCATCTCATCCTCGTTCTGCAGCAGAGTTTTAACCAGGGGTAGAAAGCGATGCATGTGTTCAACCTGAAGGCAGTCCCGCATTCTCAGCTTGGCCTCCAGCAGGGCGGTGACACGCTGGGAAACAATGCCCTCCACTTCCTCGTCTCCGGGCAGAGTCCTTTCCTGCAGATTAATGCTGAAGGACTTCGCGATGTCCCGCAACCGGAACTGCTCCATTTCCGCGACAAGAGAAATGGCCGTACCGCTGGCGCCTTTGCGGCCGGTGCGGCCGGCGCGGTGAATGTAAGCTTCGGGATCCTCAGGGGGCTCATACTGAATGACATGGGACAGATCGGGGATATCGATGCCCCGTGCGGCCACATCCGTAGCCACCAGAAACCGGAGAAGCCCGTTTTTAATCCTCGCCATCACTTTTTCGCGGGCTTTTTGGGTCAACTCGGAACTCAGCTCATCGGCATCATAACCGAACCGCTTCAGGACGACGCTCACAAAATGGACCGTAGACTTGGTGTTGCAGAAGATAATGGCGGAGACGGGATTTTCCGCCTCGATAATCCGCACCAGGGAACGCTCCTTGCCCATTCCGGGAACCACATAGTAAATATGCTCCGTCTCCGTCACATGAACCGAGTCCTGGCTTAAGCTCAGCAGCTCCGGCTTCCTCAGGAATTCGCCCGCCAGGCGAAGGACGTACGCGGGAAAGGTGGCCGAAAGCAGGTAACCGTTGATCTTTCGGGGGATGAATTCCTGAATCCGCCTCATGTCCGGGTAGAACCCCATGGAAAGCATGCGGTCCGCCTCATCGAAGACGAGAATCGACAGTCTCTTAAGGGACAACGAGCTCCTCATCAGGTGATCCAGGATCCTTCCCGGCGTTCCAATAACGAGTTGCGCCCCTCCCCTGAAAGCTTCCAGTTGGAGAGTATACCCCACGCCCCCGTAAGCTACGGCGGTCCGGATTCCCGAATTCCGGCTCAGCAGAAGGGCCTCTTTCGAAACCTGAAGGGCCAGTTCCCGCGTCGGAACGAGGATCAGGGCCTGGCAGAAGGCCTCCCGGGGGTTGATTCGCTCAAGAATGGGCAGGATATAGGCGCCCGTTTTGCCACTGCCTGTTTTCGACTGGATCATGAGATCCCGTCCGGCCAGGATGTAGGGCATCGCCTTTGCCTGGACCTCCATCAGTGAAGTCCAGCCGGCGTTGGCTGCGGCGGCCTGCATGGCCGGAGACAATTCTTCGAGACGGACCTCCGCCAGGGTCTCGGCCGGCGCTAGGACCGGCTCTTCCCGGACGGGATTCAAGTTACTCTCTTTTGACTCTGTTGATTCGGGTTCGGAATTTTCGTGGTTGTATTCCATAGGCATCCTTGGCAGCTATCGTTTCACTTTCTTTTAGGTTTATGGAGATTTCATTTTTCAGCGGGTGATCATGTCACCAAATCCGGCAACATTCAATATCTAATTTTGCATCTCCCGCACGGGAACGATGGGCCGGCTTCAGGGGCGGCGGTGGGCTCAATGTTTATTCCAATTCGGATTCAAAGGTGGTATCTAAGACGCCAGGCTTGAAGAGAACCGGCCAACCGGCGCGGGAGCCGAATGCGCCGGTCGAGCATGACGAAAACCTGCCGTTGACCGCCACACAGGGCGGGACGAAGAAATAGAGGATAGTTGGGGGACGGATGGTGCAGTTTAACGCCTTGCTGGCGGCTTTCCTGATCGTGTTTCTTCTCCGTGTTTTGCTGAGAGAGGGCTTAGCGTTCTTGAATATCCGCCATCTGCAGCGCCATGGGCGAACCGTTCCGGAAATGCTTCGGGGCGAAATCGATGAGGGTACCCTTTCCCGGATGACGGATTATACGGTGGAGTCATCCCGATTTGCCACGTTGGAGGAAATCGCCGGCGACCTGTTGACGTTGGCCGTTCTCTTCTGCGGCGTTCTGCCCTGGCTGACCGGCGTCCTAGCCGGCCTGCAGTTTCCCTTTGTCCTGTCCGGCCTTGTCTTCTTCGGCACCCTGGCGCTGGCCGGCGGCATGTTCGGCCTCCCCTTCGACCTCTACCGAACCTTCGGGATTGAAAAGCGCTACGGATTCACCACCATGACCTTTCGGCTCTGGGTGGCGGACCTCCTGAAAAACTTCGCTGTTTCCACGGTCCTCATGGGCCTGCTGGGGGGAGCCTTCCTGTCGCTGCTCCACTACGCCGAGGAATCCTGGTGGATCTGGTCCTGGCTTGTGTTCGCGTCCTTTCAGCTGCTCATGCTATGGCTTTATCCGGTGGTGATCGCCCCCCTGTTCAACCGCTACGAACCGATCCAGGATACGGATTTGAAAGAAGCCGTGATGGATCTGGCGAATCGGGCAGGGCTTGAGGTCTCGGGAATTTATCAGGTTGATGAAGGCAAGCGGAGCCGCCACACCAACGCGTATTTTACCGGCCTGGGAAAAACCCGGCGGATCGTCCTGTACGACACCCTTCTCGCTTCTTCCACGCAGCAGGAGATTCTGTCCGTCCTGGCTCATGAAATCGGGCACTGGAAAAAACGGCACATCCTCAAGCAGCTGATCTTCATGGAAGCCGCCTCGCTGGGACTGTTCTACCTGTTCTCCCGCCTGCTGGACTGGCCCCTGCTCCATTCAACCTTCGGCTTTCCACAGCCCGTGACGTACGCCGGGCTTCTGCTCATCGCAATCCTGACGGGCCCCCTGTTCTTTTTTCTAAGCCCCCTTGCCGCCGCGGTACTCCGCCGGTTCGAGCGGGAAGCGGACGACTTCAGCCGGGCCCTCCTGGGCACATCAGCCCCCATGGTTTCGGCCCTGAAGCGCCTGGCCAAGGACAACCTGTCCAATCTCTTTCCTCATCCCCTGTACGTTGCGTTTCACTATTCCCACCCGCCGCTTCTGGAACGGATCAGCCGCCTGATGCCCCGGCAGCCGTGAGCCGGAAAACGATCCGCCCATGCCTGGAAAAGCCTTGGACTTCAAGACTTTCCTGCCGCGGACGACCGGCTCCTGCGGTCCGACGGTGTTCGATGAACTTGATTTTTCACATCTAAGCATTACAATATCCCCACACATTCCGACGATGCGAGGAAAAGTCATGCCGATTTATGAATTCTACTGCCCGCAGTGCAACACGATTTACAATTTTTTTTCTCGAAGGGTCGACACGGAAACGATTCCCAGCTGCCCCACCTGCAAAACGGTCCCCCTGACGCGCCAGATGTCGGTGTTTGCCAGAATAACCCGCGGCCGCGAGGAGCCGTCGGAAGACGATATGCCCCCCATTGACGAAAGCCGGATGGAAAAGGCGATGAACATGCTGGCCGGCGAGATGGACGGAATCGATGAGGAGGATCCCCGCCAGGCGGTCCGCCTGATGCGGAAGCTGTCCGACCTGACGGGCCTTCAGCTGGGAGACGGCATGGAAGAAGCCCTGAGCCGGATGGAGCGGGGTGAAGATCCGGAACAGATCGAACAGGAAATGGGTGACCTCCTGGATTCGGAAGATCCGTTCACCCTCGCGCAGAAAACAACCAGGGGAACCAGCCGGCGCGCCCAGCCCAGGGTGGATGAAACACTCTACGATCTGTGACGATGAAAGTCTGCATGTTCACCAATACATACATCCCGCAGATCGGAGGGGTTGCCCGATCCGTTCTGACGCTGGCGGAAGATCTGCAGAACCTGGGGCATTCGGTCCTGATCGTGGCCCCGACCTATGCAGCTCAGCAAGAGGCACCGGAGCCCCTTGATGCGCTCCGGGTCCCGGCAATTCAGAATTTCAACGGCAGTGATTTTTCCCTGCGGATTCCGTTGCCCTTCATTATCCGGGATCGATTGGACGCCTTCCGGCCGGACCTGATTCACAGCCACCATCCCTACCTGCTGGGCGATGCCGCCCTGAGGGAAGCGCGGCGGCGCAGTCTACCCCTCGTCTTCACACACCATACACTCTACGAGGCTTACACCCACTATGTTCCCCTGGATTCCAAGGCGATGAAGCGCTTTGTCGTGTCCCTTTCCACAGCGTATGCGAATCTCTGCGCCCACGTTGTGGCCCCGAGCCGCAGCATCGCCGAACTGCTGAAAAGCCGGGGGGTCCGGAGCCCCATTGCCGAAATCCCCACGGGGGTGGACCTGTCCTTTTTCGCAGGAGGAGCCCGATCCGACTGCCGCAGCCGCTGCGGCCTTGAGCAGGGGCAGCTGGTCATCGGCCATGTCGGACGACTGGCGCCGGAGAAGAATCTGGATTATCTCGCCCTGGCGGTATGCCTCTTTCTCGACTCCCATCCTTCGGCCCGTTTCCTGGTTGCGGGGTCCGGTCCCGGCGAATCCCGGATCCGGGAAGTGTTCCACTCCAGGGGACACGGATCCCGACTGCTGGCGGCCGGCAGCCAAAGTGGGGAAGACCTGAGGGACTGCTACGCCGCGATGGATCTCTTTGTTTTTTCCTCGAAGACTGAAACGCAGGGGATGGTCCTCGCCGAAGCCATGGCAGCGGGCCTACCGGTCATCGCCCTGGATGCTGCGGGGTCGCGCGAAGTGGTTCGAGATGGGGAAAACGGAAGGCTCCTGCCTCCAGATGCCGACGCCGCCGCCTTTGCCCGGGCCATGGAGGAATTCGTCCGGGATCCCGTGAAGGCCGTCCGCTGGCGGCAGGCCGCCCTTCAAACGGCGTCCGCCTTCTGCCGCCGGCTGTGCGCCTCCAGGATGACGGAGCTCTATGAAACCATTCTGGACGCATATTCATCCGAAGCCGTCAATGGCGATGTCCTCAGCCTCTGGGACACCCTCCTCCGCTCCGTAAAGGCGGAATGGGACCTGATTTCAGAGAAGGCCACGGCCACCCTGAAGACGATCAGGCCGGAAGAGGACGAGGATCCGGACTGACCCCCCTCCGCTAACCGGTCAGGCCGATCAGGAGGGCTCCCGTCACCATGAGCATGGCGCCCATCATCCTTTCCCCGATCTTTTCTTCCCGAAACCACCAGGCTCCGTACAGCACGCCGAACAGGAGGCTGGTCCTCTTCAGCGCGATCATGTAAGCCGCCTGGGTCAACGAAATAGCCAGCATGTGGCTGAAGATCGTCACGGCCACCGTTCCGCCAAGCACCAGCGCCATTCCAGGATTCCGCGTTCTCAGGATCCTGTCCGGCCTCTTCCCCGTGAAGGCCAGGCCCGCAAACATCAGCGCCGTAAGAATCAGATAATAAACAATGCCGAAGTAGCTCGGGCTGGAGTGCAGAACGGCCAGCTTCCCCAGGGTGGCCGTAAAGGCATAGATGAAGGAAACCAGCAGCATCAGCCGGGAGCCCGGCTCCCGGAAAACGGCGAGAAAGGGCTGCAAAGCCCCCAGCTTGAAGGAAGATATGTTGAGGCAGTAAGAACCGGCGATGATCAGAAGGATCCCGGCCAACCCGCCCATCCGGACGGTCTCACCGAGAAGAAACCAGCCGGTGACGAGGATGAAGCCGGGCGTAAAAGCCAGGAAAGGCACGGAGAGGGAGAGGGGGGACACTTTCAGGGCCTTCATGTAGCACAGGAAGGCCAGCACCTCCAGGGGCAGCCCCGCCAGGACACAGGCCCAGAAAACGGTATCCGTGCGGGCGGGCGAAATAAAAAACGACGCACCGAGCAGCCAGGGAAGCGTGTAGGCCAGGCGGATCAGCCCCATTTCATAGGCGGGCCGGTCACTGAAAAATCGCTTGGTCAAGGCGTCGGACGTTGCCAGGCTCAGGGCGGCGATTAAGGATAGCAGGAAACTTAAAGCGGACAAGTTCCTCCAATGTCTCTTTTCTCATCCATTCCCTTAGGAAAAAATAAGGACATAAACCCTCTAATATAAGTTTTTCCTTGATAGGAAATTTTTCAGCATCATTCTAAGAAGTCATCTCAACGGAGGAACGTTGCAGAAGAATCCCATCCTGGAAGCAAAGGGTTCCCAAGGCATCAGAGCCGGAACAAATCCACGTAACAAAGGACGGAACATGAACATACTAATCGTTGACGATGACACGGAAATAGCCGATCTTCTGGAATCCAGCGTCTCCCTCTGGGGCTATTCCGCCGGCAAGGCAAACAACGGCATGGAAGCTCTTAAAATGCTGCAGCAGAGTCCTTATGATGTTGTCATAACCGATGCTCAGATGCCCGGAATGACCGGTTTTGAGTTGTGCAAACAGATTTGTTTCCGATATCCCAGCATGTACATTATCGGAATCACCGGCTGCCTGGAGGTGCAGAAGTTCCAGGAAGCCGGTGCAGATATCTATTTCAGAAAACCCTTTCCCCTGGAGAAACTTCAGGCCGCCCTTGAACATATTTCGCCTGCTTTCCCCGCCGGAAACTGAACGCTCGAAACGGGTCGGCAAAACACCCCGCCATTCCGCCGGGATCATCCCTTCCGAACGGTTCACGTTCCACACCCTGTAAATCTCCCTTCCCTGCAGGGCGGCCTGCGCTTCAAGCCGATCCGGCCCCCTGCCGACCTCTTCCCCCTGACGGGTGCCGCCGTTATCCCAAAACAGACAAGGACATGATTTATTGACGTACAGCGTCATTCTTTCTCTCCCTTCCACTCGGAGAGAGAATGTTCAGTCGTTAAGTCCATGACTTCCGAAGGTGATTTATATCATAGATCCGCCATCTTGTCCTGACCGCAGCGGACGGCTGCCCTTTATCCAATCCGCGCCCCATGCGTCATGATCACGGAAAAGATGCGTGACCATGAAGGCAGACAACTATCCTCATACCCGGACCGGCCGGACCGGCCGGACCGCACAGGCGGAACAGTTATAGCATAAAGGAAAAAGATGCCCTGGCCGGAAAAACCCGGGGCACATTGTTTGACCTTGACCGTACCGCGATGGACCCCATGCCCAGTTTAGGGTCATCATCCGAAAAGTCAATCCCGACGTGGTGAATTGCTCTGAAAAAATAAGGAACACGACTATACAAAAGGGGGAAGAGGGATGAAAGCGATTGTTGCAGATGATTCACGTTTAATACGCGGCATTATCGAAAAGACAGCCGCATCGATTGGTTTCGAAGCCGTACAGGCCGGCAACGGCAGGGAGGCGCTGAGCCTTCTGGAAGCAAGCGGCGGCGAGATCAATCTGGTTCTCCTGGACTGGAACATGCCTCTTGTAAGCGGCATTGACGTCATCAGAAAAATGCGCGGCGATGATCGCTTTAAAAAGATTCCCGTCTTGATGATATCAACGGAATCTGAAGAAGACCGGATCCAGGAAGCGATCCGCGCCGGCGCTCAGGGTTATCTCACCAAGCCCTTTACCGCGGATCAGCTGACTGATGCCATTCATCAGGTGCTGGAAAAACACTGACACCCCGGAACACGGAGTCTGTTCAGAAGCGCCATGGCATGCCGGGCCGGGTCACAGCTCCCGGAAATCCATCAGGCAATCCGGTTAACTTACCAGAAACAGAAAATGGAGATGGATTCTATGAAGAGAATACTTGGAATTGACTGCAGTCCAAAGGTCGAAAAAGTTGTTTCCGGGCTGTTCGGGGGAAACGACGATGTTCAATATGAACAATTTCATGACGGAATCGCCCTCAACGGCTATCAGATGATCATTCTGGAAATGGGAAGAAATCAGGAACACGTTGTACAGCAGATCTGCAAACTTCGGTATGCATGCAATTTTCAGAATATTCCCATCATTCTCATCAACGCGCGCAAAAAAGACATTCCGTCGCAACCCTACATCATCGCCGGAGCAACCGAAGTCCTGTCCCTGTCCGATCCCCTGCCCGCCTGCAGGCACATCATGAACGGATACCTGATCCCCGGCAGGGAGCCCCTTGAAGAGGAATTCGAATATCTGGACCCCTTCATCAAAAATACCTGCCATATCCTGCAGACCATGGCCTCCATCCATGTGGAGTTCAAGAAAGTCTACTTCTCCAATACCATCAGAATTTTCGGTGACGTTTCCGGCATTATGGGGCTTTCCGGCAATGCCGAGGGAACGCTTGTGGTCACATTCTACTGGGATCTGGCAAAAGCGATCGTCGCGAAGATGATGGGAATGGAAGAGGGGGAGATCGATGCGGAATTGATCCATGACGGAGTCAGTGAAATCATCAACATGATCAGCGGCTCCACGAAAAAGGAATTTGTGGGTACGCCGTACCATTTCGAAATATCGCTTCCCTCGGTCGTCGTCGGCCCCGGCCACCAGATCGGCTATCTGCAGAACACCTCCGTCGCCGTGCTGATCTTCCAGGTCGGGACACAGTCCTTTGCCCTGCATGTCTGCATCAAACCAAAAACGACGCTGTCCTGAGATCGATCCAAGGCCCATGCACCAGAACCCCTGCACTTCAAAACAGTGACTTCCAATGGATATCTTCATGTCGAGATCTATGGACCTTAGAAGCTACATTCTCTTAATCAACCGCGACAAGAAATTTCTGAACGTGGTCTGCAAATCTCTCCTCGGGGCCGGATACCCGGTGCTCACCGCCACCGCCATGAGCAGCGCCCTGAATCTACTCTCCAACAATTCCGTAGCGCTCATCATCTGCGACAGCGAGCTGGAGGATTCCAGCGGCTATGAATTCCTGGAGTTTATCAAGCACAGTCCCCTCTTGAAGAAAATTCCCGTTGTCTTTTTCGTGCCCGTCCACGATCAAGGGAACGCCGGAAAGGCTTTCGGCATGGGGGCCGCCGATTTCATCGTCTACACACCGGACAGCGGGGCCCCGAACGTCCTGATGAAGCGCATTGCTGAAACCCTGCCGGCCACGGCCCGCAGGGCGGGAATATCCGCATTGCCCGGCGAAGGGTTTCACCAATCCATTGCCTTGCCTCCGGAGGCCGCTTCTTCACCGCCGCCGCCGACCGAGTGCCGGAAAAGCGAAAGGCTGGTTCCCAAACAGACGGTAAACATCGAAATATCCCGCGATTCCATCCTCTGGCTTCCGGGAAGAATAACAAACATCAGCAGGCAGGGCCTGCTGATAGAAACCTCCCTGCTCGGGCGGCTCGGCATGGCCCTTTACATCCGGTTCTCCCTGCCTTCCGGGACATGCGTTGTCGAGAGCCACATCCGGCACATTTCCATCAACAACCACAAGCTGTCAGCGGAAATAGGAGTGGAAACGGAGCAGTCCATCGACTGGATCGAAACATACGATTACGTCGTCAATCTGAAGGAGGAGGGGAAAAAGCCCGCGGTCAAAAAGCCCTCTGCAGAGGCGGACAGGCCCATCCAGAAAAAAATTCACGCCGACATGATCATCCGGATGGATGACAACAGGAAGGCGCCCGGCGATCCGCTTTTGAACCATTCCAGCGAGCCCAGGAGCGAAAAGGCGCTGGAAATCAAGTTTTATCGCAGCCTGGTGGGAAAGAAACTGGGAAACTACAAGGCGATGTCCTTTATCGGCGCCGGAGGCATGGGGGGCGTCTTTAAAGGATGGGATGTTGTCCTTGAGCGGAACGTGGCCCTCAAGGTCATCTCCTACAATCTCTCCTCCATCGCGTCCTACAGGGACATGTTTGTCAGGGAGGCGCGCCTCGTTTCCCGTTTTGCTCATCCCAACATCGCTCAGATCTACTACATCGACCAGGTCGAGGATGTCCTCTACTTCGCCATGGAGCTGATCAATGGAGGGACCCTGGCAGACATCATCAAGGATCGCAATAATCTCAACACCGCCAAAGGGCTGGAACACTTCATCACCATCTGCCGGACGCTTGATTTCGTCAGCCGGCAGAACATCGTCCACCGGGACATCAAACCCGCAAACATCATGATTGACGACCAGGGCATCTTGAAGGTCGTGGACTTCGGAGTCGCCATCGTCAATGACGGAACCGGCAAAAAAAAGAAGGCCGAGGGCCTGGTCGGCTCACCCCTTTTCGCGTCTCCCGACTCCATTATGGGACGGCCGCTGGACTGCCGAAGTGACATCTATTCCCTGGGCGCCACGTTTTACAATGTTTTTACAGGCGTGCCCCCCTTTGAAGGCGACTACGTCGAAGCGATCCTGTTCAAGCACCTCCACGAGGAGCTGGTTCCCCTGAAGAAGAAAAACCCCATACTGTCAAGTGATCTATCGGATATCATAGGAAAGATGATGGCCAAGAAACCGGAGGACCGGTATCAGGACTATCAATCCATCATCGACGATCTCAATGTCCTGATCCATTGAGCATGCTCCGCCCTTTGAATCCCCTGACCGGGGGCCCGCCGAATTGCACGGGCACCCGCTTTTCACCCCCTTTTTACGCCTTTTGCCGCAATCCGCATCCCATGGATGGATCATAAAAGAACCAGGATGGATCGGCACAAAAAAATTTATGGGGCCTCTGCTCACATCTGGGGTCATATTTTGCATAGAACAGCACCTGAAGGGAAGAACATCCGCAGGAAAATGCCGAACGCCTCGTCCCTCTCATGAAACATCATATTTTGACGCTTCTGTTGGAATTTCCATCACCGGAGACGCTCTCTTGACTACGGAGCGGGTGGGACAAGAACCAGGAGGAATTATGATCCGGCTTAAAAATTCGACCGCTGCAGATGTGGTTATCGTTGTTTTCCTTGTCATTCTGCTGGCCGGTGCCTGCATCCTGCGTTGGGCCCCCACAGAACGACTTGAATACAAGGCTTACGATGCCATTTCCGCCTTGAAGGATAAGGCCCCGGCATCCAATGTCGTCATCATCGGGATCGACAACAACAGCATTGCCGCCATCGGCAGCTGGCCCTGGCCCAGGGCACACCTCGCCCAGATGATCAGCACACTGAAGGCTTACGGAACCAGGGTCATCGGGGTCGCCATTCCCTTTTCCGAAAAGGACCAAGGCCAGGGACTTTCGGAGATTCGCAATCTTCTCCATGGGTTGGAATCAAAGGGCGTCCGCAACGGACAGCTTTACACAAGCCTGAAAGAAGCGGAGGAGCGGCTGGATCACGACACCATACTGGCGGCAGCAATCGCTGAGAGCAACCAGGTCGTTCTCCCCCTGTCCTTTGTCCTGGGGCGCTCCCTCACGGCGGTGGAAGCCCTGCCCGATTATTTGATGCGGAATTCGGTGAAGCTCAGCACGACGGCCCCGAGCCTGACTGCCAGGGAACTGATCTCGCCCCTCGCCGCATTCGCGGAACCAGCCCTGGCACTTGGGCACACCAACGTGGAGCCCGACAAGGACGGCGCCGTGCGCAGCGAACCTCTGCTCATCCATTATGAAAATCGCTATTACCCCTCCTTCGCCCTACAGCTGACCCTGAAGTTCCTCAAATACAACCTGGAACACATCCGCCTGGAGAACGGGATGGAAATCGGCAGCGCCCACATTCCCACCTTTGATAGGCATCAGATGCTGATCCATTACGGCGGGGATGTCCCTGTTTATTCCTTTGTGGATGTCATCAACCACAAAGTTCGGCCTGATGTCTTTAAAAACAGGATTACGATTCTTGTCCTCAACGCCACCGGTCTGGGATCTTTCCAGGCCACTCCCATCGGGCCCGACACCCCGTCCTGGCTCGGAACCGCCAGCACGGTGAACAACATTCTTTACCAGGAGCACATCACGCGGCCCTCATGGGCCATCTGGCTCGAGTTGGGAAGCATGGTCCTGTTCGGATGCCTGGTCATCCTGATCACCTCCAGGCTGAATCCCCTGTACAGCGCCGCCGCCATGCTGGCCATGCTGGCCCTCTGGACCGGGTCGGCCGTTTATCTCCTCGCCGGCCACGGCTGTTGGATAAAACCCGTCCATCCCGCATTGGTCCTGATCCTCGGATATCTCGTGACGGCCTCCCGGAAATATCTCCTGTCCGAGGGCCCCCGGGAAAGCATCGAGGCGGACAGCGTGGAAGCCAGCAAAATGCTCGGGCTTTCGTTTCAGGGCCAGGGAATGCTGGACATGGCCTTTGATACATTCCGGAAGTGTCCTGTTGAGGATAAATCCACAAAAGAGCTTCTGTACAATCTCGGGCTCGACTTCGAACGAAAGCGGCTCTTCTCAAAGGCTTCCGCCGTTTATAACCACATTGCTCAGGCAGGAAGCTTCAAGGACATCAATGACCGGATCCAGAGGATCAGGCTGGCGGGCGATACCATCAACCATCAGCCCGCCGGGAGCAGGAAGGATGATACGGTCATCCTGCAGGAAACCGAAATCAAGCCGACGATTGGACGCTACGAGATCAGCAGGGAGCTTGGACGCGGGGCCATGGGGACGGTTTACCTGGGCAAGGACCCGAAGATAAACAGGGAAGTGGCGATCAAGACGTTGCGCTATGAAGAGATTGAGGAAGAGAGGCTCCTGGAAACCAAGAAGCGGTTTTTCCTGGAGGCGGAAGCGGCGGGAAAGCTATCCCATCCCAACATTGTGACCATCTATGACGTGGGGGAGGATTCCGACCTCGCCTACATGGCCATGGAGCTGCTGGACGGAACGGACCTTGTCAGATACTGCAGCCGGGACAACCTCCTGCCGGTCCCCGAAGTCGTCCGGATCGTAGGCCTCGTGGCCGGCGCTCTGGACTACGCCCACCGAAACGGCGTTGTGCACAGGGACATCAAACCTTCAAACATCATGATCCTGAAGAATGGCGAGATCCGGGTCGCCGATTTCGGAATCGCCCGTGTCATGAGCTCTTCGAAAACCCAGACGGGCGCCGTCCTTGGAACGCCGAGCTACATGTCGCCGGAACAGATTTCGGGCCAGAAGATCGACGGACGTTCGGACCTTTTTTCTCTGGGGGTCGTTTTTTATGAACTGCTGACCGGGGAAAAGCCATTCCATGGAGACAGCATCGGCACCCTCATGTACAAAATCACTTCAACGGCTCCCAGGCCCCTCAGAGAGCGGGCACCCCACCTTCCGGAGCTCTTTGCGGACATCGTGGACAAAGCCATCGAGAAGGACCTGGAGAAGCGCTACCAGAATGGCGGCGAATTCGTCTCTGACCTCGCCGTCTATGCCAACATTTAGGAGATGATCTTGAAAGTGAATATTGCCGGCCAAACCGATAAAGGGCTCATCCGTCCGAACAACGAAGATGACTTTTTTCTGGACCCCAAGCGGGGGATTCTGGCTGTGGCGGATGGCATGGGGGGGCACGCATCCGGAGAAGTGGCCAGCAAAATGGCCGTGGACGTCCTGCGGAATTATTTCCAGCAGGCCGGTGAAGGCAAAGCCCCCTTGATTTCCTCCTGTTACAATGAAAACTATTCTGATGAGACCAATCAGCTTTGCTCCGCCATTCAGCTGGCCAACAAGGCCATTCATGAAGCGGCAAAGAGCAATCCCCAGCTGTATGGCATGGGAACGACCCTGGCGGCCATCATGATCCAGGGCAGAAAATTGAGCATTGCCCATGTGGGAGACAGTCGGATTTACCTGGTCAGGGCAGGAGAAATTGAACAGTTGACCGACGATCATACCTTGGTATATGAGCAGGTCAAGCACGACCTGATCTCAAAAGAAGAAGCGGAACAGTCCACGATTCGGCATGTTCTGACAAGGGCGCTGGGAATTGCACCCTTTGTGGATGTCGATCTGGATGAGATGACTCTGGCGGAGGGCGATGTGCTGATTCTCTGCAGCGACGGTTTGTCCGGGATGATTTCCGATCAAGAGATTCTGCTCACGGCGGCATCCCTTGACAACCCATCTGTAGCGTGCCAGCAGTTGATCACTATGGCCAACGACAAGGGCGGAAAGGACAATATCACCGTTGTTGCGGGTTACCTTGCCAAGAAGCGCCGGTTTGCGTCGGTTCTCAAATTTTTTAGATGGTTCAGGAGGTAAAGAATGGCAGAGGTTTTATTGAAATTCAAAGGAGCCGTTGTCAAGGAAATCCCCCTCGAGCAAGATGTCATAACCATCGGCAGAAAGCCGGACAATGATATTGTGATTGACAACCAGGCTGTCTCCGGGCATCATGCAAAGTTCACGAATGAAGGGGAATCTCTCTTTATTGAGGATACGAACAGCCTCAATGGGACATATGTCAACGGGCAGAAGGTTTTCAAAAGCGAAATTTTCAACGGCGACATGGTCCTGGTAGGAATTCACACCCTGGAAGTGATTTCCGACCGAAACAGGGACACGGATCCCCGGAACGCGACCCTGAGGGGAAGATCCATGGATGAAACCATGGTGATCGCCCCGCAGGATCAGAAGAATCTACTGGCCGCCACGGGCAAGAACAAGCCGGACGTCCTGGGGGGCTTCGTGATCGTGAATGGATCCGCGGATAGGAGGGATTATCTCCTGAAGGAGCGGGTGACGACCATTGGAAAGGAAGACGGTGCAGGTATCCATCTCAAGGGCTTTTTCGCCCCCAAAGTGGCCGCGCTGGTCAACCGGAGGAAAGAGGGCTACTTCATCAACCCCTCCGGGGGTAAATCCATGAAAATCAATGGGCAGGAAATGATCTCCCGTTACGACCTGAAGGACGGAGATCTTGTGGAAGTGGCAGGTCTGAAGATGCAGTTCTATGTCAAGGAAGAATAGGGATGGCCGTCCCCGGTTCCGCAGATGGCCGAAGAGCAGCGGCCGCAACGAACGTGTGAAAAAGGATTATCCGTGAGGTTTAAAAAAGCCCCTCTCATCCAGCTCCTGATTTTGATCGGATTAATCTTGACTTGGTCGATCACCACGGGGGCTCAGGATGCCGTCAGCCTGCCTGACACCGTTTCAGACCACCTTCTGCAGAGGATCGCAAACGCCAAGGGACGGTCTCTGCTGAATTTTGATTACAACGATGAAGACACCGCCCGGCTCATGACAACCCTCTACCTGGAGCGGAAGGGCCGGCCGGCCTGGGTCGGGGAAGAGGGATCGGCTGCGCCGGCGGAGAAGCTGCTCCACCTCCTGAAACGCTCCCATCGGGAAGGTCTGTACCCCCAGGATTACGGCATCGGGCGCATCGAATCTCTCATGGAAACGATTTCCCGGGACAAGGAGCAGGATCAGCCCCTGAACCCCGATCTCCTGGTCGATCTGGACCTGCTGCTGACGGAAGCCTTCTTTTCCTATGCCGCGCATTACTCCGGCGGAAGGATCAATCATCAAAAGCATTATCCCGGCTGGGTCTACAAACCGAGGCAGACGGACCTCATCAAAACGCTCACCAAGGCCCTGGAAAGCGGAAATCTGGAGGGAACCCTCAGGGAACTGGCACCCCGCTTTCATTATTACCAGAAGCTTCATGATATTCTGAATAGTTACATAGATATAGCGGAAAATGGCGGATGGCCGACCATCCCGGCGGGCCGCATCCTGAAAAAAGGAATGCGCGACAAGCGGGTCCCCTTGCTGAAAACCCGGCTGATGACGGTTTCGGAGAAACCCGATTCCCTGAAGGAAACGCCCGGGGATCTGTTTGACCGGTCGCTGGAAGCCGCCGTTGTCCAGTTTCAGAAGCAATACGGCCTGAAGCAGGACGGTACCGTCGGCCCATCCACGCTGCGGGAGCTGAACATTCCCCTGGAAGTCCGCATCTGCCAGGTCGCCGTCAACCTGGACCGGCTGCGCTGGCTGCCCTCGGAGCTGGGAGACCGCCATCTTCTGATCAACATACCGGCCTTCAATCTCGAAGTGGTGGAAGGCGGCAGCGTGGTCATGAACATCCGGGCCATCGTCGGCAAAACCGACAAGCGAACCAACCTGTTGAGCAGCCGGATTACTTCGATCGAACTGAACCCCTACTGGCGGGTCCCCAGGAGCATCGCGGTAGAGGAGTATCTTCCCAAGCTCAAGAAGAATCCGGGATATCTGTCGGGAAAGAACATGAAGGTTTTTACGGGCGGATATTATCAAAACCAGCCCATTTCCCCGGAAACCGTCAAGTGGTCGAGATACTCCAAGGACCATTTCCCCTACTTCCTGAGGCAGGAACCGGGAGCGGGCAATCCGCTCGGCCGTGTCAAGTTCGTCTTTTCCAATGAAGCGGATATTTACATCCATGACACGTCCACACGGAACCTTTTTTCGCGGAACCGGCGCAGCTTCAGCCACGGCTGCATCCGCATCGAAAAGCCCGTGGATCTCGCCTCCTACCTGCTGAAAGATTCACCCAATAACCCGTGGTCGGTTCGGAACATTCGGGCCGAGATCGGGAAAGGAAAGAACAAGACCCTGATGCTGCCCAAGGCTGTTCCCGTCCACATCGTTTATAAAACGGTCTGGATCGACCGTGAGGGAAACCTGAACTTCCGACCGGATCTGTACAACATCGACAACATTCCAGGAAACCTCAAGCTGATCAGGGCTTCACTCGAACGGTTCCAGAATCAGAACCAGCAATTCCGACCGGACGCCGAGGCATCGAGCTCCATCTTGTAATACAGCGTTCAAGCTGCCTTTCGCCTTTCAGGCACCGTGACCCTTCGGCCAACGGTGCCGCCTTCCTCTTCAAATCCCCATCGCACCACTCGAGGTGACTCTCGTCTTTCTCCACCCGAGGCGGTGTTTCACCGGGAATGTGATCCTGGGGGCTTCCCCGAGGAACAGTGAAAAATCCCTGTCATCTCCCTGCCTTGACAACGGAACTTTGGTGACTATATTAGTGTCGGAACGTAAATATCTGAACGATATCAGGACATTGTTGAAAAAAAACACTCTGCGTTTCAAAATTGTCGCCCGGTTTGATCAGACCGGGAAAAAAGAATTCCCGCGAATCGGAAAGATTTTGTGCGCATGATTGTTGGGGATGTCCGGACAGAATGTGATGTTTATAAAATAAAACAAGGAGGAAGACGAAATGTTTGGACCGGGACTTTGGAGAATGGGACGGATGTTGGACATGTTTCCCGAAATGACGCGCTTTCAAAAGGACATGAACAGATTTTTCTCCGGGTTGACCCAGGAGTACGACCAGCAGCATCCGCCGATCAATGTGTGGATCAGCGAGGAAGACGTTCTGGTCAGGGCGGAACTTCCCGGAATGGATCCCGGCGCGATTGAGATAACCACCAAGGGTGATCTCCTCTATATCAGGGGCTCCAGGGAACCGGAGCCCCTGGAGGAAGGCTGCCGCTATCATCGCCAGGAAAGGGGGTTTGGCCGCTTCAGCCGCGGACTACAGCTTCCTTTCAATGTGGATCAGCAAAAGGTTGAAGCAAACTATGAAAAGGGGATCCTGCAGATTCATCTGCCCCGTGCGGAAGAAGACAAACCCCGCAAAATAGCCATCAAATCTGAATAGCCAAGGAGGGACGATATCTCATGGATCAGGAATATAAAAACTATGAAAAGCAGCCGGCAACAGAACCCGTTGAATCGGAGCGGACACGGAACATGCGGATTTTCGTACCCAAGGTGGATATTTACGAAACTCCGGAAACCATGGTGCTGATTGCGGACGTACCCGGTGTTGATGAAAATTCGGTGGAAGTCATCCTGGACAAGAACGTTCTAAAAATTCACGGAACGGTTGGTCCGCAGGAGAGCCGGGAGCGACGCCTCTACTATGCGGAATATGAAGTCGGTGATTATCAGCGGACCTTCACCCTTTCCGAAGACGTGGACAGGAAAAAGATTGAAGCTTCCGTGAAAAATGGCGTGCTGCGAGTCGTCCTGTACAAAGCGGCCCCTGTCGCAGCAAAAAAAATCGCCATCAAGGCAGGATAAAAAACGTTAAATAAAGGAGGAACGAACCATGGCAATCAGAAGTCTTTTACCCTCTCTCCGCAGGAAAACGGAAACGCCTGCAAAGCGTGAGGAGGATGAGCATCCTTTCTACTCGCTGCAGCGGGAAATGAATCGGCTTTTCGATGATTTCTTCCGTGGGTTCGATCTTGAGCCTTTCGGCGCGCTGGAAGATCGTTATGCCGGTTTCACCCCCTCCATCGACGTAAGGGAAAGTGATGAAGAGTTGACCATCACAGCCGAAATTCCCGGCATTGACGAGAAAGATGTGGAGGTCCTGGTTTCCGACGATGCCGTAACGCTCAAAGGCGAAAAGAAGGAGGAGCAGGAAGACAAGGGGAAGGACTACTACCGCCTGGAAAGGACATACGGTTCTTTCCACCGGGTGATCCCTCTTCCCAAGGGAATCAATCTTGAAAAGGTGGAGGCCGCCTTCAAAAGCGGTGTCCTCACCGTCAAGCTTCCCAAGACGGAGGAGGCCCAGACCAAGGGCAAGAAAATTCCGATCTCCACGGAATAACCGCATCACCGGGCGGTGCATGCCTTCGGGATGGCTCCTTGAACCATCCCGCCCACCTGGCCTGACCGGCCAGTCCGCAGCAGCAGGATTTCCGGTTCTGCCCCCGTTCCGCACGGGGCAGAACCGGCAGCCCAAAATGCCCTCACAAAAAATTCCCCTCTTTTTGTTGACAAGAGGCATTCCGTGATTATCTTAATGCCTGCTTACGCCGCATGGAAATTCTGCAGTACTCAGCAAAAACAGGCATGCCGGGCATGCAAATCCTATTAGGTATTATATTCTTGTTTGTTTAAGGAGGAAGGGAAATGAAGATCGTACCATTACATGATCGCGTCCTGGTGCTGCGAATAGAAAACCAGGAAAAGACAGCCGGAGGCATCATCATCCCCGACACGGCAAAGGAAAAACCCCAGGAGGGGAAGGTTATTGCCGCCGGTCCGGGAAGGCGGGACGATGAGGGCAAGCGCATCCCCCTGAACGTGAAGGAAGGGGACCGGATCCTCTTCAGCCGCTATGCCGGCACGGAAATCAAGATCGACGGCGTCGAACACATGATCATGCGGGAAGATGATATTCTCGGCGTACTCGAATAGGTAAGGGAGGGGAACGAAATGGCTGCAAAAGAAATCAAATACGACACGGCTGCCCGTGAAAAGATCATGAAGGGCGTGGATGCCCTGGCCAATGCCGTCAAGGTCACCCTGGGCCCCCGGGGGCGGAACGTGGTGATCGAAAAATCCTGGGGAGCGCCGACCATCACCAAGGACGGGGTCACGGTCGCCAAGGAAATCGAGCTGGAAGACAAATTTGAAAACATGGGCGCCCAGATGGTCAAGGAAGTGGCATCGAAGACGTCGGACATGGCCGGTGACGGAACCACGACGGCCACGATCCTCGCCCAGGCGATTTACCGTGAAGGCTCCAAGATGGCCGCCGCCGGCATGAATCCCATGTCGCTCAAGCGGGGAATCGACAAGAGCGTGGAGCGTTTGATCGGCGAATTGAAGAAGATCTCCAAGGACATCCGAGATAAAAAGGAGATCACCCAGGTCGGAACGATTTCCGCCAACAGCGACATCACCATCGGCGAAATCATCTCCGAAGCCATGGAAAAGGTCGGCAAGGAAGGGGTCATTACCGTCGAAGAGGCGAAAAGCATGGAAACCTCCCTGGAAACCGTGGAAGGGATGCAGTTCGACCGCGGTTATGTCTCCCCCTATTTCGTCACGGATCCGGAAAAGATGGAAGTCCTCTTCGAGGATCCCTACATCCTGCTCTACGAGAAGAAAATCAGCGTCATGCAGGACCTGGTGCCCATCCTGGAACAGATCGCCCGCTCCGGAAGGCCCCTGCTCATTGTGGCCGAAGACCTGGAAGGAGAAGCCCTGGCGACGCTCGTGGTGAACAAAATCCGGGGAACCCTCAAGTGCGCGGCCGTCAAGGCGCCGGGCTTCGGCGACCGCCGAAAGGCCATGCTGGAGGACATCGCCGTTCTCACCGGCGGGCAGGTTGTCTCCGAAGAAATGGGCATCAAGCTGGAAACCATTACGCTTAACGATCTGGGAACCTGCAAGCGGCTGCACATCGACAAGGACAACACCACCATCGTGGACGGCGCCGGCAGCCACGCCGCCATTGAGGGCCGGGTCAAGCAGATCCGGACCCAGATCGAGGAAACCACCTCCGATTACGACCGGGAAAAGCTCCAGGAGCGCTTGGCCAAGCTGGTGGGCGGCGTCGCCGTGATCAAGGTCGGTGCGGCCACGGAAATCGAAATGAAGGAGAAAAAGGCCCGCGTGGAGGACGCCCTTCATGCCACGAGGGCGGCGGTGGAAGAGGGAATCGTCCCCGGCGGCGGTGTCGCCCTGCTGCGCAGCCTGCCGGCCCTGGAAGGCATCGAGTTTGCCGATGAAGACGAAAGGCACGGCCTGACCATCGTCAAACGGGCCCTTGAGGAGCCGATGCGCCAGATCGCGGCGAATGCCGGCTATGAAGGATCCATCGTCGTGGAGAAGGTCAAGGGCCTGTCAGGCAACTTCGGGTTCAACGCCGATGCCGGTGAATACACGGACATGATGGAAGCGGGGATTATCGATCCCACCAAGGTGGTCCGTTTTGCCCTTCAGAACGCGGCCTCCGTGGCTTCTCTGCTCCTCACGACGGAGGCGATGATTGCGGAAGCCCCGCAGAAAAAGGGCTCCGGGATGCCCGGCGGCATGATGCCCCCCGACATGGGAGACATGGATTACTAACACAGAGGATCTCTTTACCCCTTTTTACAGAACCTCCCTGCCGCCATGGCGGGGAGGTTTTTTTTGGGGGAGACACCTGGGAATTTCCATGAAGTCGTTGCGTCTCAAAAAAAAACGCGATATCCTTCAGGTCCATCTGGAGAGAAGGCTGATCCGCAGTCGGGGGGAGTTCAGCCCGTGCGTGATGATGACGAGATTCTTCAGGTCGGCAGGGGCATGCCGACCCTCAACAGTACCGGCCGCGGGGATCTTGTCGTCCGGATTCGCGTCATCATCCCCCGGAAAAGGTGATCCGCTCCTCCAATCCAGGACCCGATGAACGCAAAAAATCCGCCGCCATCGGGTCGTTACGCTGAGAGAATTTCCCCCATGGCCCAGGAAGACCTCACCCGGCTGAAAATTGACAAGTCCGACCGGGCGGCGCAAAAAAAACGAAGGATTTCTCCCCTGTACTGGGTCGCCGCGGCCCTGCTGCTGACGATCCTTGTCCTGCTCTACGTCACGGGGCGCCTTGTTCCCGCCGTTTCCGTGGATGCCGCCGGCGTTTCCCGGATCTATCCATCCCAGACCTTTTCCCTTCTGAACGCCAGCGGTTACGTCGTCGCCCAGCGGAAGGCCGCCGTGGCCGCCAAGATTACGGGGCGCCTCATCGCCCTATCGGTGGAGGAGGGAAGCCGGGTCCGGGCCGGCGAGATCATCGCCCGGCTGGAGGCTGATGATACCCGGGCAGCACGCGATCAGGCCGCCGCCAACCTGGGCACCGTCCGCGCCCGGACAGCTTCGACCCGTGCGGAATTGAACGACGCGACGAAGAATTACCAGAGAAAGACGGAGCTTCTGCGGCGGGATGTCATTTCCCGGGCGGAATTCGATTCGGCCGAGGCCCGTTACCTGAGCGCCAGGGCCTCCGTGGCCGCTGCGGAGGCGACGCAGACGGCGGGGGAAGCCGCCCTGAGGGCCGCCTCGGTTTCCCTGGATTACAGCCTCATCCGCGCCCCCTTTGACGCCGTCGTTCTGACGAAGAATGCCGACATCGGCGACATCGTCACGCCCCTGGGCGCGGCGGCCAACGCCAAGGCGGCCGTCGTGACCATCGCGGACCTGAACTCCCTGCAGGTGGAGGCGGATGTCGCCGAATCCAATCTTTCCCTCGTCAAGACCGGCCAGCCCTGTGAAATTCAGCTCGATGCCCTGCCCGATACCCGGTTCCGCGGGACCGTCCACATGATCGTTCCCACCGCCGACCGCACCAAGGCGACCATTCTGGTCAAGGTCCGCTTTCTCGATCCCGATCCCCGGATCCTGCCGGAAATGAGCGCCAAGGTCGCCTTCCTCTCCCGTCCGCCCCGTCCGGACGAAGAGCGCCTGCGCACGGCGGTGAGCGCCTCCGCCCTGGCCAGGCGGAACGGACGTCTCCTGGCCTTCAGAATTGAAGGCGATCGCGTCCGGGAAGTCCCGGTGAAATCGGGCGAATCCTTCGGCGACCTTGTCGAGGTCCTTGACGGCCTGAAGCCCGGCGACCGCGTCGTCCTCAACCCCGCAGCCCGCCTGCGGGACGGTTCGCGCATTCAGATCCGGGAGAAGTGAGGCCGGCCATGGGGAACGAAGAGCGCCCTTCGGCCCTGCCCATGGTTTCCATCCAGGGCGTGAGCAAATCCTACCGGCGGGGAAGCCGCCCCGTCCCCGTGCTGGAGGACATCTCCTTCGACATCGCCGAAGGGGAATTTCTGGCCCTCATGGGCCCCTCGGGCTCGGGGAAGAGCACCCTGCTGAATCTCATCGCCGGCATCGACACCGTGGACAGCGGGACGATCCTCGTGGGCGGCCTGGACATATCGGCCCTGGAGGAGGCGGAGCTGGCCCGCTGGCGGGCCAGCCATGTGGGCTTCATCTTTCAGTTCTACAACCTGATCCCCGTGCTGACCGCCTATGAGAACATCGAGCTCCCCCTCTACCTGACGTCCCTGTCCCGCAAGGAGCGCCAGGAGCACGTGGAAATGGCCCTGCGGGTGGTGAACCTTTCCGACCGCAGCGATCACTACCCCCGCCAGCTTTCGGGGGGGGAGCAGCAGCGGGTCGCCATCGCCCGGGCCGTCATCACCGATCCGGTTGTTCTCGTTGCCGACGAACCCACCGGGGATCTGGACCGCCATTCCGCGGAGGAGATCCTCAACCTCATGGAGCGCCTCAACGAGGAGTCCGGCAAGACCATCATCATGGTGACCCACGACCCCCGGGCGGCGGAAAGAGCCGGGATCATCCGGCATCTGGAGAAGGGGACCCTGACCAATGATGCTCTTCCGTCTCCTCTTTAGAAACGCCTTCCGCAACCGGCTCCGCAGCGGGCTCACCATCCTCGGGGTCGCCCTCGCGATCCTGGCCTTCGGTCTGCTGCGCACCCTCATCGGCGCCTGGTACGCCGGCGTCGAGGCCTCTTCAGCCACCCGGCTCGTGACGCGCAACGCCATCTCCCTCATCTTCCCCCTGCCGTTCTCCTACAAGGAAAAAATCCGCCAGGTCAGCGGCGTCCAGACGGTCTCCTGGGGCAACTGGTTCGGCGGGATCTACATCGACGAGAAGAACTTCTTCGCCAATTTTGCCGTCGATCCTGAAACGTATCTGAGCCTTTATCCCGAGTACACCCTCTCTCCGGAAGAAAAAGCCGCATTTTTCCGTGACCGCAAGGGATTTGTCGCCGGGCGCAAGCTGGCGGAAAAATACCGCTGGCAGCAGGGAGACACGGTGACGCTCAAGGGAACGATCTTTCCGGGGAACTGGGATTTCGTGCTGAAGGGGATCTATCGGGGACGGGATGAAAGCGTGGACGAGACGCAGTTCATCTTCCAGTGGGACTACCTCAACGAGACCCTGAAAAAAACGGCCCCCGGCCGGGCGGACCAGGTGGGATTCTACATGGTGGGGGTGAACCGCCCCGAAGTGGCCGGAGAAGTGGCCGCCGCCATCGACCGGATGTTCAGGAACTCCATGGCGGAAACCCTGACGGAGACGGAAAAGGCCTTCCAGCTCGGGTTCATCGCCATGACCGGGGCCATCGTGGTTGCCATTCAGATCGTTTCCTTCGTCGTCATCATCATCATCCTGGCCGTCGTCGCCAACACCATGGCCATGACCACCCGGGAGCGCTTCGGGGAATATGCCGTGCTGAAAACCCTGGGGTTCCGCGCCAGGCACCTTGCCGCCCTCATCCTGGGAGAATCCATGGTCATCACCCTTTCGGGCTGCGCCCTGGGGATCGCCCTGACCTATCCCGCCGCCGCGCTGATCAAGACAAAACTGGGGACCTATTTCCCCATCTTCAACATTTCGGCGAATACGCTCTACCTGGACCTGGCCGCCGCCCTCCTGGTGGGCGTCGTGGCCGCCCTGATCCCTCTCCAGCGGGCCATCGGAATCCGCATCGCCGAAGGGCTGAGGAGGATCGCCTGATGGCTCTCCCCCTGGGCTACACCCTGCGGAATCTCTGGACACGGCGGCTGACCACCGCCTTGACGATCTCCGGCATGGCCCTTGTGGTCTTTGTCTTCGCCGCCATTTTGATGCTCGCCGAGGGGCTGCAGACGACGCTGGTGGAAACGGGGGTTTTCGACAATGTCGTGGCCATCCGGAAAGGCTCCGTCTCGGAGGTCCAGAGCGGCGTGCCCCGCGACCAGGCGGCCATTCTCGAAACGGAACGGGAAATCGCCCTCGGCCCCGACGGCCGGCCCCTTTTCGCCAAAGAGCTCGTCGTCCTGGTGACGCTGCCCAAACGGGTCAGCGGCGATCCGGGCAACGTCGTCATCCGGGGCATCAGCCCTTCATCCCTGGCCCTTCGCCCCCAGGTGAAGCTCGCGGCCGGCCGCCTGCCCCGGCCGGGTTCCCTGGAGATGATGGCCGGCTCCGGCATCGCCAAGCGCTTCCAGGGGGGCGGCCTCAACGAAAGCCTGTGCTGCGGCATGCGGAACTGGCGGATCGTGGGGATCTTCGATGCGGGAAACCGGGGGTACAGCTCGGAAATCTGGGGGGACGCGGACCAGCTCATGGCGGCCTTCCGCCGCCCCGCCTATTCCTCCACTCTCTTCCGCTTGCGCAACTCCGGGACCTTCGAGTCCATCAAGGAGCGCCTGGAAGGGGATCCCCGCCTCACCGTCGAAGTCAAGAGAGAAACGAAGTACTATGCCGATCAGTCGGAAATGATGGCCAAGTTCCTGCGGATCGTCGGCCTCACCCTGACCCTGGTCTTTTCCCTGGGGGCCATGATCGGCGCCATGATCACCATGTACGCCGCCGTGGCCAACCGGACCGGCGAGATCGGCACCCTGCGGGCCCTGGGATTTCAGCGGCGCAGCATCCTGCTGGCCTTCCTGATGGAGTCCCTCCTCCTGGGCCTCCTCGGCGGGCTCATGGGCCTCTTCCTCGCTTCCTTTCTCCAGCTGATCACCGTGTCCACGATGAATTTCCAGACGTTCTCCGAACTGGCTTTCAGCTTTTCCCTGACGCCGCAGATCGTGACGGCCTCCCTGCTCTTCGCCCTGGCCATGGGGTTTGTCGGCGGCGTCCTGCCGGCCCTCCGGGCCGCCCGCATGCAGATCGTGGACGCCCTGCGGACGGGGTAATTAATGTGGGGACACTTCCCGTATTTATGCTTGACAACTGGTGCGGATCAATGTAGAAATTTTTCATGCCGAGAATCGCCCGTATCATAGCGCCCCATTATCCTCATCATATCACTCAGCGGGGCAATAACCGCGTCGATGTCTTTTTGGATGATGAAGACAAAGCCAAGTACTTATCACTGCTGAAAGACTACAGCAAAAGATTGGCCGTTGACGTCTGGGCCTATTGCCTGATGACCAATCATGTCCATATCCTGGCCGTTCCAGCCGGTGATGAGTCATTGTCCCGCTGCATCGGCAGGACAAATCTTCTGTACACACAGCACTTCAACAGGAAATACAATCGCAGCGGTCGATTGTGGCAGAACCGCTTCTTTTCGACGATTGTTGATAAGGAATCCTATTTATGGGCGGTGGCAAGATACATTGAGCAAAATCCAGTGAAATCGGCGCTGGTGACGCGTCCGGAGGACTATCTCTGGTCGAGTTGCCGAGCCAATATCAGGGGACAAGAAGACGGATGGGTTACAGGTAAAGGGTGGCTTGATGAAAAAGATCGGGAAGCCTACCGGACATTCCTGATGCAAACAGATACGCTGATGGATCAAAAGATCAGGGGAAATACTTCAACAGGGCGTCCCTTGGGAAGCGAAGCTTTCCTTTCGGAATTGGAAAATAAACTTTGCCGAAAGATATTGCCGGGCAAGGCGGGTCGCCCCAAAAAACAGAAAGAAATTTAATATGGGAAGCGTCCCCCCTTTTTCCCCTTTTTCCCTGATAAACCGCCCGAAGGGGCGTGAAGCGCTAACAAGCAACTTGACAATGCTTATCAATATGATATTGTGAATATGTGAATTTCACAAAAACGTTTTTTTGTTCACTGGAACAATAGGAATCTCATCAAAGAGGTTA
>JAVETB010000024.1:0-32705 GCA_034006265.1 Syntrophus sp. (in: bacteria) | reverse complement strand
GATAGGACCCCTTGTGCCATAATCGCTTCACCTCGTTGATGATGATTTTTCCTTGACAGAAAATCTCTATCACCTTGATATTTAAGGGTCAACGAGGTTTTTTATTTTTTTTGATGGTGGATTAAGGGTGCTGTTGAAATAAAACTTTGTGGATCGGTTGCGTGGCAGGGTGAAATAAAACAACCCCTTGTCACCCTGTGGAATTTCAGGAAAGACAAGGGGCGCTGGTGCCGTGTCGGGGCAGGTGCCTGGCAGGGAAGGGGCTGGTTGATGCGGTTTCATTCCTTTTTATGGTGCTTGTTGATTTTATCCTTGCAGAGTTTGTACTGAATGCTGTCTACAAGGGCGTGCCAACTTGCTTCAATGACGTTGGTGGAGACTCCAATGGTGCTCCAGACCTCCTCGTCGTCCCTTGAATCAAGGAGAACTCTGACCTTGGCCGCGGTTCCGTCGGCACCTTCAAGGGTCCGGACCTTGAAATCCACCAGGTGAACTTCGCTGATCTGGGGATAGAATGTGACCAGAGCCTTGCGCAGGGCGTTGTCCAGGGCATTGACCGGCCCGTTGCCCTCGGCTGCGGTCAACTCCACCTCATCGCCCACGAC
This sequence comes from Syntrophus sp. (in: bacteria), assembly GCA_034006265.1. Taxonomy (GTDB): domain Bacteria; phylum Desulfobacterota; class Syntrophia; order Syntrophales; family Syntrophaceae; genus Syntrophus. Next base: position 32,100 of record JAVETB010000024.1, on the reverse strand, counting down.
GATCTTTATGGTAGCCTGCGTCAGGGAAGGATTGTTTTCCGTTTTGGAGTTGATGATATTGAAGCATTCCAGCACGAAGGGCTCCTTGAATTCGCCGGTGATCTTTTTCATCAGCAGAGACAACGATCCGTCCGCAGCGTCGAATTGATAGCCTTCATCTTCCAGGATCTTAATCTTCTTGACGATCTTTGTGCTGATGGCATCCTTGGTTCCCAGGCTGATCCCGAGCTCCCTGGCTTTGTACTCGATGTTGCTTTTGCCTGAGAGGTCGGAGACGAGGACCCGCTGCTGGTTGCCCACCAACTCCGGCTTGATGTGTTCATACGCTGCAGAATTCTTCAGGATGGCGCTCACATGGACGCCTCCCTTGTGGGTGAAGGCGCTGCGACCGACGAAGGGCCTCGAATTCTGCGGTGGAATATTGGCCACGTCGCTGATGTAATGAGATAGATTCGTCAGCTGCCGGACCGAGGAGTCAGGCAGGCATCGCCGGTTCATTTTAATCTGGAGATTGGCAATGATGGGAATCAGGTCGGCGTTGCCGCACCTCTCACCATAGCCGTTTATGGTGCCCTGAACCATGGTCGCTCCGGCATGAACGGCGGCAATGGAGTTTGCTACCGCGAGATCTCCATCGTTGTGGACATGGATCCCCAGGGGAGCCTCAGGCAGGATCGTCCGGATGTGAGCCACGATTTCCGTCAGTTCATGGGGAAGGGTGCCGCCGTTGGTGTCGCAGAGGACGAGAAAGTCGGCTCCCGCCTTACAAGCCGTGTCGAGGCTCAAGAGGGCGTAGTCCCTGTTTTTTTTGTAGCCGTCGAAGAAGTGTTCCGCATCATAAATGACTTCCTTGCCGTTCGCCTTCAGATACGCGACAGAATCCCGGATCATGGACAGGTTTTCTTCCAGAGGAATGGCCAGCACATCGGTGACATGAAGATCCCAGGATTTTCCGAAGATCGTAACGGCGGGTGTCTCAGCCGCAAGCAGTGTCCGGATATTTTCACAGTCTTCGACGCGGCTATTCGGCCTTCTGGTGCTGCCAAAAGCTGTCAATCGGCTGTTTTTGAAGGGGATTCGCTTTGCCTGATCAAAAAACCTCATGTCCTTGGGGTTGGAACCGGGCCATCCTCCTTCGATATAGTGGAATCCCAACTCGTCCAGTTTCTGGGCGATCCGGAGCTTCTCTTCTGCGGAGAAATTGATGCGTTCCCCCTGTGTGCCGTCCCTGAGGGTGGTGTCATAGATTAATACGTCTGTTGGCTGTGTCATCTTTTTTCGTTCTCCTTGAGTTCTGGCAAAAAAAAATCCGCTATCAGTTCGACCTGATAACGGATTTTTTTCGATTCTATACAGAAAAGGACTACCCCCCTATCAGGCCCCGATCACGATCGGGTTTAATTATGCCGATAATTATGGCGATGCGGATATTGGGGGTGAGGGTTGTCATTTCTAAAAGCCTTCTTGCATCCTGTCTTCTGAACATCATTTCCTAGTGAATTTTACTACTGAGTTTCAAAATGTTTGTCAACATATAATTTGTCCGGGCTGAAAATTCAGCTTATGAAGTCCAGAATGTCGACGGCACGGTTGAGAACCCGGTGGGCGCCGGACGCGGCCAGAGCGTCGGCGGATGAGTTTCCCGTCAGGACGCCGATCGTGTAGGTCCCCACCCTGCGGCCCAGGTCGATGTCCAGGGGATGATCCCCGACCATGACCGCCCGGTCCGGCTCCGTGTCCAGGATGCGAAGGGTTTTCAGAAGATGATCCGGGTGAGGCTTGACCTTTTCGGTGTAATCCCTGCTGAGAAGAACATCGCAATAGTCTTCAATCTCCGGGAAAACGAGGGTCAGGGCGGCATGGCAGTTTCTGGTGATGATTCCGATTGAACGGCCCCGTTTTTTCAGGGTCGACAGAAGAGACAGCGTGCCGCTCAGTAAAACGCTTCTGCGGGCCGCTTCCAGTTCAATCTCCTCGATCAGGTGATGCGCCTCCTGGTAAAAAACCGCGGATCTGGACGGGGCTTCACTGGAAATCTCTTCCCGGACCGCATCGATCAATTCCAGGATCAGCAGGTTCCCCAGGGATTCATGTGCGACTCCGTACCCCTTTGCAAGGGAAATGATGCTTTCTTTCATGAACGTAAAGTCGATATTCAGCTCGGCAAGCGTCCCATCAAAATCGAAAACAAAGGCTTTGAACATGTTCATCTTCTTTGTATCCTTCTATGAATTGCAGGAAAATTCCCGCCTGCAAAAGAAAAGACCCCGTTTCCCATTGTCGCGATGAAAGCCCCTCCGCTATTTCCTGGTATTCCCCTGCAGATAGTTTGGCGGAAAGATTTTGCTGACGTAACGGGTGTTTTCATGAAACATGGGCAGAGGCGAATCGAACACGATGCTCAAAAAGTTCGTAACGATATTAAAGGTGGCTCCCCAGAGAATTTCTTCCGTATCATCCTCCTGTCTGAGGATCAGGCAGGGAAAATAGTCTGGATATTCATCGCTTTTCTGCCATGAACGATCAGACTGGAAGTAAAAACGGCCGTAATTGCCTGGATTGAAGAAGGCATTTAAAGGTATTTCAATGATCTTTTCAACTTCAGCGTTGGATTTGTATTGCCAGGAATGTTTTATAAGTCCGACCACGGGGAAAATAGTCCTTCGGAAAAGACGCAGGGAATAGGTCGGCAACGCACCCAGAAAGGAAACATTGAAAGGGCTCAAACCGATCTCCTCCCAGGACTCCCTGGCCGCATTGGCCAGAAACAGTCGTATCGCGCGAAATGTGCGCTTGTCTCTCCGGCGGGCGAACTTCAAAGCATCACCCCTTAATAGAGGAGGAAATCCCGCTGTGAGGAAACGGCTGACCAGGGAGTCGAACAGGGGGTTCAACATTCCTCCGGGACAGCTGATATCTCCCGATTGCGAAACCGTTGAAGAGCGTTTGATCAGAACGATGAGGGGTTCCGCATCTTCTTCCGATTCGGACCCGCCCCGGTACTCAAGGAGAAGAAAAACGCCGGCGGCGAGATGCTTCTTGTGCTCCTTCCAGGTCTTTCTGATAGATGAAAATTGATCTGTGTAATCCAGGGGGATATGTCCCAGCTTCTCTTCGATGCGGCAAAGAAGGGAAGCCCGCTGCTGCAAAAGAGCGCGAGCGAGTTTATTTCTGACAGCATTCATGTTGCTTCCGTGATGCAGGGGATCTTGAAAAAGACGCTCCGCCCGGCAAACGACCTGTCAGCCGCCCCCGGTGATGCGGGAATGTTGGCGACTGCGGTGATCCCGTCTTGTCTTGTAGAGCGTCTATGATCCGGAAAGGGTATGGATCATAAAAAAACCCGGTTTTCCGACCGGGTTTTTTTGTTTTGGTGGCGGTGCAGGGATTCGGACCCCGGACACTGCGGATATGAGCCGCATGCTCTGACCACCTGAGCTACACCGCCTCGTACTTTCTCAAGGAACCGCTCATAAAATACTCTACGGATATCCTCTCAAAAAAATGATCTCTCAACTGTATTATGCCGTTATGCTTTGGGAAGAACCTCCATATACTACCTGTTTGCCGTTGTCAACCCCCTTATTGCAGGGGCGATAATTTATAGGCAACCAGGGTGCTTCGATTTTGAACGGAAACCCCCGTGGATAAAACCAGGGCTAGAACAATCTCGTTCTGGCCGTCATTGTCGATATCCTTAAAGGCATAGTCGCAGACATAACCGTTGATCTTTCTCGTTCTCCAGTTTTCAAGAAGTCCGAGACCATCCCATTCGAGGTTGTAGACTTCACTGGAGGTGAAAAGCTTCATGTTTTGTAACATCCGGCCAACCGAAGATAGATTTTTGACCAGGATAATCTCCTTTTTCCCATCCTTGTTGATGTCATAGGTCAGAATTCGCAGGTTGATGTAGGTCCGTTTTACGTCATCCAGGGGATTCGGGTTGTTGATGTCATCAACATACGTATTGCTTCCACCGAAGACATCATCGCTCTTCCACAGCAGCTCGTCGCTTCCGCCGAAAACGTTGAGTTTTGACAGCGGCTTTTCCGTTTGCTGATAGATCCGGATATAGTCGTAGTCGTCCAGGGTAATGATCTTTTCACCCCCACCCATCCCCAGATCATCCAGGGTTAATCCGTAAACCGATAAGCCCTGGGGAATTTTCATCCTGTTTCCTGGTTTGTACTGGGTCCCGTCCCAGATAATATCATGGATGGGCGTATTGAACGTTCCATCCAGGCCCCAGGATTGACCGAGGAGCTGAGGGGAGGAGACGGAAGGCTCGATAACCCTTAAAAACAGCCTCAGATCTTTCGCTATGACCTGATATTTCCCCTCTTTCCATTCAACGACAAAGCTGTTGAGCTGCTTTTCCTTGACGCAGGTCACAAAAATTTCCGCAACGCCGTTCTGGTTGATGTCCGCCACGTCTACCGCGATGTAGCTGTCCTGGATGGATCCTGGAATTTTTTGTATAAGATTGAAATCCTTGTCTTTCTTCTGGTAAATATACAGGTTGCTGCGATCAACGACAGCGACTTCCTGCAGTTTATCGCCGTTTACGTCTCCAATGGACATTCCTCGAAATTCAACGGGGTACTTCTGGCTGATCCAGAATCCCTTTCGATCCAGCGGTTGTGCACCTTCGATGAAATCGGGGTTGATAATGGAGGTGAAGGTTCCCTTCCTGCTGCTTTTCATGCCGCTGACAATCCCGGACTCACGGTCACTGCGGAGATGATTGGCAGGGGCGGCAGGTGAGGTCGGCGGTGCGGGGGCCACAACGGCGGGAGGGGAAAAACCTGAAGGCGCGGGCCCTGAAATCTGCTGCACAATGCGCTGGGCGAAATCGTTGATTCTGGGAATGACTTCATCCATGCCCTGGGTCTGGGCGAAGATTCCGACGGAGGATTTGGAGGTTACGGCATCAACGAGCTTTCCGTCGATGCTCAGACTGTTTCCGATTTTTGTGATGCTTCCCGAGACGACATAATCGGCGTTCAATCTTTTTCCCAAGGCGGTCACATCTGCCAAGGTCAGGTCCTTCCCGGCTTTATCCTTGATGGCTTCATGGATCAGCTCTTTACTCAGTACGGTGATTTTTCCATCGGCAGCGATGCGGGACGCCAGCATATCTGAGATGCCCTGCCTTACATAGTCGATGTTATCCGCGCTGTGGACGGTAAAAGGCAGGACGGCCACCGTCGCTCTATCCTTTGCCCCCAGCGGCAAGGCCATGGCTGTCAAGAAAACAAGTACCAGCAGTTGCAAAATCTTTTTCATGGAATGAACCTCCACCTGATGGTCATCGCAGTGCAATTCTAAATACACCACGCTCCTAACATCTTCATCCGGTAGATGCAACAAAATTCAACCCTTATTCCAAGTTCTCACAAAGGCTGAGGGATTTTGAATATCCATCCACTGCCCGGATACAGGGCTCATATCCAGCCGGGATCCTTCCAGTGTCACATGGCTACAGCGGCGGGCGGTGCCGCTGGAAGAACCGTTTAACGCGGCGAATGAGCAGGCGGGCGTTAAAAAAAATCTGGGGGTGGCGGGTGCGGAATCTGCCGAGCTGGCGATTGAAAAAAGGGACTTCGGGCGCAAGGATGAGCGAGCCGACAAAGAGAAAGAGGACCCCCTGCAGAATCGGAAGAAAGCAGCCCAGAATTCCAAGCAGGATAAAGGACCATCCCAGGGAATGTCTGAGGAATTTTTTTAGAAGCGTTTTTTCCATCGGATCGCGGGGAGGACGATTTTGTTAACCGTCATTTCCTTAAGAGACGAACGGGCGGATTGTAAAGTGCAAACCCCGTCATTTATTACTCGCAAAGAGCCGTTCCTATAATATATTTATTTGGGGATGGATAGTTTTTTAATTCCTTTTTGGATTATTTTAGTTTATGAGAGGGACCGAATTATTTGTTAACATTAAAAAAAGACAAGGAGAAGCATATTGATCCCTCGATATTCCAGAGATCGAATGACTGCCATCTGGAGCCCGGAAAACAGGTACCAGACCTGGCTGGATATTGAAATTCTCGCCTGCGAAGCCATGTCTCAACTGGGCCTGATCCCCCCGGACTCTCTTGAACATATCAAGAGCAGGGCCGCTTTTGACAGTGACAGAATTGACGAGATTGAGAAAACAACGAAGCATGACGTGATTGCTTTTTTGACCTCCGTGACGGAAAAGGTCGGAGAGGATGGCCGGTTTATTCACATGGGAATGACCTCGTCCGACGTTCTGGACACCTCCTTTGCCGTTTTACTGAAGCAGGCCTCGGATATCCTGATCGACGATATGGATCAGCTCCTGGAGACTCTCAAGAGGAAGGCCTTCAAGTATAAGGACACGGTCATGATCGGGCGTTCGCACGGCATACACGCCGAGCCGATTACCTTCGGCCTAAAAATGGCGCTTTGGTATGCGGAAATGATCCGCAACCGGGAACGTCTTCTTCGGGCCAGAGAAGCAGTCAGCGCCGGCAAGATATCCGGGGCAGTGGGAACCTTCTCTTTTATCGATCCCGAGGTGGAGGCTTATGTATGCCGTCGCCTCGGATTGACACCCACTCCCATCTCTTCACAGATTGTGCAGCGCGACCGGCATGCCGAATTCTTTGCGGTCCTGGCTATCATTGCCTCCTCCATAGACAAATATTCCCAGGAGATTCGTTTGCTTCAGAGGACAGAGGTGCGGGAGGCCGAAGAGTATTTTTCGCCGGGTCAAAAAGGCTCATCGGCGATGCCCCATAAGCGTAATCCCGTCCTTTCGGAGAATCTCTCCGGTCTGGCGCGCCTGATGCGCTCCTATTCGCTGGCGGCCCTTGAAGATATCCCTCTTTGGCATGAACGCGACATCAGCCATTCCTCCGTGGAGAGGGTGATCGGCCCCGATGCCACCATCCTGATGGACTTCATGCTGGGACGCTTTACGGGGCTGGTGGATAAGCTGGTCGTCTATCCGGAACGGATGCTTGACAACCTGAACATGACCCATGGCGTGATTTTTTCCCAGATGGTCCTTCTTTCCCTCATTGAGAAAGGAATGAGCCGTGAACAGGGCTACGCCCTCGTCCAGAAGAACGCGATGAAAGCCTGGCAGGAAGGGCTTTCCTTTCAGCAGCTGCTGATGCAGGACGATGAGGTCCGATCGTACCTTTCGGAAAGGGAATTGAAGAATGTCTTCCGTATTGAAAACTTTCTGAAGCATGTGGACTTCATTTTCCAGAGGGTTTTTGGCGGGCAGCCATCGATTTCCGGCTGAGCCTCAATAAGGAGAAGCAGAGCCTTCGATCCCCGGGGTCAAGGGGAGCCGGGTATGGAAGTGGTCACGTTCCTGAAACGAATCAGAGGTTTTTCAAGATCAGATCGGCGATAACCGGACGATGGTCGGATGCCCTTCCGGTCCCGGTCCAGCAGCGCCGCGCCGTAAAACCGGAACTGACCATGATGTGATCGATTCGCATCCATGAGACGCGAAGCCAGGGGTATCTGTCCTTCAGCAGGAAGTGTCCATAGGTATAGCCGTAACCCTTTCCCCCTTCGGCAAAGGCATCGTGCAGGCCGGCTTCCCTGAGCGTCGCGCAGACGCGGGACGGATCAGGCGCGTTCAGGTCGCCGGCCAGGATGACTGGCCCCGGTTCGTCCCGAAGGTATTTCGCCACGGCTTCGGCCTGGGCGGTGCGGATCTTTGCGTTGCGGACCAGGGTTGAACCGGCTTCGGGCAGGTCTCCTATTCGTTTCCTCGTTGCCTTGATGGCATTGAGACTCTGCCTGGGCGTCACAAAATGGATGTTGTACAGGGACACAACCCTGGGGCCGAGATAGACGCGGCAGCGAAGGAACCGCTGCTTCCCCCTTCCGGAAAGGGGAAGCTCCAGCGTCTCCAGGTGGGACAGGGGGTACCTGCTGGCAATAACGTACTGCTCCGAGGTATAAACGTGCCATTTGCGGAAGTAGTTCCCCAGAGGCCCCCGCAGCGAACGGTACGCATCCTGAAAGAGGACGACATCCGGGCTGCAGCGGGAAATCTCATCGAGAAGAACGGTGCTCTTGGGAGCCTTGTACTTGATGTTCCAGGTCATGACCCTCAGCGTCGCGTCACCCGGTGGCGGCTCGGGGCGGTCCGGCGACCAGCAGAACCCCATGATGGGGCCAAGGACCCAGAGGATGCACAGGATCGGAATCCAGCTCCATGACCGGTCGACCTTGAAGCTCAACAGTGCCAGGAGGATTCCCGGCACTGTCCAGAAGACCTGGGGAAGATACAGATTCAAGGCGCCAAGCCAGAAGAAATCCGGACCTTTCCAGTTCAGAAAAGAGATGGCGGCCAGGATCAGCCCGTAGATCAAGCCAAGCAAACGCAATACAAAGGCTGCTTTCAAGGGGCCCCCGCGCCGGGAAAGGTGACGGCCGGCCCTCTGGAAAGCGGGCAATCAAAATGTTCCATCATTTCTGGAATCCTCTGTACAAGATCGGAAAATCATACATCTTTCAAAAGCCTGTTGTCCGGCAGCTTTTCAAGAGTCTGCCCGAAGAGCTCCATGGTTTCCGACAACCGCATAAATTCGGGAGAGTGGATGAAGGGGAGCGTATTGAGGCCCCTGCGGTCCAGTGCCTCCAGGACATAGAGGATCGTCAGCCTCCTGATGTCAAGGGCCGGCTGATAAGCCTTCTCCCAGTCTGCATCACCCCCCGATACGGAAACGACGATATGGCTCTGAGCCAGCTCAAAAAGGATGCCGTGGACAAAGCGAATTGGAATTTCGAGCCGTCGTGATATCTCCGGCGCCGTCAAAGGGGGACCTCCCGCGGCAAAGTTTTTTACCAGGGAAGAGGCGATCAGAAGAGCAAGAAGGGTCTTCACACGGTGGCTTGCCTGAAAGGCGTCGGACTCGAATTCATAGGTATCCACGTTCTGGCAGGCAAAGGATAGTTCAGCCCCGTAAAGGACAATCAGCCAGCTCAGCTGAAGCCAGATCAGGAAGAGGGGAAAAACGGCAAAGCTCCCATAGATGGCATTGTATTGAACGACGCCGATCTGGAAGGAGAAATAGACCCACTGGACCATTTGGAACAGTGTGCCTGCAAAAATGCCGGCCAGCAGGCCTGAAGAAAAGCGGACCTTTGTGTTCGGCATGAAGAGGTAGAGAAAGGTGAAAAAGCTCCACAGAAGACCGAAGGGCAGGAGCTTCAGCAGCACAAAGACCAGGGGGCTTAAAAATTCGGGAAAAGGAAACGTCTCCAGAATCAGGGTTACCTGGGTCGTGATGAACAGGGTCATGCTGCTGGAAAGGATGACGAAGACAGGGCCGATCAGGATGATGGCCAGATAGTCGGTGAACATCCGGCCGATGGGCCGCCTTTCTTTTATGTCCCAGATGTCATTGAAGGAGTCTTCAATCTGCTTGAGCATCTTGATGACGGCCCAGAAGAGAACAAGCAGGCCGATACCGGCGATCAATCCCCCCTTTGTGTTTTCCAGGAGAGAATGGGAAAACTGAATGACGTTGGCGAGGACTTCCTCATGGCCGGCCAGTCTTTCCCGAAATTGAGCCTCCAGCACCTTCTCGAACCCGAACCCCTTGGCGATTCCGAAGGCCATGGCCGCAACAGGGACGATGGAAATCAGGGAATAAAAGGTCAGGGCCGACGCATGGAGGTAGCATTTGTCTTCCAGAAATTCTCGAACGGAGAGTAGAAGGACCCTCAGGAGATTCAGAAAGAAGGATTTTCCCGGGGGAAGATGGATTCTTCGTATTCTCCAGATATCGTGCCTGATGAACTCGACGCCCCTTAGAAGAGGTGTTTCGATAGGTTTCATGAGCTTCTCCCCTGACACCTGCCAGTTCGAGTCAGATTCCTGCTCTGTCCAGCAGCGACAATTCGTAGGACCGGATCAGTTTCACCGGGTCATAGGATTTTTTTGAGGAGGCAAGTCCCGGAACCCCCATGTCACTTTCCTTGTTGATAAACTCAACCCCTCCAAAAAGGCGTCGGGCGCATTCCTGATCGAGAAACTGGTAAAGGCCCCTGACGTGCGCATCGGCCTTTTCGACGTTGAGAATCTTCATCGAACCGGTCAGGGTCGTGGTGATTCCAAAGGCGACGACCTCACCGTCGATCCTGACGGCGATCCCCTGGGCCTCCAGGAATTCCAGGTGTTCGAGCAGCATGCGGCTGGCTTGGCTTTCCAGGGCAAGATTGGGGTTTTCTTCCGGATGGCAGCGATTGTTCTCTGCGCACCAGCGCTCCAGAAAAATGAGGGCATCGGGAATATTGGCGGTCGAGAGGGGTTCGACGGCTGCCCGGCCCGTTTCCACGTACAGCTTGCGAAATTTCGAGATATGATTCCGCTTTGACCGGTAACGGTTCCCCCTCAGCTCGACAAGATCCGTTGTCCTGTAGACGTAATCACTGTAATCCGGCTGTTCTGTCAGGGAAAACCGATCGAACACGGTGGATGCGCCGAAATGTTCCACATAATTTTCAGGAACAAAGCAGAGCGTGGGAAGGGAATGACGCCGGGCGATATCCTCCAGTTCAGGCGGCGTCACGTCCCGGGCGGGGGAAAGGGGCAGCAGCAGGCAATCGCGTTCCGGTTCCCTGAGGAGCATTCCCCCCATTTTCAAGAGGAGAAGATCCTTCTCCAGGAGGTAATGGGTCGGATTGGCCTCGCTGTTCCAGGCGATGAGCGAGGGCAGGGAATAGATCGCCAGGGGAAACCTCAGGGACTCAAAAAACGGCTTCAGAAGAGGAAAATCTGTCAGGGAAAGCAGCTTGAACGATTTTGATGACATCATGATTTTTTAAAGAGCATGGGGGTTGAGTCCGGCATGGGTTCAAAGCCAAAGGGAGTATAAAAAGAAAACGAATTCCGTTCGGCAATCAGTCCGATCCAGGAGAGGCCATCGGCCTGAAGGCGGGCCAGGAGCGTTTTGACCAGGCAGGAGCCGATCCTGCGATGACGATAATCGGGATGCACCGTCAGGTCCTGAATGTAGGCATCATTGGCACGATCACTGATAGCCCGGCCCATTCCCACCAGGCGCTGACCGTCCATGGCGGCAAGAAAGAAATGGCTTCCCGAGATCATGCGGGCTGCCAGAAGCCGGTTCGGCTCTTCGGGCCACCAGCCGGCGATCCGGTACAGTTCAAGGACCTGATCCAAAAGCTCTGCTTCAGGTTTTTCAACGAAGGAATATCGAATCATGAGAGCCGGGCTACGGTGAATTCCGTGGAATTCAGCCTGTTCCTTTCAGCCATAGTCCGGCAACTATAGAAAAGGTCCGCCGGGTAAGTCAAGAATTAATGCCTCCGCGGACCTCTATTTCCTTGACCCTGCGGTGGTTTTTTCCTATAGTCCCAACCCTGCGATCGACCGTACGGTCATCATCAAAACACGAAGGAGGTTATTTCGACATGAAGATCATTCTTTTGGGGGCGCCGGGGGCCGGCAAGGGAACGGTGGCCAAACTGTTGACCGATTATGATGGATCCGTTCAGATTTCCACCGGGGATATCCTGCGGGCAGCCGTCAAGGAAGGCACCGATCTGGGACGGGAAGCGAAAGGGTACATGGACCGGGGCGATCTGGTTCCTGATGGGCTCATCATGCAGATGATGGAGGTCCGCCTTCAGCAGCCGGACTGCGAAAAAGGGTTCATCCTGGACGGTTTCCCCCGGACGATACCCCAGGCCGAGGCCCTGAAGTCTCTTCTGGAGAAGCTTCACATCCGTCTGGATTTCGTCGTCAATCTGGAAGTCCCGCGGGACGTGATCCTGGATCGTCTGACGACCCGGAGAACCTGCTCCAATCCCGATTGCCAGGAAATCTACAACATCAAGAGCAACCCCCCTCTGCCCGACGGCACGTGCAAAAAATGCGGAAGCATGACGATCCAGCGGGACGATGAAACAGAGGAGGCCATTCTTAATCGCCTGGAGACCTACAATGTAAAGACAGCACCACTGATCGGATTCTACGAGAAAGAAGGACTGCTCAAGACGTTTGCATCCATCAACAGCGCCGACACGGTGGAAGCGGTTAAAAAGGCCCTCTGAGTTTTTTACGGGATGTTCCGCCATGATCGACTACGAGAAAGAACTGAACGAAGAGCAGTGTCGGGTTGTATTGGAACCGGGAGGCCCCATGCTGGTGATTGCCGGGGCCGGAAGCGGGAAAACCCGAACACTGACCTACCGGGTGGCCCGGTTGATCGAAACCGGGATAAAACCCGAGCGGATTCTCCTCGCCACGTTTACAAACAAGGCCGCCCGCTCCATGCTCAACCGGGTGCGGGAACTCGTTTCCGTCGATCTCAGCCGTCTGCTCGGCGGAACCTTTCATCACAACGGCCACGTCATGCTGCGGGCCCATGCCGAACGGCTGGGCTATTCGCGGAATTTTTCCATTCTGGATACGGAGGATGTTCGGCAGCTGATTTCCACCTGTATCGTCGAGGCGGGCATTGACACGAAGGGGACGAGTTTCCCCAAGGCCAATGTCCTTTACGGGATGTTGAGTCTCTCCGCCAATACGGCGGTTGATCTTTCCACGATTCTAGAGGAGCGCTATCCCTTTTTCAGTCACCGGAGGGAAGAGATCGGGAAGGTGGCCGCTCTCTACGATCTGCGCAAACGCCAGTCCTCTTTGATGGATTTCGACGATCTCCTTCTCAACTGGCGCAGGCTGCTGATGGAATGTCCCGACGTCCTGGAGCGTTACAGCGAACGGTTTGAGCATCTCCTGGTGGACGAATACCAGGACACCAATCTTCTCCAGGCGGAGATCATGGATCTTCTGGCTTCCCGGCATCGCAACATCATGGTGGTGGGAGACGACTCCCAGAGCATCTACGCCTTCCGGGGAGCCAACTTCGCCAATATCATGTCCTTTCCGGAAAAGTATCCGGACTGCCGGATTTTCAAGCTGGAGACCAATTATCGCAGCACCCCGGAAATTCTGCACCTGGCGAACCTCTGCATCGTCAACAACGAAAATCAATATGCCAAATCCCTGCGGGCCGTCCGCGAAGCCGGGGTGCGGCCCGTGGTCGTCCCCTCCCGGAATGCCCTGCAGCAGGCCGAATTCGTCGCCCAACGGATCCTCGAGCTTCATAGGGACGGTGTTCCCCTTTCGGAAATGGCCGTCCTTTACCGGGCCCATTTCCATGCCATGGATGTTCAGATGGAGCTGACCCGTCGGGGAATCCCCTACGAAATCCGCTCCGGTGTCCGCTTCTTCGAGCAGGCCCATATCAAGGATGTCATCTCCTATCTGCGGATCCTGGAAAACCCCCGGGATGAACTGGCCTGGAAACGGCTTTTAGGCCTTTACCCGAAGATCGGGAAGAAAACAGCAGAAAAAATCTGGAACTTTCTCGCTACGTCGGACAAACCGCTGGAGACTGCTTTAACGGAAGCGTTTCTGAAGGCCGCTTCGAAATCGGCCAGAGACGGATTGGCCCGGTTTCAGCAATTGATGGCGGATCTTGGGGGCGAGAATGGGGATGCGTCGTTTCTTCCGGACCTGGTTGATCGAATTCTGGACAGGGGCTATCGGAAGTATCTGCAGGAAACTTACAGCGACGGAGCTTCCCGCGAGGACGATCTGGAGCAGCTGGCGGAGTTTGCGGGTAAATTTTCTTCCCTTGGGGATTTCCTGAGTGAACTGTCCCTCCTGACCAACATGGATGCCGACGGGCGGGAGGAAAGGGACAGCGGGGAGGCAGCGGAGAACAAGGTGGTTCTGAGCACCATTCACCAGGCCAAGGGGCTGGAATGGTCCGTGGTTCTGCTGGTGGGATGCGCCGAGGGCATGATCCCGCTGGATCGGGCGCTGCGGGAGGAGGGCGGTGAAGCGGAAGAGCGGAGGCTGTTCTATGTGGCCGCCACAAGGGCCAAGGATTATCTCTATCTCTGTTATCCCCAGACCGCTTCATCGGGATGGACCGGGTTTTCAAACCTCAGCCCTTCGCGTTTCATCCGGGAACTGATCCCGTCTTCGCGGAAAAAGGAACTCCCCTTTGAACATTGGATTGTCGAGGAGCACTGGTAATCTTCTGTCTGTTTATTCAAATCTGATCCAATATCCAATCATAGAAGCCTTCGCGCCAGATGCCCGACAACAAAGCCGGAGATTCCGCAGGCGGCCATACCCCAAAGCATATCTACAATCGTCATGGAAAGGCGCCAATCTTTCAAGAGAGCGTAATTTGTGAGATCATAAACTCCATATACAACAAGACCAAAAAGGCCCCCCCAGAGGACACCCTCAATACCGGGTCCTGTTCTCGGAATCCTCGGTAGAACGAAAAGGATCAAACCAAGAACAATGAGCATCCAAACAAGGATGCTGGCGGGGATGTTCGGGCTCATACTTCCTCCCGTCATCCTGGACAAGGGTCCCAATTGCAGCCGGTAAAAATTCTTCATGATCCCTGCAATCCAGATGAGATCAACAACGATAAAAATAAATAGGCTGATGATATAAAGTTTTACATAGGATAACATCGGCATAACCATCCTTTCTTTGAAGTGAGGTCAAATAACCTTTGCCGGCTGAATTGACATAGATTTGCTTCAAATATAAGATCCTTGATCTGAAGAGTCAACATTCAAGAACCTAAAGTCCAAGGGCAAGTCATCTAAATTCGTAATACATTGTATTTATTGAATAAAGAGCGAAAAGCACTTTATTTTGTAAGTGCATGATATTTATCATAAATTTCCGAACTTTGACGGGGCCTTGCCTAAAGTCGAACGAACGGGCCGCTTCCTTTTCATGGAGGCGGGAGGGGGATGGTCCGGCAAGAAGATTTATCTGAAAAAACTGAAGCAAGAGCAGAAGGAGGAGCTCATTCCGGAGATCTGATGGTAGTGAGATTATTTCCGTTATGACGTCAAGGACCGTTTGGTCGTTTATTTCAGCGTCGAGAACGTCTTGCCGCTGATCGGAATTCAGGAGGCCCGTTGATCACCGCTAAGCCCAAACGACCCGTCTCGGGATCCTGTGAAAAGGAGGAAAAGAAGAAATGGGGCAGGGAAACCATATCGAATCAGTCCATCTGCGCGCATGAACGTTTCTAATCGAAAAACGGTTTCTGCGGCTGCGATCCTTTTTCAGGTCCTGCTGCTGGCTTCCTGCTTGCTGCCTGTCAGGCCCTTCGATGAACAGAGGTGGCGGGCGCAAGTGGAGTCTGCAGACCCGGTGCTTCTCTATGCCCCGCATCGGGAAGACGGACGCTATTTCAATCCCTGGATGCCCATGGAGAAGGGCTTCCGTGATTTCCTGCGCTGGCAGCTCTCCGAAAAGACCCTCTATGCTCCAGAGGAGGAAAAGGAGCTTCCCGATGTCTTATTGGACCTCTCTGATCGGATCCGGTCAACACCGGGCGATTTTATCGCCTGGATCGGTCATTCCTCGTTTTTGATCAGAATCGACGGGGCATACTGGATTACCGATCCGATCTTTTCGGAGCGGGCGCTGTTGCCGAAACGGAAAACCCCGCCCGGTCTTTCCCTTGATGTGTTTGCGTCCCTGCCCGGCAAGAAAAACGTGCTGATTTCCCACAGCCATTACGATCATCTCGATTCCGAAAGCATCCGGCGTCTCCCCGCCGACACGCGGATCTATGTCCCCCTGGGACTCAAGGCTCTTATGAATGATCTCGGAAAACAGGACGTGGTGGAAATGGACTGGTGGCAAACGGTTTCCTGCGGCGACCGCTGCCAGGTCGTCTGCCTTCCCGCCCAGCACTGGTCGAGACGGATCACGCAAAACACTAATACCACCCTATGGGCGAGTTTTCTGCTGGTGAGTTCCGACAGTAAAATCTATTACGGCGGCGACAGCGGATACTTTATCGGCTACCGGGAAATCGGACGCCGCTATCCAGGCATTGATTACGCCCTGTTGCCCGTCAACGCCTATGACCCACGCTGGTTCATGCATTATGCCCATATGGATGCCCGAGAGGCCCTCGATGCCTTCCGCGACCTGGGAGCACGTTACTTCATCCCGACCCAATGGGGAACCTTCCGGTTGGGAGATGAACCGATCGGGCAGGCGCCTTCTGCGCTTTCCAAGGCCGCGCAATTCACCAGCACAGATCCGGCCCGGATCATCGTCATGGGCATCGGCCAGCTTTTGTCCCTAGACAGTCGAGATCCAAAGTAACGAAGGGCTTTTATCCCTTTACCGCCAGAAACCACTCCAACAGATTCTTTGATAATCTGACACGTTCCCTCCAATTCAGCACCTGCAATCCCTTTTTGAAGTTGAAAGCATTACCCTTTTGGAAAAGAAGTGTTTTGTAATTGAACGTGCTCATCGTCTTTCTTTTTTCCGCCTCAATTTCCTGTCGATAAAGCCGCCCCGGGGACACCCCTTGACGAATGCTTTTAAACGAAACACTTCCCGCTATTCTGCCCGATGCCAGGGCAGATGAAATACCTTCGCCGAAGAAATTCAAAAGTCCGCTTGCCTCTCCGGAAACGAGGATGCGCTCTGAACCGAAACAAAACAATCCCTTGGGCGCTGCATAAGTGACCCTGCACCCGAGCCGCCTAATCAAACGCGCCTGTTGGATGCCGATTCGCCTCCAAAGATGTTCCTTAAATCTCGCCATGGCCAAGGTGGCCTTGTCTTTCGGCTGGACCACAACTTCCATCACCAGCAGGCCGTCTTTGACATAAGCGGATGGGTACAGAGAAATTCCAGGAAAAGCAAAAAAATGAAAGAAACCGGGCTCAAGATGACACTTGCAGGCATAGGTCTCCTGCAGGGCAACATACCAGGTCAATTTTGCCGTTAATGGCGGATCAATTTGCTTTACCGTGCGTGACGCACCGCCATCAGCGGCAATCAGTATTCGACTGTGAACCTCAAGAGGCTCTCCATTCGATTTGATGCAGAGGAGATCGACGCCATCAATACCCTCTGTAAAGGATAGCATCTTTGTTTCATCAAGAACTGCTGCCTGTGAAGACTTGCACAACCATGCATCGAGGCGATCCCGCCAAATCATCAGCCCCTGGATTGGTATATCTTCCGCGTCGCCGCTCGGAAAATGCATCCGCATGGCATGGACGTGAGCTGGGGAGGCGAAGACATCCTGCGCCATGTCGCCAAAATGTTCCGAAAGAGTTCTGATTGAATCCGGCACGAGGATCCCCGAGCATGCCTTGTGGCGCGGGATTCTTTTCTTCTCCAGAATGACTGCTTTCAATCCCCTTCGGGTGCATTCGCGGGCAGCCGCACACCCTGCAGGACCTGCGCCAACGATAGCGACATCACATTCAATCATGGGGCTTAATCCACCATATACAAAAATAAAATACCTCGTTGCCTTGAAAAATCAGGATGATAGACGTATTTTGCTCAAAAAAATCATCCTCAACGAGGTGAAGGAATTATGGCACAAGGGGGTTTCTGCATACAAGCTTTTGAATACGTGATGGTCGGAGCAGTCTTTGGTGTTGCATACGGAATTTCGAGACGGGAATGTACCTGCAGGGCATGAGCAGTTGCGAGTGTTGCAGGAAGCCTTGGCCCATTTGCCCAAAGGGGTGGAAAAATTCGCCTCCGTTTGGACACGTCGAGGTATCAGTACGAGCATTTGCTTAGGACTCGAGCAACGCAGCCTGAGAGGCCAGATGATGGTGAATTCACTAGAACACAGGATTTTCGAGAAGTATTGGTAATCTTCTGCCAAATCGTTGCCTTTCCAGAACTCACGTGCTATTTGAAGATCGTCAGGGCTCCGTTCACAGAAGCTGCAAGGTGCTTGTAAGAAACCGCGTATCTGTTGATTCATTTTCCCGCAACGGCAAAAGAAACCAGGGGGAAAGAGACGCTGAACAGCGCGGGTATCCATGGTGGTGGCAGATGTCTATTCGTACGTGCAGTCAATGCGGAAAACAGGCAGACAGCGGATCTGCAGCCTGTCCCCAATGCGGAAGCCCTCTCGGGCCTTCTTCAGCGGGGATATCCAGGTACCTGCGGGGGATTGCCCTTTCCGCCATCGGGATCGTCTTGTTTGTCATTGTCTTTTCGGTCATTCACAGCGGAAAATTTGCCGCAACATCATCCAGACGCGATCGGGGAACAGAAGCCGTCCAGGTGTCCCAACAATTCATCATGAGAAAGTTGAAAGCGCCATGGACGGCACAATTTCCATCACCTGCTCAAACAAGGGTGACCGAGGGAGAAAACGGCCAATACACCGTAACCTCCTATGTAGGAGCCAGAAACTGGGAAGGAGCCATTCAGCGGAAGCATTATGAATGCGTCCTTCGCTATGAATCGGGAAAAGGCCGGTGGCATCTCGTCAAGCTGACCCTTGAGAAGTGAGCGGCACGAAAAGAATCGAGCCGGCCTCCGCTTTCGAATTTCAGCTACATCCAGCGGTCGGACTTGTACTTGGCGTCATACTCCGCCTTCAGGGCAATCTGGGTCGCTTCGGCGATATACTCCGGTTCCTTGACGAGGTCCTCCACCTTGATGTCCACGCCGAAAATCCCCACCATCTCATCGTTGTCGTCCGTAATGGGTTCCGAAACGGTGAAGCAGAGGGCGCCCGTCATCTTGGAGATGTAGAAATCGGTGACGTGCAGCTTCCCTTTGCGCATCGGTTCGATAAACCACTCGCGGTCGGACTGGTCCGTGCCGACTCCGTAATTCTCATATTTGGCCCGGTCGACTAAATTCGTGATGTTCTTGGTGGTCTTCTTTCCGTTCATGTCGACGACATAGGCGAACTGGATCGAAGGATACTCTTCGATAAACCGCTGCATCACGGGCTCCTGAAGCTCGGGTTCCATGGTCTTCATAGCCGGATCGTCGATGATTTTGCGCAGGACGGCAATGGCGGCCTCAGCAGCCTGGAATTTGATTCGTTCGAGATCGGACATGAAGAGTTCCGGCAGATATTTGCGGACCTTCGCTTCTAACTCCTCGGAAGAGATCGTCGTCATGCGCCCGTCTTCGTACTCATCGTTGATCCACTTGTTGATCTTGGAAATCCCCGGGTGCCGCTTGTCGATGGCACTGTCGCCGGTCAGGTTGAAGTGCGAATTGATCCAGTAGGCGATGCCCGCTTTTCCGGACTTGTCAGTCACCATCGGAACGATGGGACGCTTCAGGATCTTGGTCGTGTCAAAGATGTTGTAGATTTCCTCGTTCTTGATGAGGCCGTCAGCATGAACGCCCGCCCGGGTCACGTTGAAATCCGAACCGACGAAGGGGAAATTGGCCGGAATCTTGAAATCGATCTTATTTCGGAAATACTGAGCGATGTCGGTGATGACCGTCGTGTCGATCCCGTTGGTCCTTCCCATGAGGCCGATGTATTCCATGATCAGCCCTTCGATGGGCGGATTGCCCGTCCGCTCCCCAAGCCCGAGAAGGGTGGAGTTGGCTGCGCTGCAGCCGTAGAGCCAGGCGGTGGTCGCGTTGATCAGGGCCTTGTGGAAATCGTTGTGGCCATGCCATTCCAGGAGATGTCCGGGGACGCCGGCATCATCAATGAAGGCCCGGACCAGCTTGTCCACGCTACGGGGCAGCGAAGTTCCCGGATAGGTCACCCCGTATCCCATGGTGTCGCAGAGGCGGATCTTGATGTCGATGCCGCTTTCCTCCCGGAGCTTCATCAGCTCGAGGGCGAAGGGGATGCAGAAGCCATAGATATCCGCCCGGGTGATGTCCTCGAAATGGCAGCGGGGAACAATCCCGGTGTCGAGAATTGCTCTGACGATGTCAAGGTAATCGTTGAGGGCTTCACTGCGCTTCTTGTTCAATTTCAGGAAGATATGATAATCGGAAACGGAGGTCAGAATCCCCGTTTCCTTCAACCCGGCCTCTTCGACCAGGGGAATGTCTTCCTTGGCCGCCCGGATCCAGCCGGTGATCTCAGGGTAGCGGAGTCCAAGATCCCGGCATCGGGCGACGGCTTCCTTATCCTTCCTGCTGTAGAGAAAAAATTCCGTCTGGCGGATGATCCCGTTCTCTCCGCCCAGCCGGTTCATCAGCGAATAGAGATCGACAATCTGCTGGACGGTGTAAGGCGGCCGAGCCTGCTGCCCATCCCGGAAGGTCGTATCGGTAATGAAAATTTCTTCGGCAGGCTGAATAGGAATGATCCGATGGTCAAAGTCGATCCGGCTGACCTCGTCATAGGGAAAGACTTCCTTCTGCAGATTCGGTTCGTCCACATCCCGCAACTCGAAGCGCCAGAACCGGGTATGCTGGTGATTCAGGACTCTTTTTTCGGGATTCCATTTTGCCATGTCTTAAACTCCAAATCATAAAAGTCTCTCTGCAGAGACAGTTCTCCATGCACTTACATCCTAAAATATAAGAGGTTCTTATTGGATGTCAATCGTAATAATTCTAGACGATTTTGAGGGACAATTCCATCAGCTGTTCGATGCTCACCTTGGAAGGAGCGTCCGTCATCAGGCAGGTAGCCTTCTGGGTCTTGGGAAAGGCGATCACATCGCGAATGGATTCGGCACCCGTCATCATCATGATCAGCCGGTCCAGCCCGAAGGCGATCCCCCCGTGGGGCGGTGTCCCATACTCCAGGGCATCGAGGAGAAATCCGAATTTGGTGCGGACCTCTTCGCTCTGGAGGCCCAGAGCTTCAAAGATGAGAGACTGGACCCCTTTTCTGTGGATCCGGATGCTTCCTCCACCAACCTCGGAGCCATTGAGGACGAGATCGTAAGCCCGGGCCCGCACTCTGCCCGGGTTCTCCCGAAGCAGCGGAACATCCTCCGGTACCGGGGACGTGAAGGGGTGGTGGGTTGATACGTAGCGCTTTTCGGTATCGCTGAATTCCATGAGGGGAAACTCGGTGATCCAGACGAAGGCAAACTCGTCGGGTTCAATCAAATTGAGCTTTCTGGCAAGATGAGACCGCAGATTCCCGAGGGAATCGGTCACCACGGCAGGCGTATCGGCGACAAAAACCAGGGCGTCGCCTTCCGTGGCCTCCATTTTTGAATTGATCTTGGAAACTTCTTCCGCCGTCAGGTATTTGAAGATCGGCGACGTCCATCCTTCGGCGGTGATCCGAGCCCAGGCCAGCCCCCTGGCCCCGTAGATGGCGACAACATTCTGGAGATCATCAAGATCTTTCCGGGAAAGGCGCTTCCCGTCGGGGATGCGGATGGACTTGATGACGCCGCCGGCGGCGACGACATCACGGAATGCCGTAAATCCCGTGTTGGCCAGGATATCGGTGAGGTCCCGGAGTTCAAGGCCGAACCGGACATCGGGATTGTCCTTGCCGAAGCGGCTGATGGCTTCCGCATAGGAAAGGCGGGGGAAGGGCAGGGAGACCTGCCTGTTCAGGCAACGCAAAAAGAGGCGCGCCATCAGGCCTTCCATGATTTCGATGATGTCGTTCTCCGTTATGAAGGACATTTCCACGTCGATCTGCGTAAATTCCGGCTGGCGATCCGCCCGGAGGTCTTCGTCACGAAAGCATTTGACGATCTGGTAATACCGGTCAAAGCCGGACACCATAAGCAACTGCTTGAAGATCTGCGGCGACTGGGGAAGGGCGTAGAAGCTCCCCTTGTTGATCCGGCTGGGAACCAGGTAGTCCCGGGCGCCCTCCGGCGTGCTTTTGGTGAGAAAGGGGGTCTCGATTTCAATAAAGCCCTCTTCCTGGAAATATTGACGTGCTTCCGCCGCCACCCGGCTCCTAAGCATGATGTTTTTCTGCAGATGCGGTCGGCGCAGATCCAGGTAACGGTACTTGAGCCGGACGTTCTCCGAGATGTCGCTGTCCGTCTCGAGGCTGAAAGGCGGGGTCTGCGATTCGTTGAGGATTTCCAGCTCCTCGATCATCACCTCGATGGCTCCCGTCTTCATGTCGGGATTGATCATTCCTTCAGGGCGACCGTGAACCGTTCCCCGGACGGCCAGAACATATTCGCTGCGGATCTTGTGGGCCTCGCGGTGGGCATCGGGGCTGAATTCCGGGTTGAAGACGATCTGAACAAGGCCTTCACGGTCTCGAAAATCCACAAAAATGACCCCGCCGTGATCCCTGCGGCGGTGTACCCAACCCATGAGAATGACTTCCGAATCGAGTTGATCGGTGCCCAGATGTCCACAGTAATGCGTTCTCTTCATGGTCGTTAGAAAATCCGACAAAGGTCGTTACCTCTCTTTTATAAGATTCAGAATGTGTTGGTCCAGATCATCAAGGGAAACGGTCTGCTGCGTTCCGGTTTTCATGTTCCGCAGCTCAACCTTCCGTTCTTCGATTTCCCGCTCCCCAAGTATCAGCGTGTAAGAGCAGTTCAACCGATCCGCCTTTTTCATCTGGCTTTTAAGGCTTTTAGACGAAAATTCCTGCTCTGCGTAAATCCCTTTCAATCTCCATTGATTGCACAGGGTAAAGGCCAAATTCCGGGCCTGTTCCCCCAGGGAGGCCAGGAAGATGTCCGGTGGAGGTACGGAAGCGGACGCTGGCACCTCCAGGAGGGCAAGCAGCCGCTCAAACCCGACGGCAAATCCAATGCCGGGGATATCCGGACCGCCCAGTTCCTGGACAAGGCGGTCATAGCGGCCGCCGCCGACCACGGCATTCTGGGAGCCCAGATGCTCCGTCGTGACTTCGAAGGTCGTCTTGGTGTAGTAATCCAGCCCCCTGACCATGCCGGGATTCACCGTGTAGGGTATGGCGAATTCCTCCAGGGCGGAGGTCACCTTTCCGAAATGCTCCCGGCAGTCTCCGCAGAGAAAGTCGCCGAGGTGGGGCGCGCCGCGAATGATCTCCTGGCACTCCTTCGACTTGCAGTCGAAAACCCGGAGGGGATTGGTTCCCAGGCGCCGCTTGCAGTCGTCGCAGAGTCCCGCCTCCTTTCCCTGAAGAAATTCCGTAATGACGTTCCTGAACGCCGGACGGCAGGACGAACACCCCAGGGAATTCAGCTCCAGGCTGACCTTCTTCAGGCCGACTCGATCGAGAAAGTGCATGAGCATGAGGATGATTTCCGCATCGGCCCGGGGATCATCGAGGCCCAGCAGTTCCGCATCGATCTGGTGAAACTGCCGGAACCGGCCTTTCTGAGGCCGTTCTCGGCGGAACATGGGGCCGATGGTAAAAAGCCGCGTTACCGCCTGGGCATTGTGGAGCGAGTGCTCCAGGTAGGCCCGGATAACGGAGGCCGTCGCCTCCGGTCTCAGGGTCAGGTACTCGTCCCCCCGGTCCAGGAAGGTGTACATTTCCTTCTCAACGATGTCCGTGGATTCGCCGATTCCCCTCTTGAAAAGGTCGGTCTTTTCCAGGACGGGCAAGCGGATTTCCCTGAACCCGAAACGGGAAAAAATTTCCCTGGCGACGTTCTCCACGAAGCGCCACTTGTCCGTTTCCTCGGGCAGAATATCCTTGAACCCTTTAACTGCCGTAATGATTTCCATTTTTATAAACTCTACCCACCCTTGTTTTAAGGCCAAGATGCTTAACATAGAACGTATTGGATGACAATGAAATTATGTCATTTTGCCTCATGAACAACGGGGGGCTACTCCTTCCTGAACCCTTTCACCAGAAGTTTTTTCCCGTCCGTCGACACGGTGACCGCCCCCTGCTCGTCTGTGCGGAAGATTCCGGCCCCGATGCCCCGATATCTCGCCAGAACTTCCCCATGGGGAAAACTGAAGACATTGTCCGGACCGCAGCTGATCACGGCAATCTGCGGCTTGACTGCGTTCAGGAAGGGCATGCTGCTCGATGAGCGGCTCCCGTGATGAGGGACAAACAGGACCGCGCTGCGGAGATCCGATGAGCGGCTGAGAAGATGCTTCTCCTCTTCCGCCGATATGTCGCCGGCGAACAGCAGGTGCACTGTTCCGAAATTAAGCCTCACGACCAGGGACTTTTCGTTAAGATTTCCACCCGAGGGGCCCCTTATTCCCGGATTGTAAAGTTCAATCCCGACCTTTCCGACCTTCAGAAAGCTTCCCCTATCCCTTACAATCCGATGGCGTATGTTCCTGCGCCGGATGATTTCCACAAAACGGCGATACGCTTCCGAATCGTCGCCTTCCCCGTTGGACCACACTTCTGAAACGGAAAAATGTTCCAGGATAAAGGGAAGGCCACCGAGATGATCGATATGGGCGTGACTGAGCACAACGATGTCGATCTTTCGAATTCCCTCGTGCCAGAGAAAGGGGGCGACCACAGACCTGCCGACGTCAAACCCGTCACCGGGAACTCCTCCACCATCGAGAAGCATTGTTTTTCCGCCGGGAAAGCGGACGAGGGCAGAATTGCCCTGGTGGACATCGATGGCGGTTACCGTGAGTCCCCGGTCCTGAAAAGGCCGGAGATATTTCCAGGCGAAGGAAGCCGAAAGGGAAATCAGGATGAGGACGAAAAGAATCAGGAGCCGGCGCTTTACTTTGTCCTGACCGGGAACGCCCTGCCTCCTTTCCGTAGAGATCAGCGCGACGGCACAGAGAAGAAGGAGATAGAACAAACCCAACTGCCAGAGGGAAGGGGTGCAGACGTAAAAGGAGGCCCCGGGAAGGGAGGCGAAGAAGTCGACGAGGAAAAGGGAGACCTTGACCAGCCAGGCGGAGCTGTATATCAAGAGCCCGGCCAGGAGCTCTGAAAAGGGGCTGACGGCGATGACCAGCATGCTCAGCGGAAGGGCCAGCAGACCGAGGATTGGAACCAGGACCGCATTGGCGGGAATAACGAGAAGGGAAACACGGTTGAAATAGTAGGCAAGGATAGGCAATGTTCCCAAGGTGGCGCTCAGGGTGGTGACCAGAAACAGCCAGCCCTGGCCCTGAATTTTGTTGATCCAGAACACTGCCGGTGATGAGCGCGGCAACGGCTGGACCTTGGGGCGATTCCCGGAGAAAAGGGGGACCGTCAGGATGATAGCGGCAACGGCTGCGAAGGAGAGTTGGAAGGAGAGATCGAAGAGGGCTTCGGGGGAGACCGTCAGGATCAGAACAGCCGCTGCAGACAAGGTGTTGACCATATCCTGCCGGCGGTCCAGGAGCACGGCGATCATGAACACCATGGCCATGAGGGTTGCCCTCAGAACGGACATGCCGGTGCCGGCGACAAAGGCGTACAACAGGACCGGCAGGAATGCTGACACAAGGGACAGCTTGATGACGTTAAAGCGAAGAAGGAGATATTCGGATCTTTTGAGAATCCAACGCATCACCAGAATCGTCCACAAGGCGATCAGCCCGACATTGAAACCGGAAACGGCAAGGATGTGGGACGTTCCGGTCAGGTTGAACTTTTCCAGGATGGGCGGCGGGATTTCCCTCGAACTGCCGAGAATCATCGCGGCCAGAATCGTCCGCTCCGGATAGGGGGCATGCCTGTTGATCAGATCGCGTATGTAACTCCTGAAATTTTCGAGCGAGTATCTGATCGGATTTCCCTGACCATGCCGCAGCACAATCACCCGGGATGCGTCGTTGATGAAGCCGGCAGAGGAGATTCTTTCAAAGCGCAGGCGCCTTTCGTAATCAAAACCTCCGGGATTGTAGAAGTTATGAGGTTTGTGGAGGCGGGTGCCACAGCGGATGTAGTCTCCGTATTTCAGCGACTGCTGTCCCTTGACGGTCAACAGAACCCTTTCCGATACGGGCTTGTGGATGCCGCCCGCTGAGATGCCCGTTGCCTGCAGGACAAGACTGGTTTTATCCAGTGCGAATTCCGGTGGTTCGCAGATGATTCCCTCCAGGATCGTACTCTTTCCGTGTTCCTGCTGGGAAAGGATCGCGGAAGAGGGGAAGGAGGGCTCGAAGCGCAGCATGTTGAGGCTCCCCTGAAGAAAAAGGATGGCCGGTACAGCCAGAAGGATCAAAAAAGGTTTTTTCAGGCGGACGCCGGCAAGAAGGAGGACGAGAAGGAGGACCAGGCAGATCAGAAGATGGAATGCCGGTGGAGAAAAAATCTCTCCGGCGAGAATGCCGGAAATCAGGGCTGCCAGAAAGAAAAGGAAAGGCCTTTGCATGTGTCAGGGTTGTCTGCCCAATCGTTTGAATTTATCGGATCATGGCACTGTTAAGGAAGATAGACTCCCCCACGGGACCTTCGAATAGGAAAAACCCTGAAGCGCTCTGTTCCGTTGAGAAGAAAGGAGCCGCTTTTTATTGAATCCTGCAGAGAAACCGGCCTTGCAGAAGAAAAATATTCTCCACAGATTACACTGGCTGATTCTATCTCGGATCGTTGTCGCCACGATTCTCCTGGGAATCTTTGTTTTTTTTGATCTCAAGCAAACTTCATCCCACCCGGAAATCCGTTTTCAGCCGTTCTACAGCCTGATCCTCGTCACCTATCTCCTTTCTTTTGTCTACGTCTTTCTCATAAAAATCGTAAAATCCTGGTTGGTGTCCGCCTGTCTTCAGGTGGCATGCGACGTCCTGATGATCACAATCCTTGTTCACCTGACCGGCGGGGCCGGAAGCGTCTATTCCGTTCTTTATCCCATGGTCATTATTTACACGGTGATTTTTTCCGAGCGCCGGGGCGGCTTTCTCGCAGCCACCGCCTGCAGCCTTTTCTATGGATCCCTGCTGCTGCTTGAATTCAGCGGTTATCTTGAGCGCACCCCTTCGGAGCTGATGATGGAAACCCCATGGAATGCCGGCTACATGTACTCAAGGATCAGCATCCACGCCCTTTCCTTCTACATCATCGCCTTCCTGGCCAGCTTTGTCATCGAGCAGGAAAAAGCAGCCCGAAGCCTCCTGGCCGAAAAGGAGAGCGCCCTGGACAAGCTTGGCATGCTTCATCGAAGCATCATCGAGTCGATTGATACCGGCATCCTCACCGTCAACCTGGAGGGGCGCATCCAATCGTTCAACCAGGCGGCGGCCAGAATCACCGGACTGTCTGTGGAGAGCGTTCTAAACCGGGATGTTCAATCCGTATTTCCCGAGTTCAATGCTCTGACGGAACGCTCTTCCGGGATTCCGGCGGCCAACGGATCAACGAGGCGGATGGAGATGAGGATCAGGAAAGGGGAAAAGGAGGACCAGATTCTTGGCTGTTCTCTCTCGGTGCTCAAGGACAGCCTGGGAGAACACCTTGGGCACATCCTGATATTCCAGGACCTGACGGACATCAAAAAAATCGAGGCGGCCTACGAAAAGAGCAGGCGTCTCGCCTTCGTCGGCGAGATGGCTGCGGCCCTTGCGCATGAGATTCGCAA
This sequence comes from Syntrophus sp. (in: bacteria), assembly GCA_034006265.1. GTDB lineage: Bacteria > Desulfobacterota > Syntrophia > Syntrophales > Syntrophaceae > Syntrophus. The sequence continues at coordinate 4,872 of JAVETB010000024.1, read as the reverse complement.
TCCCCTTGCCGCCATCAGCGGCTCGATCCAGATGCTGAAGAAGGATTTGAAGCTGGATCCCATGGACGAGCGGCTGATGAAGATCGTGCTGCGCGGAAAAGATCAGCTCGAAAATGTCATGAAGGACTTTCTCCTCCTGGCCCGGCCGGCAGCGGGAAGCAGGGAATGGATGAACCTGGATGAACTGCTCGAGGAGATTCTGGAATCTCTCGTTTATCTTCCGGATTGGACGGAGAAAATCACGGTTGAGAAAAACCTGTCCGGAAGCTCCACGATTTGTGCAAACAGGACCGAAATGCAGCATGTGCTGTGGAACCTGATTGTCAACGCCCTGCAGGCCATGCCCTGCGGTGGCCGCCTGTCCGTCGGGACGGGCACAGCGACGGCCGATACGGGGGAGGATTTCGTGGAGGTGCGGATCGGTGACAGCGGAGAGGGCATCCCGAAGGAGATCATGGAGAAGATCTTTCAACCTTTCTTTACCACGAAGGAAAAGGGGACCGGTCTGGGGTTGGCGATTGTGGGCAGGATTATTGAAAACGGCTCGGGCACTCTAGCGGTGGAAAGCGAAAAAGGGAAGGGCGCTGTTTTCAGCGTCTTCCTGCCGAGGAACCGGGAAGTTCAGAACGCCCCCCTGCACCTTCTGGAAAACAGCCGGGCTGCCTGAGATTTCAAAGGGAGGAAACATGGCGACCATTCTTGTGGTGGATGATGACAAGGGAATGCGGGAGTTTCTCGACATCATGCTTACCCGTGAAGGATACGACGTCCGCTGTGCGTCGAATGCGGCGGAAGCGCTGACCTCGTGCAGGAAGCGCTCCTATGACCTGATCCTGACGGATCTGAAGATGCCCGGAATGGACGGCCTGGAGTTTCTCAAGGCGGTCAAGGAGATATCCCCGGAATCTCTGGTCATCCTGATTACGGCCTATGCCTCCGGTGAAACAGCCGTCCGGGCGATGAAGGAAGGCGCCTACGACTATATCGAGAAGAATTTCAACATCGAAGAATTCACGTCGACCATCCGCAACGCCCTGGAATCCAATGGCCGGATGCGCGATGACGCCAAGTTTATCCGGGATATGGAAAATGCCGCGTCCTTTGGGGAGATCATCGGCAAGAGCCGGGAGATGCGCAAGGTTTACACCCTGATCAAGAAGGTGGCTGAGACGACGGCCAATGTCCTCGTTCTCGGAGAAAGCGGAACAGGCAAAGAGCTCGTTGCCAAAGCCATTCATGCGCACAGCCCGCGGAAGGATAAGCCCTTTATCGCAATCAATTGCGGCGGCATACCGGAGACTCTGCTGGAGAGTGAATTGTTCGGCTACATGAAAGGTTCCTTCACCGGCGCCTATGCGGAAAAGGCCGGCCTCTTCGAGATTGCCAGGGGAGGGACGGTATTTCTCGATGAAGTAGGGGAGTTGCCCCCCGTTCTGCAGGTCAAACTTCTGCGGGTGGTCCAGGAGAAGACGTTTCTGAGAATAGGCGGAACGGAAAGCATCCGGGTGGATGTCCGGATTATTTCGGCAACGAACCGAAGCCTGGAAGAGATGATCCGGAAGGGAGAATTCCGGGAGGACCTCTATTACCGCCTGAACGTGATCCCGCTGCGCATTCCGCCCCTTCGGGAACGAAAGGAGGACATCGTGATCCTCACGCGGTATTTCATCGAAAAATATGCCCGGGAATTCGGGAAGGGCATCCGGAATATTTCCAACTATGGACTCGAACTCCTCATGGACTATTCCTTTCCGGGCAATGTCCGGGAGCTGGAGAACATCATTGAAAGAAGCGTGGCCCTGGAGCAGTCCAACATCATCCTTCCCGAAAACCTGGTGATTTCCGGGGGCCATTCGACGGAGCAGGGTGACGGTTACAGTAATCCGAGGCCGTTTCCGGATCAGGGAATCAACCTGAGCGCGGAGATGGCACGATTCGAACGGGACATGATCGAGAAAGCCCTGGAAAAATCCAACGGCTCAAAAACAAGGGCGGCGGAACTCCTGCAGGTAAGTTTTGATTCGCTGCGTTACCGCATCGAAAAGCTGGGGATGTGAACCTCAGTTTTCTCTGATCTTGATATCCTTCATCTTCAACTGAATGTCCGAGGAGCCGTTCCAGTAGTTGATCTGCGGCGTAAAGGCGATGTCGAAGAAGGAATCGTGAAGATCGCGGATAAAATGGCCCTGACTGAACCAGATCGAATTTCGGGACACACCGGATTGGGACACACGCATCCGGAGATGATTCTTCCCCACGATGGCCGGGGACAAGGCGTTGACATTCCTCACGCAGAGGACCGGCTCCGGGTTCCTGCTTCCGAAGGGGGCCAGCAGCTCCATCTGGGACAACAGCTCATGGGTGATGTCGTTCAAGTGGCACTGAGCGTCAATGACCGTTGCGGAGACGAAATCCGACTTCTGCACGTTTTCCCGGACAATTTGATCGAGAAGATTGGAGAATTGCGCAATATCCTCTTCAAGAATGGAAATGCCCGCCGCGTAACGGTGGCCGCCGTAGGAAATCAGGTAGTCTTCACATTCCTTTAATCCCTGAAAAATGTTGAAATTGGCGATGCTTCGCCCCGACCCTTTGCCGACGCCGTCCTTCAGGCTGATCAAAATCGCCGGACGGTCATAGCGGTCGGCGATTTTTGACGCCACAATTCCGATGACGCCGGGGTGCCATTTGTCCGATGCCATGACGAAGGACGTTCTGGTGCTGGAATCGATGGTGCTGTCGATATGTTCGACAATTTCGTCCAGGATGGTCTTTTCCAGGGCCCTCCGCTTCCGATTGTAGCTTTCCAGCTTCAAGGCCAGTTCCCTTGCCTCGGTTTCCGAGTCGCTCAAGAGCAGCTCAACGGCCTCTTCAGGCAATCCGACCCTGCCGGCGGCATTGATCCGGGGGATCAGGCAAAAGGAGGCCTTTTCGGAATCGACCGTCGAATCGTCAATTCCGCTGATTTCTTTCAGCGCACGGATTCCGGCTCTTTTGCCCTCTGTAAGGAGCTCAAGGCCCACCCGGGAAAATATTCGATTCTCATCAACCATAGGGCAGATGTCGCCGATTGTCCCTAGGGCGACGAGGTCGAGGTACTCCTTCAGATTCGGGTAGGGCTTGTCGCGCCAGAAGCCGTTTTTCCGGAGGCTCCCGCGAAGGGCGATGAGGAAATTGAAAACGATGCCCACGGCGGCAAGGTGCTTTAGGGGAAACGTGTCATCGGGCCTTTTGGGGTTGATCGAGGCGACGGCATTGGGCAGAGGCCCGGAAACTTCGTGATGGTCCAGGATGATGGTATCCAGCCCCAGGGAATCGGCATAGAGAACCTCGTCGCGGTCGGAAATGCCGCAATCGACGGTGACGATCAGTGAGGCACCGCTTTCCTTGATCCTGTCTATTGCCTTCCGGTTCAGGCCATATCCCTCCTCGATTCGATCGGGTATGTAATAGCCGGCGTCGGCCTGGAGCTCCCGGAGAAACTTGACCAGCACGGCGACGGAGGTTATCCCGTCGGCATCGTAATCGCCGTAAACGACCACCTTTTCTTTCCTGTAGACAGCCGAAATCATCCGATCAACTCCGCGGAGCATGTCCTTCATGAGAAAAGGGTTATGCAGGTCGTGGAGGGAAGGGTGCAGATATTTTCGGGCCTCGTCGGCGGTGAGAATGTGCCGTCCGGTCAGGATGGATGAGATAATCCAGTGGATTCCGAGTTCTCTGACAAGAAGATTCCGCTCTTCCTTTTTGCCGTCCGGCATAATCCAGTTTGTTGTCGGTAAACAGTTTCTAAACATGATCGGCTAATTGGAAAAGAGAGGGGTTATCGGGAAGACCACAATATAAACTGGCAAATAATAGACAGGTTTTTTCCGATGTCAAGGAAAAGGTTGCCTCGGATGGAGCGGACGCAGGAGGCGGGCCGCTTGAGCGCAGCGCATCCTGTCCAGGGATGTCAGCGCTTGACAACGAGGACCGGCTTTCTGGCTTTGCGGATGACCTGCTCGGATACGGATCCAAGAAGCATTTCCTTGACGTTGCTCATGCCGTGGGAGCCGATGACGATCATCGATACATCCTCTTCCTCCGCCGCTCGAAGGATCTCTCTGAAGGGGATGCCTTTTTCGATCCTGACACGGCTGTCGATCCCCAGCCCGTTGAGTTGTGCCGCTATTCTGTCCGCCTCTTCCCGTGCGGAGATTTCCTGCTTTTCGCCCAGCCGAGAAAGGTCCAGGAGGGAATAGACCTCGGGAATGTGGAGGCTTCTCGTGTCAACGACATGAACGATGACGACTTCCCTCACCCCGGCCTCTCTGAGGCGGAGGAGATATTCCAGGGCCTTTTTGGAAGTGTCTGAAAAATCCGTAGGATATAGAATCTTCTGAAACAACCTTATTCATCTCCTCTCCGGTATCATCCCGTCAAGAGGCCCAGGGTAAAGGGGGCTCGAATGGAACGGCATTCCTCCAGCATTGAACGATCTGCCTATTTCTCTCACATTCCAATCTGTTTGTCGAATTTTTTATCCGCCGATCCGGTTAGTGTGAGGCGCAAGGGTTGGAAATCACGCTTGAGTTGTATCCCGGCTCGACGGGTGACGGGGACTTAAGAGAGCATGGCACATGACTTGTATGATGCCTGACAATACGTTGCCTTCCCAGGTCCTGATTCGGTGGAAAACGAATAAATTCGATGCGTAATCGGCTCGCTTGACGCCCGGTGCTTGACGATCGGGGGGCGTGGACTATTTGATGAACGGTTGACATCCTCGCAAAATGGTGTATGAAAAGCCGGTAAACTATAAACTGACCGATGAAGTCAGTATTTCCCAGCAGAAAAAGGTTGACCTATGTTTGCATCCGTACTGAAAAA
>JAVETB010000134.1:0-5227 GCA_034006265.1 Syntrophus sp. (in: bacteria) | reverse complement strand
ACCTGTAAGGTGATGGCGAATTTGGCGGCGTAAACCATGAAAAAGCAGGGCCTTGACCGGGACCCCAGGGCATCCTGGCTGATTTCCTCCAAAGAGAGCCGGAAGCAGGCCAGGCGGGGCGTCAAAAAGAAAGGCAAAGGCAAAGGCGGAAAGGGGAAGAAGTGATGGGGCAATCACGTTCAGCAAAGAGCAGAAAGAATACATCATGAAGGCCATTGACGAGAAGCGGCGCAAGTTTAAGCTGCATGGCCTTGTCTTTACAATCGCTGATCTCAGTGAGATCGTCGATAAACTCCCGGAGCCGAAAAAATGAACCCTCCCGGCCAGCAAGCGCCAGAATGTGTTCTGCACGCTCGCTTAGAGAGCCAACTGACGACTATCCAGCAGAAACAAGATGCCCGTCCCTGCCAAAAACACGAGGCCGAAATTAAGGCCTTGAAAGAATCAAATGATGAAGTGAAAGAGGAAAACCAGAGGCAGTGGACAGCTATCGGGCGGCTGGAAAAATCCGTCTGGTATCAGCGGGGGGCTATGGCAGTGGCGGCGGCGGCCGGCTCCGTCCTGGGCAGCGCCTTAGTCTCCTACCTCTTTAAAGGGGCCTGAATGTGCGACCGGCATTACAACGCCCTGGGCGAAAAGGTCTGTGACTGGTACGACCGGGGGCGGGGGCTGTGTCTCAAAAGGGGGCAACACAAGGGGGAGCCGTGTTTGAGCAAGGGATTGAAAGGAGAACCCGATGCGCTACCGGGTCACGGCCAAATCCGGCCTGAACGTCCGGGCCCGGCCTGACGTAAATTCCGAAATTCTTTTTACCCTGAAGCCCGGAGAAGAATTCCTGGCCCCGGACGGCTGGCTGCCGGTGCTCCTGGAGCCCTATCGCATCGGCTGGGTATCGGCGGACTACGCGCAGGCGGCGCCGGAGGAACCTGAGCCGGTTCAGGCGGCTCCCGGCGAGTATGATTTTTCATCCCGGGAGGGCACCATTGCGGCCATTATCGCGGAGTGCCTCAAGCAGGGCCTGGGGCTGCCGGAACAGATCGCGTACGTATTGGCGACAGTCCATTGGGAGTCGGGCTTTTATCCCATTCACGAAAAAGGCCCGGTAAGTTATTTTCAGCGGTATGAGGGGCGCCAGGACCTGGGCAACACCGAACCGGGAGACGGTTACAAGTACCGGGGCCGGGGGTTCGTGCAGATCACCGGGCGGGCCAACTATACCAAGTACGCCAAGCTCACCGGCAAAGATCTGGTAAATAATCCCGACCTGGCCCTGGAGCCGGCGACGGCCGTCTTCATCATGGTGCATGGCTTTCGCTGGGGGACGTTTACCGGGGCCAAGCTGGAGAAATTCATCAATGCCGATAAGACCGACTTTTATAATGCTCGGCGCTGCATCAATGGCGTAGACCGAGCCACTGAGATTGCGGCCCTGGCCGAAAAATATCTGGAGGAGTTAAGGAGGGAGTGATGGACTGGAAAGAATTTTTAAAGAAATGGGGCGGACGGCTGTTGTTTGCGGCGATCTTTTTCTCCCTGGGCTATCTCCTGGGAGGCTGCTGACATGGGCTTGCTGCCTAATTTAGTGGCTGGGGGGGCCGGGGAGCTGCTGAAGGGCATCGGCTCCCTGGCCAAGGACATCCGGCAGGCCGTCACCGGCCAGGATCCGGAGCTTGAAAAGAAAGTCTTGGATCTGGAGGCTGCCGCGGCCCAGGCCCAGGCGCAGATCAACCTCATGGAGGCGCAGCATCCGAGCGTTTTCGTGGCCGGCTGGCGGCCGGCTATTGGCTGGATATGCGCCTGCGGCCTGGCTTGGAAATTTATCATTCATCCCCTTTTTATTTGGGTGATGGCTCTTTCGGGAGCGAACATCAAGCCCCCGATATTCCCAGATGACGGTCTTTTCGGCTTAGTCATGGCGCTTTTGGGGATTGGTGGAATGAGGACCTATGAAAAATTGAAGGATGTCAATCGGCGGCACTAGCTCAAGATCATGATGTGCATTATTCAGGCAGTCCGATGCGTGACAAAAAGCTTGCAAATCTATGTGAAATGTCCTCACGGTAAAGCTCATATATTTTGCATATGAATTTCTCTTTTTTGATACCCATGAGATAACAGACATTTACCGAGAAATAATGCTTAAAATCTATAACAGAGTGAATATCCCTAATCTTTTCCTCAATACTCATATCACCCCTCCTCCCGCACGCGCTCTGCACGCGGTATTTTCGCTATCTTTCATATCCTAACTCCTTAATTTCCCTCATAGTCTTTGGCGGAGGGGGCCGTTTTAAAGAGGCTTCATCAAACCTCTATCAAGAAGTTCTAAAAGAACCTCCTGGTTTTTCATATAATTATTCTTGGTTATATAACCCTCATTTGGATACCAAAGGACTAGGGGGTCATGCCTTGGTTTTAATGGACAGTCATGGTGGTAGGCATAAACCCCGCAATAAGGACATTGAGGCGGGCCAAATCTTACTTGGTGTACGCAACAGGTTTTACACATATCACGCTCTCGCTTTTGCGGCGGGAAAATGCGCCCTGCCTTCATCAATCTCTTTCACTTTCTCCAAAAGACAATTTTTACAAACCTTGATTGCCATACACGCATAACGCCAAGGTTCTTTTCTTTGCTTAAGCACGGCTCTTGGCGTGTCATCTTGGCCACAAAGATCGCAACCATTCCTATCCATTTTTGTTTCTCCTTTGCACGCGCTCTGCACGCGCTCAAAACGGTTAGTTTGAAAGGTTAAGTTGTTCATATCCCTACACTTCCTTGGCGGAGGGAGAGGGATTCCGGCCCCCGGACTTCCTAAGACCCCGGAACGGCCTCACGACTTTGCTGCCATCTTCCCTTTGAATCAGCACATTGCGCGGTCCCTTGCCGTTCCATCGTGCCAGGACGACAACCGATTTCCCCCTTTCAAGATAAGTTTTGCCGATCATCAAAGGTTCCTTCAAAAAAACTGTCCGCGAATTGGTCGCGAAGGCGCGATCAATGGGGGGGTAAAAATCGACGTTTCCGGGCATTTTCAGATATTGCAAATGCAGGCCAAATGTGCTTATAATGCTTGTGGTTGCCGGCATAGCTCAGAGGTAGAGCAGCTGATTCGTAATCATAAGCCAAGCCCCCGGAAGCCTTTTGTTTCGGGGGTTATTTTTTTATTGTCCGCGTTTGGGCCGCGATTTAGCTTCTTTAAAGGTTACAATATAATCTGGTGAGAATCTTTCCATTCCCGACTGCCATCCTTCTGGAAAGGCCATGTGAATACATACTAATTGCAAACCATGAAAAGGACCACCGGGTTTTGACCCATCCGTCAAATCCTTTGCCATGATTGGCTTTTTATATCGTACTTGTATATACTTACTCATCCCTCCCCTCCAAACCTAAGCCAACAAGGGCAACAATTTCGGCATCTGCCCTGTCTCATAGGCCTTTTCGATTTGCGGCAACATCCATTCAGCTACTGTGCTCTTGTCCGGCAGGACGATGTAGGGCATGAGGGCCTGTTCCAGCGTGGTGATCCCTGATTCGGTGGCCTCCAGGACAGCCTTTACCCATAGAGCCAGGGCCCGCCAGCGTTGCCGGGTGGCCTGCTCCCAGGCGGCTAAGGCGGCTTCAGGAGTCCTTTGGTAACCGCGAGAGGGTGTTATTTGAAACTGCTCATCGTTTTTGTCCGGCAGAGGCAAGTCGATTTTGAAGTACCGGCCCTCCAGCTCAAAGGCAATCATGGCCCGGTTTTCCTGCCAGCCGTAATGAAAGGCCTTGGCGCCATAGCGCATCAGGGTACGCTCGATCTCGGCCCGCGATTTATCTGCCCCGACTTCGGTTCTTTGGGCGTAACGGGTCATTATGTTCCTCCAAACTTGAGCCTCTCCAGGGCCGCGTCCAGGTGGCTGCGGTCCAGGTGGGCATAGATCAACGTGGCCTTCATGTCCTCGTGGCCCATAAGCTCCTTGACGTGCTCCAGCAGGAACAGCCAGACGCAGGGAAACGGCAGGGCAGCCGATTGCCCAGGTTAAAGGGCATGAGCCGCACAGCCGGCCGGGGAATAATAAAAGCCGGCTCCTTGGGCAGGAGGGGCGCCTTTAGAACACTGGCAGTTATTACTTTTTCAGCAACGGCCGTGAAGGGCATTTTGATTTTCCTTTAAACTCCTTGGCCTTGGGGCAATCAACAAAGTGGGAGAGCATTAACCACCGGCATCCTTTTCCCCTTCTCCGTGATCGCCCAATAGATGGTAGCCCCGCAGCCCTGGCACGTGCTTGGCTGCGTGTCCAGGTTTACCAGGACGTTATTTTTCAGGCGGACGTGCATTTAAGCTGCTCCTGTAAAAGGGAGGCTATTGAAAAGAGGACAGCGACGCCCAGGTCCAAGAGTTCGTTTTGAATCCTATAGCCGCTATTATCCTTAACGGCCTCTATAAGCTCCCAATATTCCTCCGTAATCACTCCGAGCATTTCATGGATAGAGACAAAAACCCCTGGTCCCTTTTCTCGAAGCCGCTTTAAAAGTTCTGCGGAAAGGCGCTTTTCTGCTTCGTCTAAGCACATACTGAGAATTTCTTCGCGCATGATGCCCTCACTAAAGGTTCCCCCTGGGGCCTGGCTATGGGGGATAGATGGGAGCCCCAGGGGGAGAGGTTCCCGGAGCCTGGGGGTTTGGCTCCGGGGTTGGGGGTTATGGGCCGACCGGAGGTATGGGAGACCTATACTTTCAACTGCGACAAAATCTCCTGCCCCTTGGCCTCGGTGAGGTCCCGCAGGAGCTTGCCCTTCTCTCCGTATTCGTCAAGCACTGCGGCCAGAGCCTTGCCCTTCTCTTTACAGGCGGCTGTGATCTCGTTCATGGTGTTCACGCAGATTTTGGCGTCCGTCCCTGTCTCATAGCCGCATACTTCACAAAGGAATGAGCCATCGGCCTGCTTAATGAATTGATGAACCTTGCACCGCTCCGGCTCCTTGGGCTTCTCAGGCTCAGGAGGCGCCGCGGCTTCTTGGGTCTGCTCCGCTTCCGGCTGCGCCTTTTCTGCCAGCCACGCCTGGTAAGCCGAAAAGAAATTGGAGATTTCCTCCAAGGCGCCCTGCATGACTTCCACCTTGGCCCGGCCCAGGGCTTGGGCGGTCTCGTCCAAAAAAAGGGTCAGGTCCTCGTCGTCCTTGGGGATATTGATTTCCTCCAGGGCCTTCCAGAAGGCTTCCTTGATGGCCGCGGCGTCCG
>JAVETB010000133.1:0-5266 GCA_034006265.1 Syntrophus sp. (in: bacteria) | reverse complement strand
CATTTCATGGATAGAGACAAAAACCCCTGGTCCCTTTTCTCGAAGCCGCTTTAAAAGTTCTGCGGAAAGGCGCTTTTCTGCTTCGTCTAAGCACATACTGAGAATTTCTTCGCGCATGATGCCCTCCCTAAAGTTTCCCCCTGGGGCCGGCTATGGGGGATAGATGGGAGCCCCAGGGGGAGAGGTTCCCGGAGCCTGGGGGTAGGAGGCTCCGGGGTTAGGGTTGACGGTTGACCGGAGGTATGGGAGACCTCAATCATGAAGCCTTGAAATTAAGCTGTTATGATCTAACCCGTGATCGTGAATCAGATTTTCGTATGATTGTTCGGTATAGACAGAATCAGTACCGTTTTTGAGTTGCCATAAGTCGTGAATGAACATGCCCATTGCCCGAATAAGGGCTTCGGCGGATTGAGCAATTACATAAGCAGCTTTTTCCATTTCAACCCTTTCAATCATGAAGCCTGGGGGCCGATTGGTTACGGCTTGGGGTAATCGACCGTCATACCCGCGCGCCCCGGATTACCGTCCGGGCCGCCCCAGGCATGTTTAACCTTTTAACTGCGCCAAAATCTCCTGTCCTTTGGCCTCGGTGAGGTCCTTGAGCAGCTTGCCCTTCTCGCCGTGGTCATTCAGGATAGCCGCCAAGGGCTTGCCTTTCTTTCTGGCAGCCTCAGCAATGGCATTCATGGTGTCAATCTTGATCTTCTCGTTCGGGTCCTGGGCTTCGTTCCGCGCCGGCTCCGACTCCTGGGTCTGATCTGTCTCAGGAAACGCCGCGGCTTCCTGGGTCTGCTCCGCTTCCGGCTGCGCCTTTTCTGCCAGCCATGCCTGGTAGGCGTGAAAAAACTCGCTGATCTGTTCCAGGGCACCCTGCATGACTTCCACCTTGGGCCGGCCCAGGGCCTTGACGGTCTCGTCCAAAAAAAGGGTCAGGTCCTCGTCGTCCTTGGGGATATTGATTTCCTCCAGGGCCTTCCAGAAGGCTTCCTTGATGGCCGCGGCGTCCGGCTGAATTAACCGGGGCTCATCGGCCAGGGGGAGGTCCACCACGTCCTCCAGTTCCTCCCGCGTGGGGAGGCCAAGTTTGACTTCCGGGCAGACAGTATTGACGAAATAACTGCCCGCGCGGTATCTGAACATCAGGGGAGCAAGCGTTTCCCATTTGCTTTTCATGCCTCCCTTGGGCTTATCCCATCCTTCGGCCTTCACCATCTTCCAGCTGACCTTGGGACCATCAATAGTTTTGCGGCCCTTCCTAGCTCTGGCAAAGCAGCCATACTCTTCGCCTTGCCCCTCGAAGATGAACTCAAGCGGTTCATCAAAGAGGCCGGAATGATTAACTAAAGCAATGAGAAACTTCCCTTCCCATGAAGGTCGTCCATGGACAATGTACATGGAGGACATGACCATAAAGGGGTCTAGATTCATCCTCAGCGCGTACTGAAGCGCAATAAAGACGTTGGCCGGCTTTTTCTGAAAATGCGCAGGGATCAGGTCTCCCTGCGCCAGAAATTCAGCCATGTTTCTGATCTGTTCAAATTTGCTTGGTTCCAGGGCGGAAACTTCTTTTAGGGCAATTTCTTGACTCATGTGTTTGGTCCTTTCTTTCTTTGTTTTTCACGTTTTGCATGGCAGCTACGATGTTTTGCGCTACCTTTTTTGGGTGGAATATAGAGGTCTTCGGGAGAATCCCATTTGCCGCAGAGTGCACATTTTCGCCAATGGGCATGATCACAGGCTTTTAAGGCCTCCTGTCTCATGTGAAGTAGTCTATGGTAGCCTTGATTCTGACAGATAACTAATTGCTCAGGAGTATGGTGATGCACCACGGCTTGCGACGGAAGCGGCTTGCCCAGAACTCTCTCAGCGGCAAGAATATGATCGGGTACATATCCATTTGAGCGTGCTCGGGGATGGTCACGCATTAACGTCATGGGATGACCATTTCTCGTATCATTTGTTTTGCCACCCCGCCAATTAGGATGGGCCTTGCCTTTTTGGACATGATGTCCATAGATATGCGGAATGGGTTGACCTTTCACATATCCACGCCGTTTATTGTCCCGTTTCGCAACCGGAGCAGGTTGCCCGCAACCGCACTCGCAGAGCTTCACACTCACGTTCTCACCCTCATTTCCTTCTTCTCGAAGATTTTCACTCCCGGGATCTCCCGGATGCCGGCCTTGACCGCCTGGCGGATTTTCCCCAGGTCCGCCATGAGATAGTCCCGGGGGATTTTGGCCTCGTCCTCGATTTCAAACTCCCAGGTCACGACCTCGTAAGCCGTGCCTTCTTCTGTCCTGGTGACGGTAGGCTTCGGCGCCACTACCGCAGGGGTGACTATGGGGGCCTCAACCCCGGCTTCCTTGGCTTCGGCGTCCAGCTTTTTCTGGAGTTCTTCGGCCTCTTTCCGGGCCGCTTCCTCGGCTTTCCGGCGCTCCAGCTCCACCCGGGCCTGATAGCCCACTAGGAGCCGCTTGATTTCCTTTTCCGCGCCGGTCAGGGCGCCAGTGAAATGGTCATAGGCAGCCTTAACCTTAGACAAAAAGGTGTTTATTGGCCCGGTGAATTCCTTGCGCTCCCTCTCCATTTCGGCGGCCAGTTTTTTGGCCTGGCTGGCAATGGCCACCGCTTGTTTGGATTGTTCCTCGCTGTCCACGCCGGTTTTGCGCAGGGCCTCGAAGTCCTGGACCACCCGGGCATAGCGGGCGCCATAGGTTTGTGACAGATACCCCTTGAGCCCCTCTATGGCCGGCAGGGGCGGGGCCTTGAACTTCGCCGGCACCGGGGGCGCTTGTCCTTGGGCTGCAGCTGCAGTTTCCGGCTGCTTCTGCTTTACTGCTGCAAAGAAATCCACGATCAACCTCCTAAGAATTAAAATATTCCCATACTGCCTTGGCATTCAGAAAGACCGCCAAATCGTGGGCATAATTCGATGAATACTCCGTGATTAGGGCCCGAGAACCATCGGGTCTCAGGCGTAAAGAGAGGTTCCTGCCTATGTCGTAATCGTTCCCCAGGCCCAGGCGCCGATAGCCGGCGCATTGGAGGCACCAGGCGAGTTTATGGGTTATGGGGGTCTTGTAGTCGATCACCGTAAGGCAATGGTCCCCCCGGAGCCGGGCGATCAGGTCCGGGTGGCCCTTGTACCGCAGCTGCTTCTCGATCAGTTCACGCTCAACGGCCACCACTTCCACCACGGCGTAATCGAACCACCTTACAAAGCTCTCGTAATAGCCCCGGTAATCCTCGTGCACCGGGGGGATAAAGAGCTTCTTGGCGCGGGCGGCACACAGGCCGTGTACCGCCCTGCCGCGGTCGCAAGCCGCCTGGAGGACATCCTCGGGGATCTGCGAGAAGTCCTGCCAGGGGCTTATGATTTGGGTGACGGAAGGGAGGGTCATGCTCTCCTGGCCTTGGAATCCGCCAGGATTTCCTGGCGCTCGACTTCCAGCAACATGCTCTGCGCCAGCTTGCCCAACAGGGCTATGGCGCAATCTTCGCCTACCCGCCAAGCGCATCTTTCGCTACAGGTTTCAAATGCGTAGCCAGGGGCTCCCGGTAACGGACAGATTTTATCTTTCATATTCCCTCCGGTCTTTAAAAGGGGCTGCCTGGTCAGCCCCGCACACCATCGTGCCAATCCCAAGCGGGTCAATTATGGCCGGCTCCCAGGCACCGGCTCCTTAACCTGCCCCAAAGGGGCCGGGTTATGGACCTCGAAATAGGGCTCCCAGGGGTTCACGTCCAGCCGGCCCATGAGACCGCCTTTGCATTCCACGCAGGTAGCAGTAACATCATCAACTCCACCAATGCGAGGTTCAACAATTCCACAATTAAGACAAATGAACCTATAAATCGGCATGTTATCCTCCCGATTGCCTCATGCGTCTGTATTTGATGCGCCTGTATCTGTTATTGCATTCCTGATGATAAGGTGAGCTATAACCTTTTTTGGGAATATAAAGATTTTCAGGTTTATCATATTGATGGCAGTAACAGCATTTCCGCCAATTTGCGTGGCCACAGGCTATTAATGCCCGTTTGCGACGATGAAGAAGCTGATGGTAAGATTCATCATTACAAATAACGAGATTATCGTTACGGTTATGATTCTTTTTTTCATTAAAATGGTGCACCACAGCTTGAGGCAGTAAGGGCTTTCCTATGGCTTTTTCGGCTATTAAAATGTGCTCGAAAACATATCCAGCAGGATTCGCTCTCGGATGATTTGGCTGTAGGATTAAGACATAACCTTGAAAGTGGATTTTGCCGCCTTTCCAACTTGGGTGGTTAGGGCCATTTTTGCCATGATTCTTTAAGTTATGGCCTGCTATGAATCTTTTGGGCTGACCCTTGACACTTCCCCACTTGCGTTCAGTTTTCTTCGCAATCGGGGCGGGCTCCCCGCAGCCGCACTCACACAACCTCATAGCTTATTCCTCCCCTACAGGCCGGGCGGAATGAGGTCTTTCACCTTCTCCCGGCCGGAAAAGACGATGCACATGGCCGCGACACCGATCACGGTGCCTACCACTGCGCCGATACTGAAAGAAATCCAGCACATTCTTATTCCTTTCTGCCCACTCGATTTCAAAGGCCAGGGCTCGCTTAACGTCCAGCACGGCTCACCCCCTGATGCTCGTCACCTGGGCCACCGGGTCCGGCCAGTTCACTATCCACCACAGGGCCGCAGCCACCAGGAGCGCGGCGATAAACAGGTAAAGGCGGGTGCGCCGGCGGTCGGCGGCGGTGCGCCGGTAGGTCTCGTTAAATTCGGCTAAATAGTGGGCAAGCAGGTTCATGGGCTATTCCTCCACTTCGGCGTCACAACACGGTGACAGGTATCGGTAATCGTGGTGCGTAAACCATACGCCTCTTATGTTCAAGCGGCCATAGCCGAAATCCACCTTCACCGGGCGGCACATCTGGCCACATTCTGAGCACCGCCCTTCGCCGGGGTCGTCCGGGTCCCGGCACAGCTCGGCCTTATCCTCGCCGTATTCCTCGTAATATTGGCGGTAGTTCATTGCGGTTCCCCCAGGGGATACCAGAGGCTTGAGCGGCGGGGGGTATATCTAATGCACTTGAATGACCAGCGGAAAAGCCCGTCTGACGAATCGGGATGGTAATGTTTTCTGCATTTAATATAGAGAGCGCCTCTAAATGGCCTAAGGTCCCCGATCAGGTGGATGCACTTTGCACAGCTTCTTTCTAGAGCGCCTCTAAATGGCCTAAGGTCCCCGATCAGGTGGATGCACTT
>JAVETB010000132.1:0-5274 GCA_034006265.1 Syntrophus sp. (in: bacteria) | reverse complement strand
CCTGGTGGCCGTGGTTTCCGGCCAGGGTCTGGGCCTCCTGCAGGCCTTCCTGTACCTTCAAGGTAAATTTGTCAAAACGCATCGTTCCTCCCTTGCGCCCCTTCCCATCCCTCTCCAGAAGGGGGGTTCCGGCGGCGTATTTACAGAAATGGATTGGGAAATCAGTTCTTGGAACCGTTCAATATTCATTGGTAAATTAACCATGGGGGTCAGCTCTGTCAACCTCGCCGGCACAAAAGATTCATCCTGGAAAAGGTCTTGACTATAAGGTGACAATAATTAGAATGTTGAAACAGTATCCTATCAAAGGAGGATGTCTTTATTTTGAAACTGCCCGCTGTCGCCGGTGTCCTCGAAGTCTACATGGCGGAGATCAACAAATTTCCCGTGCTGTCCGCGGAAGAGGAGTTCCGATACGCCATCGACTGGAAGAAGAACGGGAATATGGAGGCCGCCGAAAAGCTGGTGGTGTCCAACCTGCGATTTGTGGTGAAGATTGCCCATGAGTATCGCAATTATGGAGTGAAACTGGCGGATCTCATCCAGGAGGGGAATATCGGCTTGATGCATGCCATTAAGAAGTTCGATCCCTACAAAGGCTATCGGCTGATTTCCTATGCGGTCTGGTGGATTCGGGCCTATATACAGAATTATATTATAAAAACGTGGAGCCTGGTCAAAATCGGGACGACCCAGGCCCAGAGGAAGCTGTTTTTCAAACTGAATCAGACCAAAAAGGAACTGCAGGCGCTGTCCCTGAAAAACCCCGAGTTCAGCGAGATTGCGGACTCCCTCGGCGTCCGGGTGGATGAGGTTCAAGAGATGGATGTGCGCATGAGCAACCGGGACCTGTCCCTGGATATGGCCATCAGCGAGGATGGGGGGGCGTCGCATATGGATTATCTCACCTATGCGGGCGAAGATCAGGAAACCGCCCTGATCCGCAAAGAAGAAACGGAGCTGGTGCAGAAGAACATCTCGGGGGCCCTTGCCGTTCTGAACGAGAAGGAAATGTACATCATCCAGCATCGGGTCATGGCCGATGACCCAAAGACCCTCCAGGAGATCGGCGATTTGTATCACATCACCCGGGAGAGGGCCCGGCAGATCGAAAAGCAGGCGCTGAAAAAGCTCCGCCTCGCCCTGCCGTATCTCGGGGAGGAGCGGAAGCTGCTGGAGGCGGGAAGTTAGGACGCCAGGTCGTCGGACCGGGCCAGATTTTCGAAGGTGGTGTATTTTTCCATGAAGGCCAGCTTGACCGTTCCCGTGGGACCGTTTCGCTGCTTGCCGATGATGATTTCCGCAATGCCCTTTTCCGGGTTGTCTTCCGACTTGTTATAAACCTCATCCCGATAAATGAAGGCGATGACGTCCGCATCCTGTTCGATGGCCCCTGACTCGCGCAAATCCGCCATCTGGGGCCGGCGGTCGGAGCGGTCTTCAACCTTGCGGTTAAGCTGCGAGAGGGCCACAACGGGGACGCTGAGCTCCTTGGCGAGGGCCTTCAGGGAGCGGCTGATTTCTGAAATTTCCTGCTCCCTGGATTCCCTGGAGTTGCCGCTGCGCATCAGCTGCAGGTAATCCAGGAGGATCAGCCCCAGTCCCGATTCCGCCTTGAGACGCCTTGACTTGGCTTTCATCTCCAGAACCGTGATCGCCGGAGTGTCATCGATGAAAATGAGCGCGTCGGCGAGCCGTCCGGCGGCGGTGGCCAGCTTGGGCCAGTCCGTTTCGCCGAGAAAGCCCTTCCGCAGACGCTGGGAATCCACTTTGGCCTCGGAGGCAAGCATGCGAAGGGCCAGCTGCTCCTTGGACATTTCCAGGGAAAAGATGGCCACGGGAACCGCCGCGTCCATGGCGGCATAGGAGGCGATGTTCAGGGCCAGGGCCGTTTTCCCCATGCTGGGGCGTCCGGCTATGATAATGAGATCCGAATTCTGCAGGCCCGAGGTTATGTCGTCGATCCGTTCAAAGCCCGTGGCTACCCCGGTGATCGAGGCTTTGCGTTCGTAAAGCTGCTCGATGGTCTTGAAGCTCTCTTTGATGATGTCCCGCATGGGCGAGAAGGCCGGTTTGATCTTGTGCTGGGAGATTTCAAAAATGGCCTGTTCCGCGGAATCGAGAACCTCTTCGACTTCGTTGCCCGAATCGTAACTCTTGTTGAGGATGTCCGTCGCCGTTCCGATGAGCGACCGAAGAACGGACTTTTCCTTCACGATTCTTGCGTAGTAGACAATGTTCGCTGACGAGGGGACATTGTCTACGAGGGAGGCAAGGTAGGCCATGCCTCCCGCGTTGTCCAGTTGATTCTTGTCCTTGAGGATGCTGCTTAACGTGATGAGATCGCAGGGTTCGTTCCGGTCGTAGAGATCGAGGATCGCGGAAAAGATCCGACGATGGGCTTCGCTGTAGAAATCGGAGGCTTTCAGGATTTCCAGGACGCTGTGCAGGGACTCGTTGTTCAGCAGGATCCCCCCCAGGATGGACTGCTCCGCCTCCCGATTTTGAGGGGGGATTCGATGGAGAGAAACGTCGATGTCGCTTGCTTTCATTGCCTGGCCCTGCACCTGCGGCGTTGCCTACGCCTGTTCGGGGATTACGTTCACCTTGATTTCGGCCGTGACGCCGGCGCCAAGTTTGACGACGATGGGGAACTCCCCGATGGCCTTGATGGGTTCGTCAAGGACGAGGGTTTTCCTGTCGATCTTGACATCCTGAGCAAGCAGGGACTCTTCAATGTCCTTTGCCGTAACCGAACCGAACAGCTTGTCCTGCTCCCCCACACGGCGGGAAATCGTGCAGGTGACGCCGGCAAGGCTGGCGGCCATGCTTTCGTGGCGTTTCTTTTCCTTCTCGGCCTTGCGGACAATGTTCTGCTTGTCGTGTTCCAAGGCTTTGATGTTCCGAACGTTCGCCTCTGCGGCCAATCCTTTGGGAACGAGAAAGTTGCGGGCGTAGCCATCGGCAACCTTAATGATATCTCCCGCTTTTCCAAGCGTTTCGACAGTTTCTTTCAAAATCACTTTCATGAAGTTAACCCTCCTGTTAAAAAGAACGGTTTTTACGGACACGATCGATTCTCAAGCCGCGGAACCGTCCGTCTTTTTATTGAATTTTCTGAAGTCAATCCACAGGTCGAAAAGACCCAGGGCAATGACCAGAAGAATCAGAATCTGCTGAAAAATCAGCAATGCGTAAAATATGGACCTCAGCATGACGGGGATATTCCTTGTCTGAAAAAAATAACCGACAATCGCCAGCCCCTGAAGCAGATAAACAAAAAGGCCAAGAAGCAGGAGGTTCAGGCCGGTGTAGAATACCCTGCCGTCGGGGATCAAAAGCATCCCTCCGCTTCCGATAATCAGCCAGACGAGTTTTTCCGGTGCCTTCCACCGCGCCAGGTCGCCGAAATCAGGAAAATGAACCCCCTGGCGGTAAAAGATGGCCCTGACGGCTATGGTATTGAGCCAGATGCAGAGGGCCAGGCTGATCAGGCTCAGAGCGGGAAGAATGTTTATAAACGTATGGGCGATCTTCGATGCATTCTCCCGAAGCAGATTGACCTGTTCGGCAGGCACCCCCATCTCCCCGTAGAGTTTGACGTTTTCCAGGATGGTCCGGACAAGGTACGGCTCAGCCCAGCGCCAGGGTAGATTGCCTGTTCGCAAACTCGAGTAGGCGATCAGCAGCAGAATCGGGATGATCACGATTCCAAGGGAAATCAGAACCGTCTGCTCGATCGAAAGCCTTCTTCCCAGGATCTCGGCGACCGTAACTCCCAGAAAACCGAGCAGGCAGAACAGGAAAACATATTCCCCATGACCCAGCGCGCTCAGGGCGGACAAAACGATGACAAAAGCGCCCAGAACGAGAAACAGCCCCAGCCGTCTGCCAAGCTTGGAATAATAAAAAATGATGGGCAGGGGTCCGAGAAAAAAGAGGAAGGACGCGGAGACTGGAAACGCCGCCGCCAGGATGAACACCATGGACGAGACGGCGATGCCCGTCAGAAAATCCCGGATGACAATGACCTTTTCTTCTCCCTCGCTCTTTAACACAAGCCGCCACCCAATTGCCCCTCTGCGGAGATCCATTGAAAACGAAGGGCATTTCTCCGAAGAGAAGAAATGCCCTTCAAACGGATATCCTGATTACCGGCCTTCCGTGACGACAAAAGGCAGGAGGGCGATGGTCCGCGCCCTCTTGATGGCCTGGGTCAATTCCCTCTGATGCTTGGAGCAGCTTCCGGTAATCCGGCGGGGCATGATCTTTCCACGCTCCGTTACATAGTCGTGAAGCAGATCCGGTCGTTTGTAATCGATCTTGATTGTTGAATCCGAACAGAATTTACAGTATTTCCGGCGGTGAAAAAATTTCTTCCGCGGTCCTGACGGTCTGGGGCGCCTTTCGTATGCGGCCATGAGATGCCTCCTTTAATTCTCTTCTGCGGTAGCTGCTGGTTCAGGGGTTCCGGCAGGCTCAACGGTTTCCGCCGAAGGAGCGCTGACGGGTGCTTCCGGCGCGGGCTCCGCGGATGTTCCGGCCTTTTCTTCGGCTGGTTCCTTTTTCGTGAGAGCTTCAATTTCCTGCGTGATCTTTTCGAGTGTTGTCTCCGGATCCGTCATGACCGTCATAAATTTCAGGACATGGTCATCGATCTTGAGAATCCGCTCAAGCTCCGCCACGACATCGCTCGTTGCGGCGAAATCATAGAGCACATAAGCTCCCCGCGACTGCTTCCGGATGTCATACGCCAGCTTTCTTACTCCCCAGCGGTCTACCTTGACGACGGCGCCTTTCCGATCGGTGATGATGGAGGCGTAGCGGTCGATCAGGCCTGTCAGGTCGTCTTCAGGAAGATTGGCCTGGGCGATGACGACTGTTTCATATCTTCTCAATTTTTTTCCTCCTCTCGGCTCTAAAATCCGGACACCGGGGTCCGGATAAGGAGTCCTTCAACTAGAAATTAGAATAACTTCGCCTTCTATATCATGGCTGCTCATAAATCAAGCGATTTATCACTCACGGGGGCCTCGCGTTTCCAGCCCCGTCTTCTTTCCGGCCTTGCGCTTCTGAGTCAATTCTGTTGGGGATTCAGGAAGACTGTGCACGCGGGGGAGATTGATCCTGTAGATCATGGCGACCAGCCGCAGGCCCGTGGCAACCAGTATGGAGGAGATGATCTGCAGCGTTTCGCCCAGGCCGGCCAGTCCGGCGGCAAGGAAGCAGAGACCGCCGCAGAGGGCCGCCGTCGCATAAAAATCGACGCGGATC
>JAVETB010000023.1:0-33617 GCA_034006265.1 Syntrophus sp. (in: bacteria) | reverse complement strand
GGACAGCTCCGACTTCAAGGGACACTTATTCATGATTCCTTGATATCATGAAGCAAGCCGGAAAGCCAGAAGTGTTTTATTTATTTGGTATCGTCATTATTTAGGTCTATGAATGACTTGACCCTGTGTCAAGCCCGTCCTTAAAATGATTGCGAAAATTTCACCTGGAAACCGGGTGAAATTTGGGAAATGTGGGTGATAATGTGGAGGATTATCATGCAAAGGAGGCGCGGTGTAAGTAGGATTTCCCGAGAGGGGACGAATCGTGCCGCAAGGCAGAAAAAACAAATTAAAATAAATACAACTCACCGTAAATGAAAAACCCGTTCACTAACCGAATGTGGCCAATGAACGGGTGTGTCTTGTGTCTCATGGTGGAGGCGGCGGGAGTCGAACCCGCGTCCGAAAACATTCCGCTGCAGTTTCTACGTATGTATCCTTTGATTTGTCTTTCGCATCCTGTAACGCCCAAAGGCAGGCTTGACAGGCTGCTATCCCGTGTTGAATTTCGCCCTTTTCCCCGCAGGAGAAGGTGAGGACTATCCTGCCTGAAATGACGCCCTCTCTGACCCGGCAGGCGGAACCAGAAAGAACGTTAGCCGACTAAGCGGCTAAAGCGTACTCGTAGTCGTTTGCGAGTATTGTTTTCCTACCTGTTTAACGAGGCCTGTAGGAACCTCGATACGCTGCTGCAGCTTCAACTATCCCCGTCGAAACCGTGACGCCCCCTATTTTTCTCTCAAAGAACAGATGATCCGCAAGGAATCTTTATTTTGGATTATAGTAATACCGGCGACATCATAAGTCAAGAGCTCTCTGTCAACCGATCAGGATGAACCCATTTCCATCCTCAACCTTCCCGGCTGCGGTTTCGCAAGCCGCGCTCCATGGCCCGGCGGTCCTCCTTCAGCTTGAGGTCCTCTCTTTTGTCGTAGAGTTTCTTGCCGCGGCCCATCCCGATTTCCACCTTGATCCGACCGTCTTTGAAATAAACCTTCAAGGGAATCAGGGTAAATCCCTTTTCCCGCGATTTTCCGTAAAGCCGTTTGATTTCCCGCTTGTGCATCAGCAGCTTGCGGACCCGCTCCGGTTCGTGATTCAGGCGATTGCCATGGGAATAGAACCCGATGTGCATTCCGTAAAGAAAGATTTCTTCATTTTTTACCGCTACGTAGCTGTCTTTCAAATTGCCCTTGCCGTCCCTCAGGGCTTTCACTTCCGTTCCCACCAGCACAATCCCGGCCTCATAGGTATCTTCGATAAAATAATTGATCCTGGCGGTTTTGTTTGTGCAGATGATTTTTTCCGACTTTTCCTTCTTTGCCACTTCGATTTTACCTTCGGGTTTTTGTCCGTCCTTTTCGATGCTTTTTCTGTATGGCTGTTAACGATGACGGATGAGCGATTTTCTTACCGGTCCAGGGCGCAGTCGTTCACGGCCATTTCCATTCTTTCTGAAACCGGTCGCCGCGAGACGGGCAGGCCGGGCAGATAATCCATCTTGACGTGGCCCATCGCCTTGAAAATATTGGTGCGGATGTCCTTGTTGTCACGCTCCAGCTGGTTCAGCAGGTCTTTAATGTAGCGCCTGCGGGAGACGGGGCCTGTGGGGCATCCAGATTCCAGAATCGGAAAATCCCGTTCACGGCTGTACTTCTTGACGAGTTCCTCCCGGATATAGGCAAGGGGCCGGATGATGTGTTTCGTTCCGCCGAAAATCGGCTGATCGGGCATCATGGTGCTGATTTCCCGGCCATAGAACATGTTGATCAGCAGCGTTTCAATGATGTCATCCTGGTGATGCGCCAGGGCAACTCTGTTGCAGCCCTTCTCCTGGGCGATCTCGAAAAGCCGTTTCCTTCGCAGCCTCGAACAGAGGAAACAGGGATTCTTTTTGTTGTAAGCGCTGTGTGACAGGGGGCCGATCTCCGTCTTCTCCAGGACGCAGTCATATCCTCCCTCCTTCAAAAAACGATTCAGCCGGTCATAACCCGCCGAGTCCTCCTCAAATCCCAGGTCAATGTGAACGGCGACAAGGTGGAATTCGGGGACGAAAACCATGGGGGAGTTGAGCAGATCCAGAAGGGCCAGGCTGTCCGCCCCACCGGAAACCCCGACAAGAACCCTGTCACCCTTTTCGATCATGCGGTAATCCATGACCGCCTTCTCGAGCCATTTTTTGAGATGATAAAACAGCTTTGTTCTTTTAACGTCTGTCAACGGGTATGGAATCTCCTCAATGGTGAATGCTGTTTTCATGTCATAGCGAAGAACGGTTTTTATAGCAAGGAAGAACCGAAAGGGAAAGGAAGACCTTTGCGGAGGCCGGAAGATTTCCCTTCCGGGCCGGGACGGCAATCCAGGGAGCGGACCCGCCTGAAAGTCCGGGAGAAGATGGGATGCTTTTATACGTTGTGAAAATGAAGGGACTTTGTTAAGAAGAATTTTCCCGGAGAAACTCTCCAGACAGTCTTTTTTTTCAACAGGGAACTTCCTTCATCGAACAGCGGGTAAAGGTAGTAACATTCCATGAAGCACATTGTTCTGGGCACGGCAGGGCACGTTGATCACGGCAAGACGGCGCTTATCAGGGCGCTGACCGGAGTGGATACGGACAGGCTCAAGGAGGAGAAGGAGCGGGGCATCACCATCGAACTGGGCTTTGCCTCCCTGCGCCTTGGCAGCGGCCGGATCTTCGGCGTCGTGGATGTTCCGGGCCATGAGCGGTTTGTAAAAAACATGGTGGCCGGGGCTGCGGGCATCGACTTGGTCCTGATGGTCATTGCCGCTGATGAGGGCGTCATGCCGCAAACCCGCGAGCATCTGCAGATCTGTTCCCTCCTGAATATTCGCAAGGGGCTCGTGGCGCTGACCAAGATCGATCTTGTGGATCGGGACTGGCTGGAGCTCATTCAGGAAGACCTGGCCGATTTTCTGAAAGGATCGTTTCTCGAAGGCGCCCCCGTCATTCCCGTTTCTGCGCAGACGGGCGAAGGGCTGCCCGAGCTTCTCGCCGCCCTGGAAACGGTGGCCGCCGGAATTGAAGAGGAGCCCGATTCGGGGGTTTTCCGCCTTCCTGTGGACCGGGTCTTCACCATCCGCGGATTCGGGACCGTTGTCACCGGGACGTTGCGTTCCGGTCAGGTCAGTGTGGCGGACACCGTGCAGATGCTTCCGGGAACCGTAACGGCGAAAGTACGGGGGCTTCAGGTTCACAATGCCGCGGTGGTTACCGCGGAAGCGGGCCAGAGGACAGCGGTCAATCTGCAGGGGCTGGAGAAGGCGGATATCCTGAGAGGGCAGGTGCTGGTTCATCCGGACACCATGAGGCCTACCGTGCGCGTTGACACCTTCCTGGAATACCTTCCGCCCGACAAGAAAAAGCTGGCGCACCGCTCCCTGGTGCGGCTTCATACCGGGACCAGCGAAACCATGGCCAGGGTCCTTCTGATGGACCAGGAGGAACTCCAGCCGGGTGAAAGGGCCTACGCCCAGTTCTTTACATCGGAACCGGTGGTGACCATGGCTGGAGACCACTTCGTCATCCGCAGCTATTCCCCCATCACCACGCTTGGCGGCGGGCTGATCGTGGATCCCCTGCCGCGGAAGCATAAGAGGAATGACCCGGCCGTCCTGGAGTCCTTCGAACAACTTCATCACGGCAGTGACGAGGAGAAAACCGGCGCCATCATCGAGCGGTCCGGTCCGGAAGGTGTTGCTCTTGCCCCGCTGGTCATGCGCACGGGGATTCCGGCAACGAGGCTGAGGAAAATCCTGGATCATCTTCTTTCCCGGCATGAGCTCGTTCTGTTGGACAAGGATAATCTCACGGTTGTTTCCGTTTCTTTCCATTCGCAGCTTCAGAAGAAAATCCTCCAGGAACTAAGCGCTTACCATAAAAAATATCCTCTTAAGGAAGGTTCCCTCAAAGAGGAACTGCGGTCCGTTCTGGGACGCCATGTTCCGGTGCGGCTCTACCTGTCCGCCGTCCAGGCCCTGGAAAAGGCGGGGAAAATCGTTTTGGACCGGGAGATTATCCGGCTTGCGGATCATACGATTCAGTTGAAGGAAGACCTGGCGGAGCTGCGGGAGGCGCTGGATCGTCTTTATCTGAAGGCTGGCTTGACTCCGCCCACGATGCGGGAAGTCATGGAGCAGTTCGCCGCCAAAAAGGATTCGGCGCGCAAGGTCATGGATGTCATGCTCCGCGACGGCGTCCTGGTCAAGATCAGTGAAGACCTGTATTTCCATCAGGAGAGCCTCAATAAACTCCGGGAGAATTACAAAAAGCTTCTCCTCAAGGAGGGGAAGGCGACGCCTGCCAGCTTCCGGGAGCTGACAGGATTGTCCCGGAAATTCATCATCCCCCTGATGGAATATTTCGATCTGACGAGACTGACAATCCGTGCGGGGGAGCATCGGCTCCTTCGGGAAAAATAATCGTTAAAACGTTATTGAATTTAATTTCTGCGATCCGATCATGCCGCCTTTTAAATTTCCACTGAAAAGTGTAATGGGGGACCTATTGAAAGTTAAAACCGTTTACATCAAGGATATACAGCCGGGTGAAAAGGTGATGGACTCTTTCCTTGTGGCGGAGAAGAACATGGCCTTTTCCCAGAAGGGTTCTCCCTACCTCAATCTTCGCCTTAAAGACAAGACGGGGCAGGTCGATGGAAAAATATGGGACAACGCACAGGAATTGGACAAGCAATTCCGGAAGGGGGATGTCATTCAGGTCAACGCAAGGGCTGTGAGTTTCAAGAACTCCCTTCAGCTTTCCATCCACTCCCTGACGGCCCTGGATGATTCCGATATTCTTCTCAACGATTACCTGCCCACCACCCGGGGGAACGTTAACGCCATGTTCGGCGAGCTGCAATCCTATATTAACCGGATCGAAAACCCGCCGCTGAAGAAGCTGCTCAAGGCCTTTTTTGATGACAGGAAAACCGCCGATTGTTTCAAACGGGCGCCGGCGGCCAAAGGATTCCATCACATTTACCTGGGAGGGCTTCTGGAGCACACCCTTTCCGTAACACGGCTGCTGGACCAGGTCGCCTCCCACTATCCGGGCGTGAACCGGGATCTTGTGCTGGCGGGAGGCATCCTCCATGACATCGGCAAGATCACGGAATTTTCCTATGACCGCCTGGTTGAGTACAGCGATGAAGGGCGGCTTATCGGGCACATCATCATCGGCGTGGAGATGATTGACCGGAAGATTGCCGAGATCCCCGATTTTCCCGATTCCCTGGCCTTGGAACTCCGTCACCTCATTCTAAGTCACCATGGCATACTGGAATACGGTTCCCCCAAGCGCCCGAAAACCGTGGAGGCCCTGATGGTCCATTACGTGGATGACCTGGATGCCAAGGTCAACGCCTTCCAGCAATATCTGAACGACTTCCGGGACGAAGAAACGGGATGGACTCCCTACCACCGATTCCTGGAACGGTATCTTTACCGGGGAAGAGTGGAGGAGGAAAGAGGGGAAGAGGCCACGACCACGACGCCGGAGGAGCTATAGGTCCACTGCGCTGATCTCGGATGTCAACCTGGCCTGGAAGGAAAAATTCCCCGCAGATGAAGCCCATCCTCCGCGGGGAATCCGACTGGCGCTTCTAATAACGGAACAAGGCGGCCATGCGTGCCTCGGCGGGCAGAAGGCCCGGCTCCACGACAAAGACCAAGCCCCCGTTCAAAAATGTCTGGATGGCGGCAAAGTCCGCAAGATCCTCATTTCCAGGCTCCTGCTTTTCATCCAGGAGAATCGTATCATCGGCGGGATTGTAAATCCCCCAGTATCCATATCCCTGGACAACAAACAGGATCCCCACCCGCCCATGATAGGCTGCAGGGATGATTTCCTGGACATTATCCGATGTCAGGCCTGTTCCCATGGATTGGTTGTACTGCGAGAGGGCCTCGTTCACAGCTTTCTGAAAATGGGGCGTGACAATGTCGTACGCATCACGGTGCAGCTGCTCCGGGCTTAACCCCTTGGGATTGCCGGCAATGCCCCCTTCCATGAGAAAGGGATAGCTGTTGGCTTCCCTGTAAATGGGGAACTGATATTCCACCCCGGCAAGAACCAGGGGGAGATTGCCCTCTTTGAGGAGGTCATGAAGCCCCTTGTCGACGAGCTGGAAGTATTGTAACAGGTTGCCTTTCACATCTTCGATGTCGGCGCCATGGCCGGACATCATTCCCCCCTGCCCGACTCCCTTTCCCGACCGGAATTTGACCTGCCTTTCGGGATTGTCCGTCTGCAGAGCTTCGGCAAGGCTTTTCGGCATCGTTTCGACGTTCACCTCTTTAACGGTCTGGGATGTTCCTTCAAAGAGGGTGATTTCGTTCTGGCTTAAAGTGAGAACATAAAACCGCTCGTCCCCGTGCAAAAGCGGCATGAGCGGCTTCAGATGAAACCGGTCCGTGATGACGAGAAGTTCGTCAAAAGAAACAGGCAGGCAGAAATAATGGAATTCATCCTTGGAAAGAAAGATGGCCAGACCATCACTCTGATTTCGCCAGAATAAGACATTGTTTACCAGTTCCTGAACCGGTTCGAGAAGTTCCTTGACCTCCTGCGTCCGCAAACCCGAATTTGTCAGTGTTTCTTCCGCACGGCGAACGATATTGCGCAAACGAATTGAATTCTGCTGGCTCTCCACACCGGACCTGTAAGTCGGCATAAACATGGATACGCACCAATCATTCCGCCTATGCATCAACGTTTTCAATTCTTCTTTGGACAATGCATTCATACGGCTCTTCTCCCTTCGCAAACATTTTTCTTCTGGTTAACATCCCTCGAACTTCCCGCTGAGCAATTCACCATGAAAAGATCCTGCTTTCCGCGCGTGGAAATGTAACATAAACGCTAAAACCGGGAGCATTTTGAAACATTATACCTAAAGAAAAAGCAAAAGTCATTTAAAGGATGATTCAAAACAGAGAGATGCCGGTGTGTTCCCCATGGCCCCCGGTTTGTTCCGCCCTGACCCCCATGGGCATACCGGGCATTGCAGAACCCTGTCGGCGGTTTAACGTCTGAAGAACCATTGCTTTTTGCTTCAGGAACTGATATTCAGCTTTGCGGTTTGAATGTCTTTTGTCCGTGCAGGAATATCAAAACTTTATAAATTCAGGATCCCTTATGCTTATTAACGAATTAGGAATTTTCACCCAGTCCTTTACCCGGTTTCTGCAAGATCAGTGCGAAGAAGACGTCTGGTATGATCTGCGCATCAAAATCGCATTTGTCAATGGTCAGCTCGAGGCCCGACTGGACACGCCGCCGCTTGTAGAGACGACCTTCCTTCCCTATGAACCGCTGGAGGGAGAGAGCTCCATTGCCGAACCGGTAGCCTGGTCTCTGGCAGCGGATGCGATTTCCGGATATCAGAATCTTTCGGGGGAAGAAGGCGAATTGCCGGACACGAAGAAGATCGCCGGCAAAGGACAGATCGTCACCTGTACCAACGGCCATGAAGTATGCGAACTATCCAGGGATTATTATGAAGACCAGGATGTCAATCCCGATCTTTTTGATCATTTTCGTCCCCCTCAGAGAATCATAACGGAAAGCGACCGCATCAACGAAATCAGATGCCAGGTCTGCGGTGCCCAATGGATTTCGGGAGGCGCATGGAATATCCGCTTTTTCAGTGAAGGGCACTGGATTCCCGAGTAGAGCTGGAAAAAAGGTCGAGGATGTTGCGGTATTGAGGAAGGGATTGCAGGAACCCAGTCGGGAAGCCCCCACGGGGCTAATGTTCAGAATCTTCCGCCTGTTTCCAATCCCAGTAGATGGGCCGCATTGGAAAAACAGATTTTTTCCTTATCCGTCTCTGTGAGGAAGGGAAGCTGAAGTAAAAATTGAAGCTCCTCTCCCTGATCCGTCCAGGGGCAGTCCGATGCAAACAGCAGCCGGTCCGGCGGATGCCCCTTGAGAATACGCTCCAGGAGCGGTATGGGAATCTTGCGCAGCACAAAGGACGTATCCATGTAAAGATTCCGGCCCAACAGATGGGCTACCGCCTCCTCATAAGCCCCTTCCCCGCCGAGATGGGCGACAACCATGCAGAGTTCTGGAATGTCTGAATGGACCGCGGCCAGCCGCTTCGGTGTCGCATGAACCGGATGGGGCAGCCCGCGATCCACTCCTGCGTGGAAGAGAATAAACATTCCTTTTGCCGCGGCCGCTTCATACAGAGGATACACCCGGGGATCGTCGACGAAAAAATCCTGATAATCCGGATGAAGTTTGAATCCCCGAAACCCTTGGCGCAGCAACATTTCCAACTGTTCGGAATCGGGGGGGGCGGCAGGGTGCACAGTGGCCAGGGCTTCGATCCCCGGCTGCCGGATGGCCGTCAACCAGCCTTGAATCGAAAGGACCTGTTCCGGTTTTGTGGCCACAGCCGACACAATGGAGAGGTCGATCCCGGCGGCCTTCATCGATTTTCTCAATCCCGCCAGCGTTCCATCGGTATAGGCGTCAACACCGGCCCGCGAACGGATTGCGGCAACCGTCCTGGCGGCTGCATGATCCGGATAAATATGGGTGTGAAAATCAATCTTCTTCATGGTCATCCCATAAGGGATTGCACGTTTCTTTTCAAGTGCAAAATTGGACCACTTCGATTGATAGAACGGCAGGCCTGCCGTTTTTCTCCCGCTGCTTTGAAGGAACGAACTGCTTCAGTGAAAAGAGCCGGACAGGCCCTGACGGGATGGCCGGCCGGGTGAATGAAGATGGTTACGCTGGATCCAGCGCCCCTTTATCTGCCTGCCTTGGCGGGCCACCTGTCAGGCCCACCTTGAGATCGTTTCGGCACCTCCCTGGTCGTTGACGGAGCACGCCATGATGCGGCCCCTGGAGATGGTTGGCCCGATGGCCGTGCGTCTTCCTGTCTTAGTGAAGGTTCCCTTACCTTTTTCTGCACCTTTTTCTGCACCTGCTGCCTTGGCGGTTGGGTGTTCTTCTGCCCGGTGGGTTCGTATCGCTTCAGATCTTTCAACGTTCCTTGAAGGTGCTTTCCTGACTGCTTTGGGTCCTGCTGCTGGAATCCTTTATGGGGTGCCGGCTTCTGAGCGTTTTTCCTGGGGGGCGGCTCGGTTCGCTGGACAGCTGGGGGGATGAACCCTTCCGCTTTTGCCGGCTTGCGCTTCTCGACGTCAGGAAGCTTTCCCGGGTCACGGGGCTGCCAGGGAACGTTCTGCTTCCCCTTCTGTTCTTTCGGTTGAGAATGGTGACGCTCGAGCCCCCAGCTCTTTTCCTTTTCCCAGTATTTATTGCCCTGCCAAGCCCTCCAGTTCTGCTGAAGGCGTGCGCTTGGAATCCTCTCGCAGTTCCATCGATGTCCCTGCCAGTTGCGGTCTCGATAATTTTTCCGCCAGCCGGGATCTACTCCGGAATAAAAACCGGGTACGGAGTTATAGGATTTCCAGCCCTGTTTATAGTTTTCCGACCGATACCAGCGGCCATTCCATGGGCGCCACCACCATCCGTTCCAGAAAAACAGGTCTACGTCAATATCCGGAACCGCGTAGACATCATTTGTGTAAGGCATCACGATGACATCCGGGGGGGCCGACAATGCAATGGGAGGCGGTTCATAACTCAAGGGTTCCCCATAGTAATCCGTTGGAGGCTGTTCGAAACCGACATAACAACCCTGGGTGAGCAGAAACAACACAGCGGCTAATCCGATCCAGAGAAATTTCTTCATCGCTTGCCCCTTTTCTGAGCTCGATCTGTTATTCGAACGTTTTTTGTGAAGCATTACAACAGGTATCAATCAAAGGATGTGCCAATCTTTCTGAATGGCCTATGGATTAACAATATCAAGTCTTTGTGGTGATTTCGAGTCTGTGGTGCGGCTTCTTCGTGAGCGGCGAACTGGGTACGAAATGCACGGTCTGGATAGTAAGTATCCATAAGAAGAAGGGAACGCTGCCAGCGAAACGGCAGAAGAAACTGAATTTATTCCCTTCGGGTTTTCGAGCGCAGTGATTCATGAATGCCGGCATCGGCGAACTGTTCCGCTATGGATTTGAATGTTTCGTGAATCTCTCCGAAAGCGTCGGTGAGTTCGGGGTCGAATTGCGAGCCCCGCCCGGCCAGGATGATCTCAACGGCCTTTTCGTGAGGAAATCCCTTTTTGTATGGACGGTCCGATATGAGGGCATCGTATACATCCGCTATCGCCATGATTCTGCCTGACAGAGGGATCTCCTCGCCTTTGAGTCCGGTCGGATATCCCCTGCCGTCCCAGTATTCATGGTGGTATAAAGCCATTTCACCCGCAAGATTCAGGAAGGAACTGTCTCCGAGTTTGGCCTGCGCATCGTCGATGACGCGTTTTCCGTATACGGTATGTTTTTTGATTTCCTCTGTTTCTTCGGCTGTAAGCTTATCGGGCTTGAGCAGAATGTGGTCCGGCACTCCGACCTTACCGAGGTCATGGAGCGGTGCCGACTGGAACAGCTGTTCGATGTAAGCGTCATTTACCGTTTCCGAATAGGCGTGCTTATTCCGGATATGTTCAGCCAGAGCCTTTACATAGCTTCGGGTTCTTCTGATGTGGCCGCCTGTTTCCGAGTCCCGCGTTTCGGTGATATTGGCAATCGTCTCAAGCATGGCATCCTGCGTTGCCAGCTGCAGCCGGGTCTTTTCCTTCAGGAGCCGCTCTCCGTGCCAGAAGTCCAGAAAGGATAACAGGGAAAAGTTTGAGGCATAGGCCAGTGCGGGGTAGAGGGGGGAGATATAGATTCCCTTCCGGAAGAGGTAGACGGGCAGAAGGACCGCGGTCAGCGCGGAGAGCAGCAGAAACGTCAGATTTACAACAGCCTTGCAGTGGGCAAAGAGAATGGCTGAAAGCAGTCCGAAAAAAAGGAGGGCGATAAACTCATAAAAGACAGCAGCCTTCGGCCGCAGAAGAAAGTCGCCCTGCAGGATGGAGTCGATGATGTTCGCATGCACCTCCACACCGGTCATGGAAGGGTCGGTCGGCGTTGCACGGATATCAAACAAGCCGGGGGCTGTCGCTCCGACAAACACGATGCGCCCGTCAATTTCCCGGCTTCCGATGGCGCCGCTGAGAATGTCCGCTGCCGACAGGTGGCAGTATGTCCCCCGTGGGCCGCGAAAGGGGATCAGGAACGATCCCTTTTCTTCAAGGGGGATCTCGATGCCTTCAAACGAGAGGCTTTCCGCCCCTGCCTGACCAACGCTCAAAACAAGCTGGCCCATCCCGGCGGCAGAAAGAAGCACCGCCAGGGAGAGCTGCGGATAGAATTGGCCTTCGTATTCCATGATGAGGGGCACTCTGCGAATAATTCCATCATGATCAGGCTTTATGTTGATAAAGCCCGAAGCTGGTGTCGCCTCGGAAAGCGGCTGAAACAGACCGTCGACAGAGGAAGGCTTGAAAAGGCCGTTTACGGAATCGGATACCCCGCGTTCCCTCTTGAACAGTAGATCAACCGGATGAAGACGGGCGCTTTTTTCGATGTGGTCCCCAAATAAAAACTGATACCCCAGAACAAAAGGACCTTTTCTCAGGGTTTCCGCAAGCAGCGCATCATTGTCGAGATAGTGAGGCGGTATTCCCGAGAGGCTGATGGCGCAGTGGAAGTCTGACAGAATCTCCCTCTGGATATTCTGCAGAGAACTTCTGTCCGGTTCTGTAAACAGGATATCAACGCCGACACTTGCTGCGCCCATTTCGCGCAGTTTGTCCAGCAGCTGGGAGATCCTGTATCGCGGCCAGGGCCATTGACCATACTGGGCGAGGCTTTTTTCATCGATATCGACGATCACGATATGACCTGAGGGGTTGCGTGCGGAAGGCAGTTTGAGGAGGGTGTCATAGAGCTTAAGTTCGATGGAAGACAGCACAAGGGGCTGGAAAATATAGAGAGAAGCGACGGCGCAGGTCAAAAGAATCCCGCAGAAAATAATCAGGGTGTCCTTCCTGATCTTCCAGATCCAGTGGAGGCGGGCGGACAATCGTTTCAGTGGGCGCATGATGACGGGCTATTTTACAACAACTTCAACTCTGCGGTTAAGAGGTTCTCTTGTATTTTTAACCGTTTGAACGGCGGGGTCCCATGACCCGTGGTACCTGATCTCCATCAATTCGGAGCGAATGCCGTGGGAGAGGAGTACGTCCCGGACCATTTCAGCTCGGGCGTATGACAATCTCATGTTGGTCTCGTTGTCCCCGGTAGCATCCGTGTGGCCGATAATGCTGATTTCATAGAACATCTTTTTGGCATCCATATCGTTGATGATGGACAGTAGCCCGGGGATTTGGGCTTTTGACCTGGCCGTCAGCTCTGTGGTGTCATGCAGAAAATAGAACACAAACGTCATCGGCTCTGACGGAAGGGCCTTCATGGAACGGCTGAACAGCAGATCAATTTGGCCCGGGTCCATTTTTTTGGGGTCCGACAGGCGCTCCCCGGATCCGGTGACTTCCAGCGCGGCATTTGGAAGGTTCAGTGTCCTGGTTCCGCCTTTTGCGGCAACGGTTATTGAACCAACCCTGCCATCGGCATCCTGAAGCAGGACAATGGTCTCCCGTGGAGCTGCGCAGCCGGATAGAAACATCAAGGCCAGGAAAACGAAAAGAGATCTCCTGAATTTTCTGCATGCTGTGTTCATGGCGAAAAATGGTAATGGGGGATCCTGGGCTTAATCGACTTTAATGTTGTATGTGGTGCCGCGGACGCCGATAACAGACTGGGGGGTCTCAAGGACGACGGCCTCCGGGGACAGCTTGGTCATTTTTCCGGAGACAAAGGAGGCGACGCCTTTGGCCAGTCTGTTGACCATGGAAAATTGTCTGAGGGCCGGCTTGAAGACAAACTCCTTTAATTCCAGGCGGGAATTTGGCCCAAGGCTTATTCGTGAATGATCTTTGAAAATGATGCCCACGGAACCATCCGCCCCTGTCCGGACGGCATCCCTGGAATAGACGGGAGCGCCTTCCAGAGCCTTGATGACGGTCCCGTTCCGTTCAAGGAGAACCTCACCTTTGCACTTTCGCAGGCTGCCGGAAGCTTCATCGGAAGCGTTGACGGTCCATGTAAAAGAAAGCATCAAAAAAACCGCAAACAAAACCCGCATAGATACCATTCTGTTCATATAAGCCTCCGTTTATTATTGCTAATTTCTCAAGATTCCTGAAACGCACCATGCTATGGAGTATGCATCACATGCATAAATTGCACCCTGATCAGAGATCGTGGCGGCTCCGGAGGAGGTCGATTTCTTTCCAGTGGGTATTGGGGATTGATGCAGGGTAAGCGGTCCTGGCCCTGATTCCGTTTCCTGCCGCAGAGGATGCGTCGGGGGGTGCTCCTGGATGTTGTCCGGGAAAAGGGGGGGATTATTGTTCATTGAGGCTATGGAAGCCTGGGCGGCCTTTTAGCCATGAACAATGCCGATCCTTCTGGCTGGATCGGCATCATGAAGGGGAGCCCGAATCTCCTGCGGGGAGGGGAAGGCCCAACAGGGCAGACGCCGAACATTGCCTGCGTCAGGCTCCCTTTCCCCTATTTGCGGCTACGCCGCGTCACCGCCAGGTTGTCACGGTGAATGACTTCGTCATAGTCCTTGTGTCCGAGAACCTGTTCGATTCTGGATGTTTTGAGTCCCATGATCTTCCGGATATCGCCGGCGCTGTAATTCACCAGGCCCTTCGCCAGGGGAATCCCGTCCCGGTCGACGCAGGTGACCGGATCTCCCACGACAAAGTCTCCTTCCACGCTGACGATTCCTGAAGGGAGCAGGCTTTTTCCCTCTTCGAGGATCGCAATGCGTGCGCCGTTGTCAATGCTCAGGACGCCCCGGGATCTAAGGGTGAAGGCGATCCAGTATTTTCTGCTGTTGAGGTGCTCTTTCATCGGCAGAAAGAGGGTGCCCACCGCGTCGCCGTCAAAGATCCTCGACAGGACGTCCCTCTCCTTACCGGGGGCAATGATACAGGGGATGCCGAAGGCGGTCACCTTTTTGGCTGCCATGACCTTGCTTTTCATCCCTCCCGTTCCGACGGAGGTTCCCTCCTCTGAAGCGGCCGCCTCGATATCCTCCGTGATTTCCCGGACAAGGGGAATGAGGCGGGCGTCCGTGAATTCAGCCGGATTGCGGTCATAGAGCCCGGGCGTGCTGGTCAAATTGATCAGTAGCTGGGCTTCGATGATGTTGGCAATCATGGCGGCAAGGTTGTCGTTGTCGCCGAACTTGATCTCGTCAATGGCCACCGTGTCGTTTTCATTGATGATGGCGATGACGCCCCATTCCATCAGCGTGGAAAGCGTGTTGCGCACGTTGAGAAAGCGCCGGCGATCGGTCAGATCGCTCATGGTGAGAAGGATTTGGGCGACATAAAGACCGTGCTTCCCGAAGTCGTTGGAGTAAACACGCATCAATCGGCCCTGCCCGATGGCCGCCGCCGCCTGCTTCTGGGGGATGCTCCTCAAAGCTGCGGTTATGCCGAGACGATGTTTTCCGGAGGCAATGGCTCCCGATGTGACCAGGACGACCTGAAAACCCCTCCTGGTCAGGGCGGCAATCTGATCCACGAGATGCTGGATGATCTCCAGGTCCAGACCGTCAGCTCCTGTAAGAACGGCGCTGCCTATTTTGATCAGGACTCTTTTTACATTTTTCAGCACATCTTCCCGGTTTTCATTCATGTTCTTCTGCCTGTTTTTTAATATTTCCAAGAGCTTCTCCGATCTTGTTCAGCAGGGCGGGGATGCCGTCGCCGGTAGCGGCGGAGAAGGGATAAACAGCGATGCCGTGTTCCGCAAAGATCGCAAGGGCATCGTCCAGTTTCTGTCGGGTGGCCGGCAGGTCCGTCTTGTTAATGGCTACAATCTGGGGCTTCAGGACCAGGCTGGCGCTGTAGGAGGCCAACTCGGAATTGATGACTTCAAAATCGTGCCAGCCGCCGTCGGCTTCCTCCCGTGAAATGTCAAGGATGTGAAGCAGCAGGGACGTTCTTTCGATATGGCGGAGGAACTGGATTCCCATGCCAACCCCCTCGTGCGCTCCCTCAATAAGACCGGGGATATCTGCCAGGACGAAGCTTTGAAAATCGCTGCCGTAGCGGACGACGCCGAGATGAGGTGTCAGTGTGGTAAAAGGGTAATCGGCGATTTTCGGGCGGGCTGCGGACACTCTGGAGATGAAGGTGGATTTTCCGACATTGGGCAACCCGATGATTCCCACATCGGCAAGTAGCTTAAGCTCCAGCTGGATCCAACGCTCTTCGCCCGGGATTCCAGGCTGGGCAAACCGGGGGGCCCGATTGGTCGCGGTGGCGAAACGTGCGTTGCCGCGTCCGCCGATGCCTCCGTGAGCGACGACATACCTCTGGCCCTCCTGGACAAGATCGGCCAGCACGTCCCCGGATTCGGCATCCATCACCAGTGTGCCGGCTGGAACGGGAACAATCAGATCGGGGGCGCTCCGACCCGTCCGGTTGCTTCCTTCGCCATGGCCACCGCCTTTGGCCACGTGGTGCTGGTTGTATTTCAGGCTCAGCAGGGTATTGTGGTTTGCGGAGGCCAGTAGAACCACGTCTCCACCCTTTCCTCCGTCGCCGCCGTTAGGGCCACCGAAGGGAACGTACTTCTCTCTGCGGAAGCTGATGCAGCCCCGGCCTCCGTCACCGGCCCTTACATAGATCCTTGCTTCATCAATGAATTTCATGAGGAATTCCGGCTTTTCTTCCTGAACGTGCCCTGGAGCGATGCGAACGGCTTCAGGCTGCCGAGAGGCAGCCCCCGAAAATAAAAAGGCACTGAAACAGTGCCTTCATCTTCTTTGCGCGGCAACCAGCCCGCGATCTATTTCTGCTGACAGACTATCTCAAACCTTTACTGCAACCTGCATTCCGGATTCCGGAAACGCCGGGACCCTCTACCTCAACAACGGGCTTTCAGGCTCCTTCGTAAACACTGACTTTCTTTCTTTTCTTGTCGAACCGTTCAAATTTCACCACACCGTCGATCAGCGAATAGAGGGTGTAATCCTTGCCCATGCCGACGTTGTTGCCGGGATGAATTTTGGTCCCCAGCTGGCGAATGATGATGGACCCCGCATGAATGCTCTGGCCGCCGTATACCTTGACCCCCCGCCTCTGGGAATTGCTGTCTCTTCCGTTCCGGGAACTTCCCTGTCCTTTCTTGTGTGCCATACCGCCCTCCGCTTAAACCGAAATTTCCTTGATTCTCATCTGTGTCAGTTGCTGGCGATGCCCCGTTTTCTTATGGAAGCCCTTGCGCCTTTTCCTCTTGAAAACATAAATCTTCGGGCCTTTGGTCTGGGAGACGATTTCACCGACAACTTTCGCGCCTTCCACAACAGGCGTTCCCACCCGGACCTCTCCTTCCCCGGCCACCATCAGCACACAGTCGAAGACCACGCTATCTCCTTTGCCGCCATCGAGCTTTTCAACGGTCAGCAATTCTCCTTCTGAAACCCTGTGTTGTTTCCCGCCTGTCCTGATAACTGCATACATATCCATGTCATCCTTCTTATCAGTTAAAATTTGAATTGACGATTATAAAAATATTGTCGTATTTGTCAATCCTTTTGTTAAGGGGCCACTGAAAATTTCCGGAAACGCCGAAGGATTCCCGTCCCAATTACCGGGAAAACAAGGTTTCCACCTTTCGGAGCCTCATCAGCGGGACGATGTCTCGGTCGAATTCGAGCACCTCGGAGAGAATTTCGCCCGGCTTAACCCCCCCCTCCGATCCGAAGAGCAGGCGCAGTCTCAGCGTTCCGCATTCTTTTGAAAGTTCAAGAGCCTCCACCTGGGGACGGATGTCACGGACGATCTGCCGGCCCTTTTTTTCTCGAAGGATCGAAAAAGACGATGCCTCCCGGAATTCAACCGCTTTCTGCTCTACCCGGGACCATGGAACGTCAGCTGCCAGACGTTCCGGGACGGTGATTTCGTAGACGAACCCGCGAATGGTGTCTGAAAGGGAAGGGATCCCCGGAAGGATTTCCTTCATTTCCACCACTTCAAGCCCTTCGGGAAGACCGGAATTGATCGCTCCGGCAAGGTCCCCCGGCCCTGAAGAGAGGTTCCGAAGATGAATATCGGCATACTCTCCTTCGCTTTCCATGCCGACAGCCGTGGCAAAGGCAAAGGAAATCCTCGGATGAGGATGGAAGCCTTCGGTAAAGACAAAAGTTGACCCCGTTTTTTTGATGGCCCGGATCAGGGCTTCCGTGATTTCCAGGTGGGACAGCAGCCTGGCCCTTCCCAGTTTCCGGAAAATCATCCGGAGGCGTGACGCCGGAACATGCGGCTCCGGTTCTTGGACGGGCCGGCCGGTAGCGGCCTCACGAGGCTTTTCCTGCTCAGTGTCCGCCTTTTCAATTCGGAACTTCTTGAAATCGCAGACGCCGCATTGGCGGCAGGCCCCGTTCCGACAGTCCTCCGTCAACGTTCCGGAAAGGGAATTCTCAAGTTCCTGGAGCAGAAAATCCCTGCTCACACCGCAGTCTATGGAATCCCACGGAAGGGCCTCTTCGAAGGAGCGCTCCCGGAGATAGGTGTCCGCCGAGATGTTCAGGTCCTCTATGGCCTGCTCCCAGAGGTCGAACCGCAGCTGATCGCTCCAGCCGTCAAACCGCCCGCCGAGACGAAACACCCTTTCGATAAGATTT
This sequence comes from Syntrophus sp. (in: bacteria), assembly GCA_034006265.1. GTDB lineage: Bacteria > Desulfobacterota > Syntrophia > Syntrophales > Syntrophaceae > Syntrophus. Next base: position 15,910 of record JAVETB010000023.1, on the reverse strand, counting down.
CCTAGGGTCTGATCCCCCCGGGAGAAGAGCCCCTCAAGCAGGCTCATCCGGCGGTCGTGGAGCTTGACGCGGATGCTGCGGCTGCGGACGGCATTTCTCACGTATTGCTGCCTCTCTGCAATCTCATCCATCCCGATCTGTCGGTGCCATTGAAAGGGTGTGTGAGGCTTGGGGATAAAGGTCGACAGGCTCAAGGTAACCTGTCCCCGGTTCCGGGCCTGCCTCAGGACCCTGTGCCCCAGTTCGATGATGCCGGCCAGATCCTCTTCCCGTTCAGACGGGAGGCCGATCATGAAATACAGCTTCACAGCCTTCCAGCCGGCGTCAAAAACCTGGGCCGTCGTGGCCAGGAGGTCCTCTTCCGTATTGCCCTTGTTGATAACGTTCCGCAGGCGCTGGGTCCCCGCCTCCGGAGCCAGAGTGAAACTCGTCTTGCGCACCTTGCGGATGCCTTCGATGAGCGTCCGTGTGAGGGTTTCCGATCGGAGAGAGGGGAGGGACAGGGCAATCCGGCGGTCGTAATACCGGTTCATGAGCCGGATCAGCAGATCCTCGATCCTGCTGTAATCGCCCGAGCTGAGAGAAAGAAGGGACAGTTCGTCATAGCCTGTGGAGGCGAGCTGCTCCTCTGCTGAAAGCTCCAGGGTGTAAAGATTCCGCTCCCGGACGGGCCTCCAGACCATGCCGGCTTGGCAGAACCGGCATCCTCGAGTGCATCCCCTGGCGATTTCCAGGGAGATGCGGTCATGAATGGTTTTCATCAGAGGAACCACGGGGGCCGATGGCATCCGCCATGAATCGAGATCGGACACGATCCGCTTGCGGACACTCCGGCCTGAAACGTGCGTGGGAACATAAATGCCGGGAATGGATGAGAGCTGCTCCAGCCGCCGGTTCCGGTCATATTTTCCGGCCTTTGCCTGTCTCAGGGCTGCGGCGATTTCGGAGATCACCTCTTCGCCTTCGCCGATCACGAAGGCGTCAATAAAAGGCGCCATCGGGGCGGGATTGAAGGTGCAGGGTCCGCCGGCGATAACGAGGGGAGCGTCCTGGGCGCGCTCGGAACACCGCAGGGGAATGCCGCCGAGCTCCAGCATGTTGAGGACATTGGTATAGGACAATTCATATTGAAGTGAGAATCCGACCAGATCGAAAGCCGACAGGGGCGTTCGGGATTCCAGCGTCGTCAGCGCAAGCCCGTGGGTGCGCAGCACTTTTTCCATGTCCGGCCAGGGGGCGTAGCATCGTTCGGCGGCGACATCGGGGTAACCGTTAAGGATTGCGTAGAGAATCTGAAGGCCCAGATGGGACATGCCGACCTCGTAAGTGTCGGGAAAGGCCAGTGCGATGCGGACAGAGCAGGAGTCTGGATCCTTTCGGATGGAATTGACTTCTCCACCGAGATAACGGCTCGGTTTGGAAACCAAGGCAAGAAGCTCTTCCTGGTTCATTGACAATTCTCGATGCTCCCTTCAGATTCCCTGTTCAAGGTATTCACGGTACCGATAGGGATTATTGAGAATTTCCCGGTGTTTTGAACGGGCGAACTGTTTCGGAAAGGTGGCCCGGGCCAGATAGGGAAGGGCATCGGCCTTGAAGGTTTCCAGGAGCTCCTGGAATACGGCCCCGGCGTCCCGCGTTTTGACGAAGGTCCGTTCCTTTCTGTATTCGTACGGCATTTCCTTTCCGAAGACGGAGGTCGTCAGTCTGTAATGATCCGTCTCCACAAAATAGTCCGCCTTCAGCTCCATCTGGATCGTCACGATCAGGATGACGCTCGTCGTATCAGCCGCTATGACCCGCGAGGCATCCCAGATGTGCATGGTCAGTCCGTTGGGCAGGTTGATTTCCTCAATTTGTCGTTTCATGGTTGATGGTGTCCTTACGTTTCCTGTTTCGCAAAAAGACTGGAATTCATCTTTTCCGTGTTGTTCGTTCTTTTCGAGAGCCGACTTCTTATCATCTTTATGCTTGACCTGCAAATCCATTCCTCTTATAGTCCCTTTTCATCCATGCAACCCGAAAAATCGAACCCCGACAACACCTTTGTCCATCTTTGTCAGCCGGATCCCTGCAAGTCCTGCGGCGCTTGCTGCGGATTGTACAATTATGCCGCAAGCGACCGGGAATCGTTGATTCGCCGGTTGCGCTGGAGAACAGCGCTTTTTCCAGAGATCGTGAAAAGTCCGGATGATCTGGATCACTATTCGAACCTGGTCCGCCGCTCGGAAGACCAGGCCCGCCGCTATGAGGTGATTTACTGCTGTGAATACCTTGGTTTTCTCGATCCCGGAGAGAAGCGGGTCGGTTGCCTTCTTCATCCCCTTCAGAACAGCGGCGTGGATCTTCGAGGCGTTTCATTCTATGGCCGGGAGCTCTGCGACGGTCACTTCTGCCCCAGTTACACGTATCTCACGAAAGAGGAAAAGCTGGCGCTGATTTTTGTCCTGGACGACTGGTATCTCTACGGACTGTGTGTGACGGATATTGATCTTGTAAAATCCTACTTTCGCATGGTCGGTGACCGTCTCCTGGAGACGCCCCGCCCGGAAAAAATGAAATCGGACCCCCTGCGGAAGATCGTCCGGGAGTTTTTCGAGCTGAAGCTGGCCTGGCCGTACAGCGATCCGGCGGTGAACCGGCTGGGAAAGTATTTTTTTGACGGGTCCGAGTACAGGATTGATCGCATAGATTATGAAGCCCTGGGATGTAAAACGTCACGCTTCGATTCCATCCTTCTGAGCCTTTCCTCGCGTTTTACAGGCAGGGACGAACTTCTGGCCGCCGAGAAGATTCTTCAAGGGCACATCGATGCCTTTGTCGAGGCTTATTCAGCCTCGCGCTGACGTTCCGTTCGCCGTCTTCCTGCGGACAGGAGAAAAAGGATTGGGCTGATTCCTGCGTGATATGATTTTTGCTTGAGAGCTCTATTGAAATTATGGAAACCATGAATAAACAGATCCTGATCTCAAAGGATGCCATTGACAGGCGCGTCGGGGAGCTGGGCGAACAGATATCCCTGGATTACGTAGACAGCGAACTCATTGTTGTTGGCGTTCTCAAGGGGGCCTTTATTTTTATGGCCGACCTGATCCGGGCACTGAGCATTCCCTGCCGGGTTGATTTTGCAAGACTGGCCAGCTATGGTTCAGGGGCTACGAGTTCCGGCAAGGTGGTCATGACAAAGGATATTGAAACCTCCATCAAGGGGAGGGACATCCTGATTGTCGAAGATATTGTGGATACGGGACTGACCTTGAAATTTCTCGTGGACTGGTTCCTGGAACGGAATCCCCGCTCCCTGAAGGTTTGTGCATTTCTCGATAAGCGGGGGCGGCGCAAGGTTCCGTTTGAGGCGGACTATGTTGGATTTACTGTGGACGATGCCTTTGTAATAGGATACGGCCTCGATTTCAAAGAAAAAGGTCGATTTCTGCCGGATGTGTATCGTGTTGACGAACTGTAAGGTGTTTAATCCGGAATCCTTGAAGGGGAAAAGCGATGATTATCCAGTGCATTAAATGTTCTACCCGGTTCCGTTTTGATGACTCTCTGATGGGGGGTGATGGTGTGTGGGTCCGCTGCAGCCGTTGCCAGGAGGTCTTTTTTCAGGAGAATCCCGTCAGGATGACGCGCAGTGAAGAACCTGCCGCCTTGACGGAGACCGGCGCTGTGCCTCCCGAAGCGGACACGGGTCCCGCCGATTTTGACAAAACCCTCGAAATCAGCACGAACAAGGAAGAGCTTGATGCCATTCTGGCCAAGATCGAAGAGACGAAGAAAACCTTTGAGGAACATCATCAGCCGGAGCCCCTCGTCACGATCGATAAAGAGAGCGGTCAGCAAGGGGTCTTGGAGGCGGAAGACGTTCAGGAAATCCTGAAACCGGAAGTTAGAGGATATAAAGAATTCGAGCAGGTGGAGCTGGAGACGGAGAGCCCTGTAGCGACGCCGCCGGTCAAGCGGGGTTTCTGGAGACCCTGGCGGATCATTGTCCTGATCATTTTCATCAATCTTCTTTTCGGGGGCGTGTACGTGTGGCTTTCCCCAGGAATGAGCGAGCGCCTGATCTCCAACCTGTCCTCAATGGTTCCCGCCCTCGGAACCCTGGTGGGAACGGAGACGGGCCCTGCTGAATTTCATTTGAATCAGATCAAGCTTCAAAATGTCCGGCAGCGGTTTGTCGACAACGTGACGGCTGGTCAGCTGCGGGTCATAGAGGGGGTAGCGCTGAATGCATCGAGCTACCCGGTCACGCGGATACAGGTCAAGGGAGAGCTTTATGACGGCAACGGAGTGATCATCACGGAGCGGCTGGCCTACAGCGGCAATCTGCTCAGCGATGATGAATTGGCGGCCTTGTCCGAGGAAGCCCTGCAGAAGGAGCTGGATCTTCCGATGGGTAGTGACTCCCAGAATATCCGGGTGGAGCCGAAGGGGCAGATTCCCTTCATGATCATCTTCCCCCATGAACCCCCGGGCGTAGCGACGGCGAGGGTTTCAACCGTGGGAGGAGAGAAACTGTCGAAATAAGACAGTTGTTGAGCTTATTAGAACGGGGGCCGGTGACTGATTTCAGTCCCTGGCCCCCGTTTTTTGTTCGTACCGGATCGCGCGCCGTCCGGCTTGTGCCACCTGCCCCGCTGCGTTCGCACGTCTTTGCCGCCTTCGCCCCGCCCGTTATTGCCTGGGAGGCGGGACTGGAACTATGAAGCGGTCCGCACATGGCGGGTGGCGATGATGTTGCAGGATGTATCCGCCGGTTTTGAAATGAGGATGTCGCCGATGCGCACCGGCGCCTTTACCCGGACTGTCTTGATGGCCTCCATGACCTTGGCGATGCTGGCCAGCGGGATGGCGGAATCGGTTCGAACGCTGACCAGGGGAAAGTCTCCGCCTCCCACCAGGATGCTGCTGGCAATGGTTCTCATGGGGTTGATGAGTTCCTGCTCCGCCCATTCCGGACCCCTCTTGCAGTGATAGCCGACAACCTCCTTGATCACGGGCGTCGGCCCTTCCTCCAAGGTAATTTCCAGCGGACAGCCGTTCGGGCACAGGACGCAGGTCAGTTCTTTTTTGATCATGCCACGGATACCTCCAGTCTGCCGGCTTCGGAAATCTTCTCCGCCTTGACCTTGATGTGGATCATTTCCGCAGGGTGAAGCCTCAGCATTTTCTTGTTTGCCACCAGCCTTTCACCATCGTTTACCTTGACGACGCGATTCCGGGAGGGAGATGCCACCCGGAGGGAAAGGGTCACGTCCCGCTGGCCGCTGATGCTCTGCGGGAGGACATAGCGCACCCCTGCTCCGGCCAGAATCGGAATGGATTTTTGGGGCGGGGAAATCTCCCCGTTGAGATATTGAACGGCAAACTGCCCGGCCAGGGCGGACTCCTCAGAAACCCAGTCCGCCAGGTCATGGACATGAAGGACATTGCCGCATGAGAAAACGCCGGGAATGCTGGTCATCAGGGTATCGTCCACGGAGGCGCCGCTGGTCCGCGGCTCGATGGCGATGGAAGCGTTCCGGGAAAGCTCGTTTTCCGGAATGAGGCCCACCGAAAGCAGTAGGGTATCGCAGGGGACAAACCATTCCGATCCCTGAATCGGCTTGAAATTCCCGTCCATGCGGGCCACGGTCACCCCGGTCAAACGCTCTTTCCCGTGAATCTGGATGACGGAAGTGGCGAGGTGAAGGGGAATGTCATAGTCGTTCAGGCACTGTTGAATGTTGCGAGGCAAGCCGCTGGAGTAAGGGAGAAGCTCGAAGACGCCCTCCACCCTGGCTCCTTCCAGGGTCATCCGGCGGGCCATGATCAGGCCGATATCCCCTGAGCCCATGATGACCACCCGCTTCCCCACCATGATATTCTGCAGGTTGATGAAATTCTGTGCCGCCCCCGCCGTGTAGATTCCCGAGGGGCGCGTACCGGGAAGGGAAATCGCCCCGGCTGTGCGTTCCCGGCAGCCCATGGCCAGGATAACCGCCCGGGCTTCAATCTTTGTGAAGCCGTTCCGGGAGCTGACGAAAAGGTTCCGCTCGGCGTCCATGTTGAGGACGATGGTTCCCAGCATCACTTCGCCCTTCATCTTTTCGTATTCGTCGATGTAGCGCTGGGCGTATTCCGGCCCGGTGAGGGCTTCTCCGAAGCGGTGCAGTCCAAATCCGTCATGGATGCACTGATTGAGGATCCCTCCGAGGATTCGGTCCCTTTCTAGAAGGAGGACATTGTCGCAGCCGTTCTGACGGGCGGATACCGCCGCCGACAAACCGGCCGGGCCTCCTCCGATAACCACCAGATCGCGTTTAAGAGTTTGCATCGTCTTGTCTTTCCTATCGCACTCGACCGGCAAAAAGCTTGGAGGAAGCGTGCTGTAGTAAATAGTCCTCTGGCCTGTACCCAAATTCCTTTTCCAGGATCGCAACAATCCTGGGCAGGCAGAACCCGCCCTGGCAGCGGCCCATCATGGCCCGGGAGCGGTATTTCAGCCCGTTGATCGTGCGGATGCCCAGGGGGTTCTGGATGGCGTCCAGTACCTCTTTGCGGGTGATCTGTTCGCAGCGGCAGACGACCTCCCCATAATCAGGGTTCTGGGCTACGAGATCCGCTTTCTCCTCCGGAGACAGCTCGAAAAAGAATCCGGCCCGGCCCTCCCGTTCGGCAATAAAGGAGTCCTTGAGCGGAAGGGGAAGAAGCTCCTCCACCAGATTCCGGACCATCAGGCCGATGGCCGGCGCGGAGGTCAAGCCGGGACTTTCGATGCCCACGAGATTGATGAAGCCGGGGATGTCTTTGCGGCTCTCGATGACAAAGTCCCGGAACCCGCCTTCGCTGGGCGGGGCCTGCTTGGCTCTGAGGCCGGAAAAGTTGCGGATGAAATCCGCCGCGGATATGCCGGGCAGGAGTTCGTGCCCCTCTTTCTTGAGGAGGTTCATGATCTCCGCCGTAGAGGCGTAATCGTCCGCTTCTCCGACGTATTCGTTGCTGGGACCGATGAGGATATTGCCGTCCACGGTGTTCGTCAGGTGGATGCCGAGTCCGGCGCCTCCCTTGTGGGGTGCCGGATAGACCAGCAGGGACAGGGACCCGGACAGCCGCTTGTCCAGGATGAGGTATTCCCCCCGGCACGGGTAGATCCTGTATTCGTCGATTCCCAGCATCCGGCAGATCGCATCGGAGTAAAGGCCGGCGGAATTGATCAGGACCCTGCTCCTGAAGCGCTCTCCTTGGCGGGTGGAGATGTCAAACCCCTCTGCTGTCCTGTTGATTGCCGCCACCTGCTGTCCAAGATGGTAGGAAATCCCGTTGACGTAAGCATTTTCAGCCAAGGCGATGGTGAGGCCGTAGGGACAGATGATTCCAGTGCTCGGAGAATGAAGGGCCATAAGCCCTCCAATGCCGGGCTGCAGCCTCTCCATCTGTTCACGGTTCAGAATGGACAGGCCGGGAACGCCGTTGGCCTCTCCCTGCTCCTTGAGGGAATGGAGCGTTTTTATATCCGCCTCCTCCTGAGCTACCGTGAGTTTTCCGATATACTGGATTTTGACTTTGAGGTCGCTGCAGAGGGCTCCCATCATGGCATTGCCCTGGACATCCAGCTTCGCCCGAAGGGTGCCGGGTTTGTAGTGGATGCCGGAGTGGACCACACCGCTGTTGCGGGAGCTGGTTCCGCCTCCCACATCAAGCTCTTGTTCAAGCACTGCCGCCTTGATATCGAATCGGGAAAGCTCCCGGGCGATGGCATTGCCCACCACCCCTGCGCCGATGACGATCACATCGTAGAAGTTGGTCATGTCGGTTCGAATGTTCCTTTGAGGGTTGTCGCTTTCAAGGATTTTTATACATCCCGGCCAGATCCGGCTGATCCGAAATGTACGCGAAGCTCATATCAGAAAAAGTTCAGTCTTTCAACGAGGACAAGTGGATAAAATCAAAAAAAGAAGGCCGGCCGCTTTTCACCTCCGTGAATCGCAGAGCCAGCCTTCCTGGACGTTGATGAAAAGGTGGAATCAGTTTGTAATTCCGGCCAGACGTTTTGCCGCCTTCTTTTTATGTTCGACGTCTGTTTCCCGCAGGATGGTCACCCGGTGTGCTTCGGCAGATCCCCCTCCGTGAATGTCGGAGATGGTATCGGCACTTTCCAGGGCCAGCTTTTCAGCCAACCGGAACATCTTTACACGATTTTCCACCGGGACGGTGTCTACGCCTTTTAGGTACTTTTTCAGGAAATCTCCGATCTCGGGATTTTCAAAGTCCCTGTCGGAGGGGAGATCCGCCACAAAGCCACCGCAGGCGTCGATCATGAGCCTTGTCGCCTCGGCCATTTCCTTGCCTTCGTGGATTTTTGAGGCATTGGCAAGGACCGTGTCGATGAAGTAGGCGCCGGAAGGCTGCTCTTTTCCTTCGTAAGATGACGCAAGGCAGCAGCCGTACAGCGTTTCCGCCCTGTGAATCATATCAATGACCTTCTGCTTGAGATGAGTCACCTTGGCGGTTCCGTTGTAATCCATCAGGGTCAGAGCCGCTCCTATCATGCAGTCGATCTTTCCGGACTTGCAGCCTCCATGGCTCTGGCGATGGAACGAGGAAAACTTGACCACCATGTCCACCGCGAATTCCGTTTCGCCGCACAGGAATACCCGGTTCCAGGGGACGAAGACATCGTTGAAGATGAGAGTCGGACAGTACTTGGAATAATAAATGTTCCCGCAGTCAAAGCCGTCAAGCTCCCTCTTGTCGAGACTGGAGCGGCCGACCACATGGATGAGCCCCGGGGTGTCTGCGGGAATGGCAAAGGCAACGGCGTAGTCCCCGTCATTTTTGCCCATGGCGCGGGTGGGCAGCACGATGATTTCATGGGAGGAAAGTGAGCCCGTCTGGTGGGCCTTGGCGCCCCGGACCACAATGCCGTCCTCACGCTTTTCCACGACACGGAGAAACATGTCCTTGTCCACCTGCTCGTGGGGCGCCAGCGACCGGTCGCCCTTCACGTCGGTAACCCCGGCGTTTGCCGTCAGGTCATTCTTCTGCATATATTTCAAGAATTCCGTGAAGTTTTCGTTGTAGTGGGTGCCGTGTTTCTTGTCGATGTCATAGGTCACGATGGCCAGGGTGGACAGGCAGTCCAGGCCGGTGCACCTCTGATGGCAGGTGCCTACATAGTTGGCCAATTTACGGTTGATCTTCACCCGGGCTACGAGGTCCGGTATGCTGGCAGGCGGCAGGGTGAATCGGTTCACCGGCTCGTTGATCAAAGGGCTCGTCGTGATGAACAGATCCTTATTTTCCGGCATGTTGGCCAGCTCATAGGTCGCGCCCGTGGCTTCGATGCCGGCGCGGATCCGGGGATTGTCGACGACGTTGGTGATCTTTTCTCCAAACATATAGACCGTGGGTTTGAGAGCCCGCAGCGATTCAATGTACTCTTCCTTTGTCTTAAGACCCATGAAACTTTCCTCCTAAGTAACTTCAGATATTGTCAAATATGATCAAACGGAAGGGATCGCGATGGTCGGCAGGTTCCGTTTAACTGCTGAGTCCTTTTCCCTTTCCAGCGGCCACTGTGCTGATCCAGCCGGAAAAGAGCCTGGTGACTGAACGCACCTTTTTTTGATGATTCTCAAAAAACGGCTGCTGAAGGGGTTTCTGGTGAAAATGAATTTTTAATTTAAAATTTAATTTTCTATCTATCTCTTTTTCAGTTTTTACGTCAAGCATTTTTTACGGACATCAAGACGCCTCAATGGAAACCGCAGGCGTCACAATGGCCAGAGGCAAAGGTATCGCCCGGGATGCCTATCGTGCAGATCTCAAAGATTATAACAACTTAATCGTAACAATGATTATGCTCCAATAGTTAATCAGATATTCAATTTATTTTTTATACACTAATTCAAGGATTCATCTAAGTTTTTTTGTCAGGTCACTGCACTGCCGGCATGGACGCTCTACAAATTCCGGGGCGGGCGCCTTCTGGAACAGGAAGTCCCGGCTGAGCGTCGTTATTTGTTTTGACAGGCAGGGCACCCTGGATTATCATATTCCCAAATTGAATGGAAAACGGGCAGGTATTCCATCCTGAATAAAGCGGTTGAACCAGGAGGCCGCCTTGATGTGTTAAAGGGGGATCCTTTCGTCGTACCCCATGTTCCCAGATGCGTTGCGGCCGCCAGTGCCGAAAAATGTGAAGGAGGGAGTGTTTTTGGGCCGGTTCATCATAGAGAGATCGGGGATATCAACATTGGAGAAAGGAGGTTTTCGATGGCGGAAAAGGCCAAGGTAGGATGCGCCCGCCCCACGGGCGGATTGGTCGGACAGTCTAAGGAAACAATGGAAGAGAAACAGGGGGCGCAGCCGTCCCAGGAGGTGAAGAAGATGATTCAGGTAGGAAGACCGGCGCCGGATTTCGTTGCCCCCGCATATCACAGGGGGGAGTTTACTTCGGTAAAACTTTCAGATTATCTTGGCAAGTGGGTGGTTCTCTGCTTCTATCCGGGAGACTTTACATTTGTTTGAGCGACCGAAATTTCGGCGGTCGCCGATCATTATGCGGATTTTCAAAAGCTTGGAGCCGAGGTCTTTTCCATCAGTGTCGACAGCGTTTTTGTCCATAAGATGTGGAACGACTACGAACTGGCGAAAATGGTTGCCGGCGGTGTTCCTTTTCCCATGCTTTCCGATGGCGGTGGAAAGTTGGGAATGGCATACGGTGTTTACGACGAGGAAGCTGGGGTTGAAAACCGGGGCCGGTTTATCATCGATCCCGATGGTGTGATTCAGGCCTATGAAGTCCTCACGCCGCCTGTTGGACGTCTTGTAGCGGAAAACCTTCGCCAGATCCAGGCCTTTCAACATGTCCGGGCAACGGAGGGGGCCGAGGCGACTCCGTCAGGCTGGAGGCCCGGCAAAATCACGCTCAAGCCCGGTCCGGATCTCGTCGGCAAGGTCTGGGAGGTCTGGAAACCCTCTATGGAAAAAGACTAGCCATTCCAGCTCATGACCGTCGGCCAGCCTCCGGTGCCGGTGCATTGGGGCGGTCGACGGCATGAAACAGGCTTCCTTGCCTGGAATCCTCAGAAGTGCTTGCGGTTCAGGATATGGACCAGTCCCATTGTTCCTAGCTGGATTGCCGCGGCCAGGGCTGAGATGACCCAGTAGCATGCGGAAAACTTGACGATCAGCCCGGCATCCACCATGCCCCGGTTGAGCCAGAAATGGGTCATCACGGCCAGTGCAACGCCGGGACAGACCAGGGCGTAGGAGCCTACCGATGTCTCCCGTCCAAAAATAAACTTTCCGGCATAGCCAAGGCGCTTCAGAACCGCTCCTGTCAGCAGCGCAAAGAGGAGCTGGGCTGAAAGAAACTGTGAAAGCATCATCAACCGGTCGGCGCCACCGCTGGCCAGGTCAAAATGCTCGCCGAGCCCGTGGCTCTGGCGCAGCGACAGGATGCCGATAATTGTCAGCAGAGGGATGAATACCGACAGTGTCGGTGCGGTTTCAATGTTGGCGCCGTTCTCCATCATCGAGCGGATTCCGAGAACCAGTGCGATGCCTCCGATGAGGAGGGTAGCGACCAGGAAAAAAGTTGAAAGGACCAGCCCGAAACCAGCCACCAGCGGGGTAGCTGACATCCCGGCGGGTGCAGCCAGCCCCACGCCGATCATAGCCAGGGCAAAGGCTGGAAGCGCCTGGGCAAAAGAGTTGTTGACCGCGCAGCTGAATCCACCCGCCGTCAGCACCCGGCCGAAGAATGATCCCAGCATGCGGAAGGCCATCAGGCCGATCAGGAGAAAGGCCGCTATGGCCAGGGGGAAGAGATACTCCACCACGCTCCAGAGTCCGGGCACAAAGACCATCCCAAGAATGAAGATGACGTTAACGCTCATTGCGAGAGCCAGCGGCATAGCCAGCAGTTGGGTTTCCGCGTTGGAGCTGCGGAGTCTGCGGTAAAACTCTGACTTTTTCCAGGTTTGGAAGCGGATCAGGTTCCAGATCAGATACTTGAGATTGAGGAACGCGTAGAAAGCGATACCGGTGACCGCCGCAATGATTACCGCCCGAACAGCCGTCTCACCGGCGGAAAAAGCTGCGACCAGATCCTCGAACACAGGCACAGTGCGGCCGGGATGTGGGGTCCAGTGCATCAGCCACATGAAGAATGTGACCGTCAGTCCGCCCGTACCGAGTGAAGCAAGAAAGTAGAGCGGGCTGTATGTTTCAGACGGTTTGGTTTTTCCAGATACCACGGCAGCCTCCCTGAAATCTGAATGCTCTTGAAATGTTTTCAACAAACGAAATAACCGGTATGCACAGCTCCAAAGGGATTACGTCCGAGCGCATTTCCTCAGAGTGTTGGTGATATCACGTTCCGGAATGATGCCGACTCGGAGGAGCTGCGGTGGATCTGCAGCCACGTTGACAACCGTGGATCCTGCCAGCCCGGGGGTTCTGCCCCCGTCAACGATGCCGTCGAGAAGTGGGCCGATTGCCCGGGCGACTTCCTGAGCGGTTACGCACTCCTTTCCCCCGGACAGATTGGCGCTCGTGGTCGTCAGGGGCGCTCCAAGGGCCTGGGCCAGACTCCGGGCAATGGGATGGCTGGATATCCGAATGCCGATCAGCCCGGTATATGCCGTCAACCGAGGGGACAGGGATGGAGCTGCCCGAAACACCAGCGTCAGAGGGCCGGGCCAGAATGCGCCTATGAGCCTTCGCGCTGTTTCCGGGACCTTCTCGACCAGGCTGTCCAGTTCGTCTTCTGCTCCAATGAGAATCGGAATCGGATTGCTGAAACTCCTGCCCTTGATGCCGAAAAGTTTTTCAATGGCGGCTTCATCTCCTGCGTCTGCCCCCAGTCCGTAAAATGTTTCAGTGGGATAGGCCAGAACCCTGCCCTGCCTCAGAAACCCGGCAGCTGATTGAATCAGGGCGGGGTCAGGATTCCCGGGATCGATCGTTATCACCGGTGTTGAAGTCATGCGCGGATTTTCTGGAGAAGGTCTTCCTGCCCCTTTTCAACTTCCTGGGACATCGTGTCGATATAAGTGAGAAGCTTCTGCCGGAGCTCTTCATCATTGAGCGATAGAATCCGGATGGCAAGCAGTGCGGCGTTCTTTGCCCCTGCTTTTCCGACGGCCATGGTTGCAACGGGGACGCCTCCCGGCATCTGAACCGTGGACAGCAGTGCATCCAGGCCGTGAAGTGCCGTTGCATCAATGGGTACCCCGATAACAGGCAGGGGTGTCTGTGAGGCGATGACGCCGGCCAGATGTGCTGCGGCGCCTGCCCCGACAATGATGGCCTTGACGTTTCGCTGGGCCGCCGTCCGGGCGAAATCGGATGTCCTCGTCGGAGAGCGGTGCGCCGAGGTTAGAAATACCTCATGGGTGATGGAAAATGCATTGAGAATTTTAACCGCTTCTTCCATGACGGGATAATCGGAATGGCTGCCCATCACGACGCTGACAATATCGTTGCTCTTGTCCATTAAAGGGTTCTCCTGCTCCGGAATAAATGGGGTGAAAAACGGATCAAAGCGAAATACGGTCTGAAGTATACAGCCGATAACAGCGAGAATCAAGAAGGGGAAAAAGGGAAATGCGGCAGGCGGAACATTCCAGGCCTGCCTGCCGCATGAGAAACTGCGCGGACCGCCTCTCAGTGCTTGAAATGACGGGTGCCGGTAAAGATCATGGCCATTCCGTGCTCATCGGCGGCCTGAATGGCCTCCTCATCCCGCATGGAGCCGCCGGGTTGAATGATGGCCGTGATGCCGGCTTCTGCGGCCATGTCTACTCCGTCACGGAAGGGGAAGAATGCGTCGGAGCCGAGCACGCAGCCTTTCGTCGGCAGCATGGCCTTCATCTTGGCAATTTTGACGGAATCCACACGGCTCATCTGCCCGGCGCCGACTCCGACCAGCTGATCCTTGGTCGTAAAAACGATGGCGTTGGATTTGACATGTTTGACGACCCTCCAGGCAAAATCCAGCGCCTGGTATTCTTCCTCCGTCGGGGTCCGCCTGGTAACGATCCTGGCTTTCCGGATATCGAAGGGATCGCGGTCCCTTTCCTGAACGAGCAGGCCGCCGACGACCCGCCGAAAATCGTATCCCAGAGATCCTGCTGTGAATTCGCTGGGGATTAGCAGCATCCTCAAGTTCTGTTTTGCTTTTAATAGATCCAGGGCATCCTCGTCAAAGTCGGGTGCAATAACGACTTCCAGAAATGTCTTGAGGATCTCCCCCGCTGTTGCGCTGTCAACGGTTCGATTCAGGGCCACAATGCCGCCGAAGGCGGAGATGGGATCCGTTGCCATGGCTTTCTGATAGGCGTCGGCGAGATCTTTAGACGTGGTGGCCGCTCCGCAGGGGTTGGCGTGCTTCATGATCACGGCGGCGGGCAGGGAAAAATCGGAAACCATGTTCCATGCCGCATCACTGTCCATGATGTTGTTATAGGATAATTCCTTTCCGTGAAGCTGGCGGGCATTGGCGATCGAGGCCGGAAAAGGACGATGCTCCCGATAGAAGATGGCCCGCTGATGGGGATTTTCACCATAGCGAAGGTCCTGGGCCTTCTCGAACTGCACCGTCAGAGTGTCCGGAAATTCCTTGGGCGCGCTGCCGTAGGGCGTCAGCTTCCCCAGGTAATTGGAAATTGCTGCATCGTATCTGGCCGTCAGCTGGAAGGTTTTTACAGACAGCTCGAAATTGGTCGCCTCGGAGATCCTGCCGCCGCGCTCCTTCATCTCTTCAAGGATCCGGCCGTAATCCGACGGGTCCGTCACAACACTGACAAAGCGGTAATTTTTCGCGGCGGCCCTGAGCATCGTCGGGCCGCCAATATCAATGTTCTCGATGGCTTCTTCAAGGGAGCACCCTTCTCGGGATACCGTGTCTTCAAAGCGGTACAGGTTGATGACCACCATGTCGATCATGTCGATTCCATGGCTTCTTGCCGCCTCCTGGTGGCTTTCCTGATCCCTGAGCGCCAGAAGCCCCCCATGGATTTTGGGATGGAGCGTTTTGAGCCTTCCGTCCATCATTTCAGGAAAGCCCGTATAGTCAGAAACATCCCGGACGGACAGGCCGTTTTGTCTCAGCTGTGCCGCCGTTCCGCCCGTTGAGAGGATTTCCACCCCGTAGCTGACCAGACCTCTGGCAAATTCAACAATCCCCGCCTTGTCAGTCACACTGATAAGGACCCGTTTTATTTGATTAAAAGTCATCATTTTTCTCCTTCTTTTATTTTCCTCTTCATATCTTCCATATGGCGGATTCTCTTTTCAAGAAGAGGCCAGGTTCCGATATCCGGGCGATGGTCCACAGGGCCTTTTATGGCTGTTACGGCTTTTTCCGCAATGGTTTCCGCTGCATCGATGCGATCGGCAATCCCGACGACACCGATTGCCCTTGAAGAGGTCATATAAAGACCATCTGCCTTCTGATCGACGGATGAATAGTACAAGCGGGCGGCCCCCACATCTCCGATTTCTATCCGGGAGGAGGTGGAGCCTGCATTGCCGGCATTGGCAGGCAGGCCGTAAGCCTTGGGGACAATGTACTTGCACACGGTGGCTTTCTTTTCAAATTCGATGGGAAGGCTCCCCAGCGTCCCCTCGGTGATGGCCGTGCAGAGATCGAGAAAGTCCGTTTTTAAAAGCGGCAGGATATTCATGGCTTCAGGATCGCCGAGCCGGGCGTTGTATTCGAGAAGTTTCACCCCGGATCGGGTGATCATAAATCCCCCGTACATCACGCCCTTGTAGTAACAGCCGGTTTCCCGGTAAAGGGCTTCGGCGACGGACTGGGTGATGGACAATCCCGCCGCGATATCCTTTTCCGATAGAAAAGGCAGAAGATGATTTTCAAAGGAATAGGATCCCATCCCGCCCGTGTTGGGCC
>JAVETB010000131.1:0-5391 GCA_034006265.1 Syntrophus sp. (in: bacteria) | reverse complement strand
AGGGTCCTGTCGGAACATTCAAGAATGTAGACAAAACGGCTTTCCATCATCCAGGCGGCAGCATCCGCTTCATGGAAGCGCAAAACGAATTCCGGCCGGCATAGAGGATGGTCTGCCATCCGCTGTGCCCTGCCCGTTGAATGTTCCCCGGATCGTCGTCGATGAACAGGATCCTGTCCGGCTCCGTCTTCAGAAGACTGGCGATGTCATCGAACAGGGAGCGGTCCCTCTTGCCCTTTCCGAAGTGGTAGCTGTTGAAGACGAAATCAAAACGCCTGAAGAAATCGAACGTTGCATTCAGCCGGTCCAGGATATCCGTCTGGTCGCTGAGAATGCCGACCTTCAGATTCTCTGCCTTCAATCTTTCCACAACATCGAACATCCATTCCCGGGGAAGAAAGCGGGAAACGATTTCGCCATCCAGCGAGGCGTCATCCCCCCTGATGCCCTTCGCCTCCCTCATTGCCTCCCAGAATCCTCCGGCAGAGCCTTTTCCCGTTATGTAGCCCGTCGCATAGACCAGGTCTCCGGCCGCCCGGACGAGATCTTCCCCATCCAGACCGTTCGCTTCCGCAATGGCCCGGAATCCCTCTTTCCAGCCCTCTTCGGCAAGCACGCCGCCGAAATCGAAGAGGACCACCTCAATGCTCCTGCCGCCTGTCATCTCCTGCTTCACAGAATATCCCACCCCGAAAAAGCTGTCCGCCGGGTATCGGCGAGGTTAATGTTCACCCGGAAGGTTGCATTTGCAGCCTCTTCATGCAACATTCCTGTTTGAGCCTGTCCGTGTTGAAGAGCCGCCCGGCCCTGCGGATACAGAGGTATTTATAAGGCATACGCTGAGAAATGTAAAGGAACGTCGGGAAAACAGCATGACTTCACCCAACCCTTCCCGAAGGCGGATCCTCCATGTCGACATGGACGCCTTCTTTGCCGCCGTTGAAGAAAGAAGGAACCCGAGCCTGAAGGGGAAACCCGTGGTCATCGGCGGCCGCGGAGACCCCATTCAAAGGGGCGTGGTCTCAACGGCCAATTACGAAGCGCGAAAATACGGCATCTATTCTTCCCTGCCCCTGAGAACCGCCTATAAACTCTGCCCCGGGGCCATCTTTCTTCCCGTGGATTACGAGGCCTATGCCTCTGTTTCCCGCCGGATCAAGGCCGTGCTTCTGAACGTGACCCCCGTCATGGAGGATGTCGGCATCGATGAAGCCTACCTGGACATAACCGATCAGGCGGATTCCGATGAAGAAATCGCTCGGAAGATCAAGGCCGGCATCTTTGAACAGACGGGGCTGACCTGTTCCATCGGCATCGCTCCCAATAAGCTTCTGGCAAAGATCGCCTCGGACATGGAGAAGCCCGATGGGCTGACGATCTTCAGGGAGGAGGATATCGAGCGGAGACTCTGGCCCATGGCGATCAGAAAACTTTACGGGATCGGGCCGAAGACGGAGGAGCATTTGAAGGCCATGGAGGTGGACACAGTCGGGAAGCTGGCGGCATTGCCCCGCGAAGCCCTTGTTCAGCGCTTCGGCTCCTCGTACGGCAACTACCTCTACGAGGCGGCGCGGGGGATCGACGAGAGCCCCCTGGTGACCCGCTGGGAGCCCAAATCCTTCAGCAGGGAGACGACGTTCCAGGTGGACGAGAAGGATTGGCAGTCCATAGCCAGGACGGTTGCCGAATTGACGAGGGAGGTCGTTTCCGATCTGGTCGGGAAGGGCTACGCCGCCAGGAACGTTTCCCTGAAGATCCGCTACAGCGATTTCCGCACCATCACCCGGGCATGCTCCACAGCGACGGCCGTTATGGAGGAGGAGGAAATCCGGCGCCTGGCTTTTTCCTGCCTGAAACGGGTCGATCTCAAAGGCCGGAAAATCCGGCTGGTCGGCGTCCGGGTCGGCTCCCTGGAAAAGATTGCAAAGATTTCCTCCCCGGTATAAGGAGGACGTCACATTGTGGGCACACAAGGAGAGAACGAATGAAGAGATTGGCGGTCACCGGAAGCCCCGGGGAAAAGCGGCCCCTGGCGGCGCTCCGGCAGGAAAGCCGTGGATGGAGCGGCATCAGAGGCGGTAGGAGCTGATCCGATATGATCGCATATGCCAGATGCTTTCTTCTCCTCATGTTTGCGCTCGCACTGGCACTGACCGGCTGCGCCAAAAAAGGGGTGTATGCGCCCGGACCGCAGCCGCCTGACCGTCCGCCGCTGCAGGTCCCGGAGGAAATCCCGGAATGCAGCGATGACCTCGATGCCGCATCGCTTCTGCTGGCCATCGACCGCAGCCTCAAATACTATGACGGCATCGGGCGGAATCAGACCTTCCGGATTGGGGAAAGGCAGGTCAGCGCGAGCCGGATGAAAGAATCCCTCGTCGCGTTCCGCCGCATTTTTTCGGCGGACATGAGCATCGAAGAAAAGAGAAGACAGATTGCCGAAAAATTTGTCCTTCTGCGGGCATCGGGTGAACGAGGCGACGGCGCCGTCCTGTTCACAGGCTATTACCAGCCCCTGCTGGCAGGGTCCCTGAAAAGAACGGGAAAATACAGGTACCCCCTTTACAAGACCCCACCGGACCTCATCGTGGAAAAGGGCCCGGGAAACAACATGACGATCGGACGGAAGAAAAACGGCCGGATCATTCCCTATTACACGCGCCGTGAAATCGACATCGAAGGCGTTTTAAAGGGGAAAGGTCTGGAGCTGATCTGGGTGTCCGATCCTGCCGAACTGAATTCCCTGCACACCCAGGGCTCGGGAAAAATCCAACTGGAAGACGGCACCCTGCTGACGGTCGGTTATGCCCAGAACAACGGCCGGCCTTATCGCTCCGTAACGCAGAATCTGCTGGATCGGAATAAAATCGAGAAAGGAAATGCCTCGTACCGAAATTTCAAGGCCTGGCTGAAGGGAAAAAGCGATGGGGAACGCGATGAGATCCTCAGCTACAACGAACGGTATATCTTCTTTCGATTTCTGGACCGGGACCCCATAGGCGCCCTGGGTGAGCCGGTCACGCCGGGCAGGTCGATCGCCACCGATCCGGATTATTTCCCCAAAGGCGCCCTGGCGTTTATCCGCCTGCGCAAGCCGATTCTGGATGCCGATGGGCGTGCAACCCTGCGCGTCCCCTTTTCCCGCTTTGTCCTGCTCCAGGATAAAGGCTCAGCCATCAAGGGTCCCGGACGGGTCGATCTGTTCTGCGGATTCGGCCCCGAGGCGCAGGCCACCGCGGGGACCCTCAAAGAGAACGGAGAGCTCTACGTTCTCATCCCCAGATAAGGGTTCATGACCGCCCCCGGCCCCTTCTGCCCTGCGCCGCCGCCTTCTCCCGTTCACGTCCCCGGTTCAGGAGCGATGCCTGACGGGTCGGAATCCGCCGTCCAGAAGGATTCGGGCATTTCAACATTGACGATGACCGATGCAATCCCCTGCTTATTTCTCTTGATTCTCAACCCTTTGACCCGCAGTCCGGTTTTGCGTTCAAAATCCTTGATTTCCTGGCAGAGCCCCACGCTCAAGCGCCTCTGCTCATCCGCCAGTTCCTCTTTTTTCCATTGCCTCTGAATGATGCCCGCGATCCGTTCGCGCCGATAGGCCTGAACCTCACGCGGCACCGGGTGGGCCTTCAGAAACTCAAGCAGCCTTTCCAGCCGTTGTGTCCCGTTCTCTCTTGTCATCTTCCCGATCCAAGATGCCTGCCATCAAAAATCGCCCTCCAGATAACGGCACAGGCTCTCCGTATCCAGAACATGGGCAAAGGCGAACGCCATATTCTTCAATGTAGCGAGATGCAGCTCCTCATCCGCCGCGGCGGTGGCGTCAGAAACGAAGAATACCCGGTAATCCCTCATGAAGGCGTCGCGGGCAGTGGTCTCGCAGCAGCAGTTCGTCATGACGCCGGTGATGATGAGCTCTTCGATGCCTTCGGCCCGCAGCATCTCATCAAGTCCGGTCCCAAAAAAGGCGCTGTAACGGTTTTTATCAACCACCGAATCGGTTTGGGACGGCGTCAGGACATCCATAATCTCCCAGTCCCTTGTTCCATGGAGGATGCAATCTCCCCACCATTGCAGCAGAAGCCCCCCGTCTTTTTCGATATCCCGGTGGCCGTGCCGGGTGAAGAGGATCCTGATGTTCCGTAAGCGGCAGGCGTTCACGATTGACAAAACCCTGTCGGCAATCGGCGAGGCCACGGGGAGGAAATAATTTTGCATGTCAACGACCAGCAGGGCGCATTTCCCCGGGCGGGGCCAAGCCTTGCGGACATTGTACTTTCGAATGTCTTCGAGATGATTTTTCATGGGTGATCTCTCCATCCAGGCAGCCCCTGCGCAACCTCTCAAAGCCAGCCGCCCGACCGATGAAGATGCCATACTTATAAGCCATGAGCGGGAAAAAGTAAAGGGATCGGGAGAAATAGGGCTGACCCGGAAGCTCACAAACGTCGGCGAATCAATCCTTTTCCTGACAAATCAGCCTTTTCCCTTAGAGATTATAAGGATATTTTTTTGTTATAATAAGGATTTGAGAGGCAATAAATCCTAATAGCCCCTATGGCGCCAGATTTAATTCTATGGTATTTATGCTAAATGAGGAAGACACCACAAAGCGACGGGATCAACACTTCAGCATCAACCGGCTGCCCGGGGATTTTGTTTGACTCCGGCGGCAACGCTGTATGGGCAGCAGAGATGGAGATGGTATAAGCATATGGAAAGGCCAGGTTCAGGGGCAGCCGTTTGGCTTTTATGTCCGATCTTCATTATTTTGAGTTCGATGCCTTTATGGGCGGAGCAATCCGTCACGCAGCAGCGGACAGGACAGATACATCCCGCCGGGCAGACGGTCCTGTCCTCGATGGCCGGATCGGCGGCGGATCTCTATATGTTCCGTGACGGGGACGTCCCGGCCGGTTATATCCCTGTAAGCGACTCGAAACGCCGTCTGTCCTCCATGAAGGGCTTTTATCCCGGAAAGAATTCCTTCGCGGTGCCGACGGGGACCGGCTCGGCGGTCCGGTCCTCCGATTACGGGAAGGCCATCAAATCGGCCTGCAGGCGCTACACGGTTGATCCGGCCCTTGTCCGGGCGGTCATCATGGCGGAGTCCAATTTCAATCCCGCGGCCGTATCGCCCAAGGGCGCCATGGGATTGATGCAGCTCATGCCGGACACAGCCCGCGAAATGGGCGTGTCCAATCCTTTTGACCCTGTTGAGAACATTCACGGCGGCGTCGGCTATCTGAGCCGCTTATTGAAAAGCCTGAACGGCGACCTGTTCCTCGCCCTGGCGGCCTATAACGCAGGGCCGGAACGGGTGAAAAGCTACAAAGGCATCCCCCCCTTTCAGGAGACATGGCTTTATATCAAGCGGGTTCTGGATTA
>JAVETB010000022.1:0-34069 GCA_034006265.1 Syntrophus sp. (in: bacteria) | reverse complement strand
AGACTTATCGCATGAGATCCACTTGATTTTGACACTACAACCAATCTTTCGGTTCTGAATTTCTTCAAAACGTGGCGTGAAAAACCGAAATGATCAGTTGCTTCAAAATAGGCGGTGGATTTGGGAAAAGCCGCCGGGCGGTTTTTCCCCAAACGTAAGAGGCTTCTATTTGAGGCAGGTCTCAGATACTGCAGAAAAAGAGGTTGAAAACGGAGCTGGGAGAGGGAAAAGCCGGGTCCGTGAAATCCGGTTGTCAGGTTGGAGCCTTGAAAAAGGGTTTGTTATCCGGCGTCTTTCTCGCTACCAGGCGCGCGGCGAGCACCGGGGCGAAATCACCGCTCCTTGAAGGAGACGGAAATACGGTCAAAAAGGGGCTTTACAAGGTAGTTCATCAGGGTTCTTTCCCCTGTTTTTATGACGACCTGCACGGGCATGCCGGGCTGAAGATCCCGGGTTCCCAGCTTTTGCAGCCCCTGCTTCGTAAGCCGGATCCGGCACAGGTAATAGGGGATCCTCGTGGCCTCATCGGTAAACCGATCTGCGGAAACCAGGATGACCTCTCCATCGATGACGGGGGTCTTTTTAGCGTCAAAGGAAGTGAACATCAGGTCGACCTTGAGCGTTTCCCGCACCCGGTCTCTGTCCGTCGGCATCACCTTTGCCTCCACGATGAGCTCCTCGTTTGCCGGAACGATGCTCATGACCGGATTTCCCGGCATGATCACCCCACCCGCCGTGTGTACGGAAAGGCCCACGACCGTTCCCTCTTCCGGCGACTTGATCTCCGTTTTCTCAAGAACGTCCTGTGTGGCTGTGTACTGGTCCCTCAGGGCCGTCAGCTTTTTCTGAACCTCGCTGAGCTGGGTTTCCACATCCTGGGTGAATTCCTGTTCGCGGCGTATGATGGTGAGCTTGTACTCGCTCATGGCCTTTTTCGCCCTGGCGATATTTCCGAGATCTTCGCTCCGTTTCCCGCTGAGCTCGGCCAGCAGTCTTTCCGTTTCCAGAATTTTACTCCGGGGGTAGTAGCCCTGGTCCGCCAGATCCCTCAAGGAGTTCATCTCCGTGCTGAGGAGTTCCATCTGCCTGGTCCGAGACATCTGAACTTCTTCAAGCCTGCGAATGTATTCCTTCATGCCGTCGATGTTTTCCGTGAGGATGTTGACCTCGGTGTGAAGGGTGCCCCGCCTGGCATTGAAGAGCTGCTGCTGCGTTCGGACCAGATCCGCGATTTCAGGCAGATGGCTCATGGCTGTGATTTCCCCGGGATACGCGATGTATCCCGCTCTGATTCTTTCCGCCAGCAGTCTGGCTTCCAGGGCGAGCGCCTGGTAGTATTCGCCTCGAATCTCGGCCAGATTCGCTTTCGGCTGCGCATTGTTGAGCCGGATGAGCACCTGTTCCTTCCTGACCCGGTCGCCTTCCTTGACAAGGATTTCTGAAATCGTTCCCCCATATTGATGCTGGATTGTTTTTTTATTGGAAACGACCGCAACTTCGCCCTGAGCCACCACGCCTTCATCCAGGGGGGCAAGGGAAGCCCATGCCAGAAACGTCCCCAATCCGAAGATCAATCCCACAAGGGCGATCAGGATGATCGGCCTTGTGTTTGTTTTCAGGGGTGTCTTTTCCCCTGCGTTGAAAGCCTGTTTTTCGCTGCCGTTCATAATGCCCCCTGAAAGTCCCTTCATCCTCTTCCCTGTCCTGCCTGCAGGACCTGCTGTGGTTGCCGGGTCGGCACCTTTTTCAGGCGGGCGAGGACTTCGTCTCTCGGGCCATAGGCCTGGCTGACTCCGTTGACCAGCAGAAGAACCTTGTCGACGACTCGAAGGATGGAGGTACGGTGCGTGATGACGAACACCGTTTTCTTTGCCGCTTTCAATTGGACCATGGTCTTGAGAAGGGCCAGCTCTCCCGCCTCGTCGAGGTTGGAATTCGGCTCGTCCAGGACAAACAGCACCGGCTCGTCGTAGATTGCCCGGGCCAGGGCGATCCGCTGCTTCTGCCCCCCCGAGAGAAACAGCCCGCCCTCTCCTACAGGGGTGTCATAGCCGTCCGGAAACTGCAGTACCATCTCGTGAATCCCCGTCGCCTTTGCCGCCTTGACCACCTTCTCGGAGTCGACCTCTCCAAAGCGGGCAATGTTCTGGGCCACCGTGCCGTCAAGAAGTTCAATATCCTGGGGAAGATATCCGATGTACGGCCCCAGCTCCTCCTTGTTCCACTTCGAGATGGCGGCGCCATCCAGTCTCACCTCTCCGGAAAAAGGGGGCCAGATGCCCACGATCATTCTCGCTAGGGTCGTTTTTCCTGAAGCGCTGGGACCGATCACCGCCACAGCATCACCAGGATTGGCCGCAAAGCTGACGCCTTTTAAAATCTGTCTGCTGGTGCCCGGGGGGCCGGCAACGAGGTTTCTGACCGTCAACACCCCGATGGGGACCGGCAGAGACATTTCTTCTTCATGTTCGGACAGGACGGACAGGATTTCTCCCAGTCTCAGGTAAGATGTCCGGGTGGCAAGAAACTGCTTCCACGTGCCGATGGCCATTTCAACGGGCTGCAGGGCCCTTCCAAGCAGGATGGACGCGGCAATCATCATTCCGGGCGTAATGGTGTCCTTTACCGCCAGGTAGGCGCCTAAGCCAAGAATGCTGGATTGAAAGGTCAGTCGGGAGGCCTTTGTGATTGCGGAAACGATGCTGGCCCGCTCGCTGGCCGCTGCCTGGAGTTTCAGAAAACTTTCATGTTTTCGGTGCCAGTAGCCGCTGACTCGACTCAGCATTCCCATGGCCTCGATCGCTTCCGCATTTCTCAGATTGGCTCCCGCATAGGAGTTGGCGCTGTTGTAAAGCCGGTTCGCCTCGGCAAGGGGCTTTCTGCTGACAAATTCGGTAAGCGCAGCCATGGCGAGAAGAAACAGGGCGCTGAATACGGAAAAAATCCCGAGCCATGGATGCATGAAAAAGATGACGAGGATAAAAATAGGGGTCCAGGGGAAGTCGAAAAAGGCGAAAAGGCCATTGCCGGTGAGGAACTGACGGACGCCTGTCAGGTCATGAAAATACTGGGTGGCGTTGGCGGATCCGAAGCGCAGGGACTTTTCGAAGGCCGCCTGGAAGACCTTGCCGCTTAAGCGCTGATCCATGCTGTTTCCCAGCCGAATGAGGACCTGAGAGCGAATCCACTCCAGAAAGCCAATGCCGATATACATCAGGACCATGATGATGGTGAGCATGACGAGGGTGTCTTGGTTGCGGCTTGTCAGGACGCGGTCATAGATCTGCAGCATGTAGATTGCCGGCACCAGAAGCAGCAGGTTGACAACAAAGCTGAAGAGGCCGACCGCCGCGAACGTATTTTTAAAGGACCATAAAATGGCGTGCAGTTCGTTTTTTTTACCCTCTGCCGTCGGCAACGGTCGCCGAAAAATGTTGGGCATAGGTCACCTCGTTCGTTTAGTCCGCAGCCGCCGTTTGCAGCCATCCGTTGATTTCATGAACATCCCTTTCTGAAATGGTTCCCGCGTACGCTTTCAATCTCACAGTGTTCAGCAGGCAGTCGTATCGCGCCTGCAGCAGACGAATCAGGACATCCTGGAGGTCCCGTTCGGCGTTCAGGACATCGATCGTTGTCCGCACGCCGGCCAGCAGGGACATTTTGTTGGATTTCAGAGAGGTCAATGCCGATTTGCGCGCCGTCTGCAGCGCATCGATTCGCGACATGCTGTCCCGAACGGCGAGAAAGGCTTCGCTGAGCTTCTGGGTAATATCGGCTAGGGCATTTTCGTACTCCATCCTGGCCTTCTCCAGGATCGCCCTGGATTCATTGACCTTGGCCACTGTATACCCCCCGCTGAAAACAGGAAGATTGAGCTGAACACCTACGCTGCCGTACGATATTCGGTTTGTCTGCAGATTGTCGTTCGTGTTGGTCTTATTGTAGCCTCCCACAAAATCGAGACTTGGCCAATGCTGACCTTTGTTCTTCCTGAGCTCCGCCTCCTGGTACGAAATCCGGTAGGCATAGGATTTCAATATGGGATGGTTTCCCCTGGCTGTTTCGATCCAGCTTTCAAGGCGCTCGGGATCGGGAAGTCCCAGGGGGGCATCGTCCCTGAGCGGATTCAAGCCGGTCCTGTCATCTCCCACGATTCTTTTGAGGGCCAGCCGTTTAACGTCACGATTGCTTCTGGCCTCGATTTCCTTTGCAAGAACCGAGTCGTAGCGGGCTTCAACATCATGGACGTCGGTAATCGTGGATACCCCGGCCTGGAACATCCGCTTGGCCTGTTCGCGTTGTTCCAGAACAGCCCTCTTTTCGGCATCAATGAGGTGCAGCAGATCTTCCGCAGCCAGAGCGTTGAAATAGGCTTCAGCAAGCCGGAGGATCAAGTCCTGCTCCGCCGAGACAAATTTCGCGTCACCCATATTCTTGCGGACCTTGTGCTGCCGGTATTCATAAAACCGGGAAATATTGAAAATCGGCTGTTTGAGGGACACGCCCAGGGATTCGCTGTCAAAATCCTGATAGTAAGATGGGGCATTGTCGTAATAGTATCTGGATTCGGAGCCGTATGCCTGAATCTGGGGAAGAAGGAACGAGCGGCCCTGCGCCGGCAATGTCTTGGCCGCTTCATGCTCGTGGACGTAAGACCCGAAGAGCGGATCATGCTGCCTGGCGCGGATGTACGCTTCCATCAAATCCATGGCGGCAAGAGGCGCGGCCAAGGCGCTCTGAAGGGCAAGGAGAAGCAGCAGAAAAAGGAAAACAAAGAGGCGGCGGCACCTCCTTTTCCCATTTCCATCCTCGTCGACTGGCATCATTCCGGTGTCCTTTGTCAATAATCCCTCCCGGCTCAACCCTGCAGCCCGGTTGTTTTTTGTTGAATTTCTGCGGATGTTGTTTTTCGGGCCGGAGATATGGGTCATTCCCTTTGCAAAATCCAGGTCATAATCCTTGAATGAGAATTTTCACCCGTCCCGAAAGGCGTCAAAGGGCATACCGGGGCCGAATTCCGATACGCTGTGGATTTTCCTTTCAATACAATATTCCGGCTCCCCACGCTCTTCCTTGTCGACCTTTCCTATGGTTTCAGGTTTCTTGATGCAACCCGTGAAGGAATTTGGAGGTTCTTTAAGGGATGTGTTTTATTATGCCAAAGAATTTTTCATCAGGGAGGAACGGTCTGTTGCTGTCACATTGAGAATCCAGATTCCGCTGTTGCGCCGGGGCCGAATTGAAAAATGGCATTGCTCAAAACGAGGAGCAGGGGCGCTGTCTTCACCCTGAGAATCTATTGCCGAAATCCTCTTTTATGTCAAGTTTTAACCAGCAGGCGGCTGAAGCGCCGCCGGTTCCGATCTGGGCCGTTAAACCGCTTCAGGAATCACAAAAAAGTGCCTCCGTTGCAAATTCTTTGATTTCAGCATCCACTTCTTCTACGGAACGAGAGGGGCCTCTGGGCGCCTGTAGAAGGGACTGACGGTTCGATGCCCATGAATTTCCCAATAAAATTGATTGTATGGCGTCTGCGCTGCAAGCGGTTTTGCCATTCCTGGTCTTGGCCACAGTGCTTTATCCGGGGGAGTGTTGACTCAATCTGGGCCGTATCCTTCAATAAAGACGGCATTTTCTGTTGACATGCAGAACAACTATTTTATACTTCAAAAACATTTTACCGCAGCCAAGGTGTTGCTGATCCTTTAATCCTGCCACCTCCGGCCGGCTTTATGGATCCATCGAAGGATGAGTCTTTACTTTGGTTCATCCGGATCATGAGTACCTCACAGCAGGCAGGTTATAGAGGCGGAACCTGACGTCTTCCATAGCCCGGAATCCAAGGACCTGATTTTTTAACGTTTCATTCCGTTCTTTGTCTTCCCTCTGCGGTGCTCTCTGCAATCTTTCAACGTACGGATTTCATGAGAGCCGTCATGCCTCAACACTCGAAGACGATGCCGACATTGGGAAGGGCGTTCCGATCGGCAGAGAAAAAGGAGATTTCCATGTCCCTGTGCTTTTGCGCAATATCAGGGTGCTCGTTAACCGGATGAATCGATTTCATAACTGCCAATGAACAGAGTTCTGAATCGTTGCAGAAAAAAAAAGAGGAGGTAACAGATATGGCGGATGCGAACGTTAAAAGAGGAATGGGATGGCGGCCGGATTATCCCGATTTCCGGGATTACACGGAGGCGAACGACGAGGTGACGCCAAAGCAGATAGCCCAGGGGCAGAAGGATTCCCTGAAGGACATGTTCACGAAAATGGGGCTTGGCAGATCTTCCAAGGCCAAACTGCCGGCGAAGAAGGATCTGCGCCAGTGGTGCTCTCCTGTTGAAGATCAGGAGGACCTCGGTTCCTGCACCGCCAACGCAGGGGTTGCCGTTGTCGAGTATTTTCAAAAAAGGGCTTTCGGCAAGCACCTCGATGCTTCGCGGCTCTTCCTGTATAAGGTCACCCGCAACCTCATGAAGGAAACGGGCGACACGGGTGCCTACCTGCGCTCAACCATGGGGGCCCTGGCGCTTTTCGGCATCCCGCCTGAAGAGTACTGGCCATACAGGACCAAGGATTTCGATGTCGAACCGCCAGCCTTCTGCTACGGATTTGCCTCGAATTATCAGGCGATTCGATACTATCGCCTCGATCCCCTCGGAACAACGGAAGAGGTTCTGCTCCACCGGATAAAAACCAACCTGGCGGCCGGCCTTCCGTCCATGTTCGGTTTTACGGTCTATACGTCCATTTCCCAGGCGGACGACAATGGCGGCCGGATTCCCTATCCGACCCGCGGGGAGAATCTGGAGGGCGGTCACGCCGTTGTTGCCGTTGGTTATGATGACAGCATGAAGATCAAAAATACCAATAAAAATGGAATGGAAACAACCGGCGCACTCCTTATCCGAAATTCCTGGGGGAAGGGATGGGGTGACGAGGGCTATGGATGGCTGCCCTATGAGTATGTCACAAGGGGACTGGCTGATGACTGGTGGTCTCTGATCAAAAATGAGTGGGTGGAGACCGGGGCATTCAAACCTTGAGAAACACGGTGGATGGGGAGGACTTTAGGAAAGAGATTTGACCGAAAAGCGGCCATTTATTTCTCTTTGCTCTGCCGGTGCTTCTTTGAAGCCGTCCTGGCCCGCGGGGCGGAAACCACTTCCGGGATGCTGGTCATGAAACTGGCCAGGCAGGATTGTTCCATCGACAGATAAAAAAGCAGGATGGAGGCGGAAATGACGGAAAAAAGCCGACCCGAGTTTATTCTTGAAGCGATCAAGGCTCTTGTATGGCCTGTTTTGATCATTGCCGGTGTTCTCTGGCTGGGGAATGATTTTAAAGAAATGCTCCAAAGCCGAACCTTCAAGATAGGAGGGGTCCTTGAGGTGGGCGATCAAGTAAGCGATAAAGTCAACGTCCTGCAGGATTCGCTGCAGCAGGAACTCCTCAACCAGAAAGCATCCCTCGAGGAAATACTCGCTTCTTCATCTGATCCCGCAAGGGTTTCCGATATCGCCAGGGATGCATTGAGCCGGATTGATAAGACTCAGACAGCCGTTAAAAAAGACATCCAACAGATTCAGCAAACCATCCCCCAGACGGGCCGCATCGAAGCGGGAAAACCCATAGAAATCCCGGACCGGCCGGATACGAGCGCAAAAAGCCCCGGAATGGCCAAAGAGTGGGAGATGCTGGGGTTTCAGCGCCTGATTTCCCGGGACGTTGAGTCCGCCATTCAGGCATTTTCATCGGCTGAGAACATCTGGCCTGATTATCATAATGTGTCGGAAATCCTTCAGCTCCTTCTTAGCAACAGGGAGGTCCTGATGAACAGGGAGAGCCCGAAGTGGAAGGATGTGTACCGGAAAATCCTGACCGATTACTCCTGGGGCATGTCGCAGGATGTTCGAAGAACGATGGAAACAATCGTTGGCCGATGATTGAGACATGATGTGATCCATGACGTCACGGGAATATTTCGTTTATTTTGTCTTGACTTTCAACTTTTTAACAATCAAAATGCCGTTGCGCATAAGCGCCAAATTCAAAAGGATGGAGGTTACTATGGGAAAGTTGGTTCGTAGTTTGGTCTTGGTTGGAATTTTCATTTTTGCAGCAGCGTTCATTGCCAATGCGGCAACACTCGATGAGGCGAAAGCATTGGCCCAGAGTGCCGCAGCCTTTGCGAAGGACAACGGAAAAGATAAGGCGGCGGCGGAGTTTGGCAACCCAAACGGCCAATTTACAAAAGGCGAGCTCTACATTACGTTTATCGATTTTAACGGCGTCGTCCTGATGCATGGCGCAAATCCCGGGCTGGCGGGCAAGAGTCTCCTGGAATCGAAAGATTCCGTCACTGGTAAGCTTTTTGTGAAAGAGCAGATTGAGATCGCAAAAACCCAGGGAGGCGGCTGGGCGGAATACAACTGGATGAATCCTGCCACCAAAAAGGTGCAGGTAAAGAAGTCATGGGTCCAGAAAGTGGACGGCATGGATG
The DNA here is from genome assembly GCA_034006265.1 of Syntrophus sp. (in: bacteria). Lineage (GTDB taxonomy): Bacteria > Desulfobacterota > Syntrophia > Syntrophales > Syntrophaceae > Syntrophus. Next base: position 25,566 of record JAVETB010000022.1, on the reverse strand, counting down.
CTTATGTCGTCTGTGGAATTTTCCAATAGAATATCTTTTATAACCGGGTGATTCATCTGCGGTTGCTTCGCATAGATCCCTTGGAGGAACCCCGGGGGCGGTAACAGGAAACGGGGGCTTGCCCGGATCAGGATAAGCCCCCGGTTTTTTATGTCCATTCCGGAAGAGGCGTTGCAGCGCGGGGCGAGGCACCTCTTCCGCATCGAAGCTGAGTGTCCTTACAGGAGAAGACTAGGATCAATAGTTCTCGACAAACAGTTCCTGATAGGCCTGCTCATGGTCGCAGGCAGGGCATTTTTCGGGGGCCTCAACGCCTTCGCTGATATAGCCGCAATTTCTGCAGCGCCACTTCACGGGCGCATCTTTTTTGAAGACTTTTCCTTCCTGAACGTTGGCCAGGAGCTTCCGGTAGCGGATTTCGTGGCCGGTTTCCGCCTCGGCGATTTCCCTCCATACTCCTGCAATTTCCGAAAAGCCCTCTTCATCAGCGATCCGGGCGAATTCGAGATAGAGGTCCGACCACTCTTCATGTTCACCATCCGCAGCCGCAGCCAGGTTCTCCGCCGTCGAACCGATGGCTCCGGCGGGGAAGGAAGCGGTAATGTCCAGCATGCCTCCTTCCAGAAACTTGAAGAACCGTTTCGCATGCTCCTTCTCATTGTCGGCCGTGTCGGAAAAGATGAAGGAAATCTGTTCGTAACCTTCCTTTTTGGCTTGAGAGGCGAAATAGTTGTAGCGGTTTCTCGCCTGCGATTCTCCTGCGAATGATTTGAGCAGATTCTGTTCGGTTTTTGTGCCTTTCAACGATGCCATAAATGGTTCCTCCTTGCTTGAGATTGAATGGATATGAAACCCCGGGAGCTGCACCCGGAGCAGGCTCCTGATTTCTTCGTTTCTTCCGGACTTGGTGTCCCTCGGAGAAAGGGATTTCCTGCGGGCTCCCCTCTAGGCTTTTCTCTCTTTGCGCGATGCCGCCTTCTGCTCGGGGTCGCGTTCCCTGCAGTTCCGGCAGGCGCCGTAGAAATCGACATGATTTCCCACGATGTCAAAGCCATCCCGCTGGGACTCCGGGACGCTCAGGTCAAACTCCACATAGATGTCGACGATCTTTCGACATTCCGTGCAAATGAGGTGGTGATGACGGATCGTCTCCGGATCGTATCGCTTTTTGCCGCCGTCGATGGCCAGTTCGAGAACATGATCCCTGTCTTTGAGGGCCTTCAGCGTGTTGTAGACCGTGGCGAAAGACATGGTGGGAAATTTCTCCGATACGGCGGCATAGATATCAGCGGCGGAGGGATGATCCCTGTTGCCCCTCAGGTATTGCAGAATGGCCAGTCGCTGCGGGGTCAGCTTCAAACCTGTGAGTTTGGACTCTTTCATTTTTAAGTGATAATCATTATTACTTTAGAATTTTTCTAATCTATATCGAAGGGCGGGCCGGCCGTCAAGAGAGTTTTTTGCCAAACGGGGCTCAGATTTTTGTCGTTCAGCCATTATACCGATAAGAATCAAACAGTTACGGGAAAATAATTTGATTTATCATGAAGAATCGTCTAAGTAAGGTGACGGTTTATTCCCCTGCTTGAATTTTATGGGCTGGCCGGACTGTTTGCGCCTGGTGCCCGACGAACAAAAACGGACAACAGGGGATAGGGACTTCGCTTCTCAAACCAGCACTCCCGATTTGTAACCATAGGCTTACAGGACAGGCTGAAGATGCATAAACCCTTTTCGAGCACCCTGATCTCGATGCACCCTGAAATAAATTGTTTGCACATTCAGGCATCACAATTGTATAAGTGAAGGGCCGCGAATCTTCTCTCAGGTAATCTTGCATGAATTCAGTGTGGTTTGAGATATTGCTGATCTTTTTTCTTATTCTCTTGAATGGAGGGCTCTCCTTGTCTGAGCTTGCCCTTGTCTCAGCCAGGAAGACCCGACTGGAAAGGCTGGCGAAAGAAGGGGATCAGAAGTCACGCATCGCTCTGGAGCTTGCCGAATCGCCGGACAGCTTCCTTTCCACCATTCAGATCGGAATCACCTTTGTCGGCATTCTGGCAGGAGCCTATGGTGGTGCGACGGTCTCAAAGGTGCTTACGGGATACTTATCCGTTTTTCCCGAGCTCGCCCCCTACGGCAGGACGATCTCCTTCGTGATCGTTGTCGTTACGATTACCTATTTATCCGTGGTTATCGGTGAGCTGGTCCCGAAGCGGCTTGCCCTCAATAACCCGGAACGGGTCGCTCGCCTCGTTGCCGGACCGATCAAACGCCTTTCCCGGTTGACCCATCCCTTGGTTCTTCTGCTGAGCGGTTCAACCAATCTGATCCTCCGTTTTTTCCACGTAGAACCCTCCATGGAGCCTGCCATAACGGAAGAGGAGATCAAGCTTCTGCTTGACCAGGGGACACAGGCTGGGACCTTTCAGGAGTTCGAACATGAAACGATCGAACGCGTTTTTCGCCTGGCCGACCGGAAGGTGGCCTATCTGATGACCCACAGAGCCGACATTGTCTGGCTTGACCTTAATGAAAGCCTTGAGGAAACAAAGCGCAAAATCGCCGAGCATAAATATTCCTTCTATCCCATCGTACAGGATTCCCTGGACGATGTTTTGGGGGTGATGCGGGCAAAGGAGCTCCTGGCTCTCACCATGGAGGGAAGACCCATTAATCTGAAGGAAATATGCCGGAAACCCCTATATGTCTCAGAGACGACGCCAGCCGTCAAGGTCATGGAACTCTTCAAGAAAACGGGGCTGCACATTGCCTTTGTGGTGGATGAGTACGGAGAGATTCTCGGTCTGGTCACCTTCGACGATATCCTGGGGTCCGTTTTCGAGGACATCGAAGACGCGCCGGCAGGCGAGAAGGAAATCCTGGAGCGGGAAGACGGCTCATGGCTCATCGCCGGGAGCCTGCCCCTGGATGAATTCATGGATTATATGGAAGTGGGAGAGATAGACGAAGAGGATCAGATGGGGATGAACACGGTGGGCGGGTTCGTCATGGCGAAAATCGGAACGGTTCCCATTGAAGGGCAGCATTTCGAATGGAGGGGATTAAGATGCGAGGTGGTCGATATGGATGGCCGGCGGGTCGACAAAATCCTCGTAACGCGCATGGAGGACTAACAGATCTGATACGTTCCGCAGGAGAGAATCTGGTAATCGCGGCTCTTGTTGCGGAATACGGTGATTCCCTTGAGCCCCATCCGGTGGGCCTCCACATAGATTTGAAGAACGTCGTCGACGGTGGCCGTTTCCGGGAGATTGACGGTTTTGGAAACGGCATTGTCGACGGAAATCTGGAAAGCCCTCTGAATGTTCAGATGTCCGCTGGGGGAAATTGAGTAAGCCCCGCGGAAAAGCTGCTTCCGCGCATCCTTCCCATGGGGGCGGCTCTTGACCTCCCTCCAGACCGGATCTTCCACTTCGATCTCGATCCCGCCAAGCAATATTCTCCTGTAATGGATGTCGAAAATGGGTTCGATGCCGCCGGATGTTCCCGCAAGAAGGCTCAAGGTGCCGGTGGGGGCAATGGTTGTAGTCGTCGCGTTTCGCTGTAGGAGGTTTTTCCCGTCCCAGACGCTTCCCTTATAATTAGGGAAAGGGCCGCGCCTTTCCGCCAGCCGGCTGGAGGCGATCTTGGATTCCCTCTGGATGAACCGCATGAGTTTCTCAGCCGTCTGTACAGCCTTGGGAGAATCGTAGGGAATGCCCAGCCGGATGAGAAGGTGGGCAAAACCCATGACGCCAAGGCCGATCTTGCGGTTTCCCAGGGTCATCCTCCGTATTTCGTTTGAAGGATAGGAGCCGGCGTCGATGACATCATCGAGGAAGCGGACCCCCAGGTGGGTCAGCTCTGAAAGCCGTTTCCAGTTGATGTCGCTCTCCTTGACCATCCGGGAAAGGTTGATGGACCCGAGGCAGCAGGATTCGTAGGGAAGCAGCGGCTGTTCGGCGCAGGGGTTGGTGGCCTCGATTTTTCCCAGATGGGGGGTCGGGTTGGCCCGGTTGATGGCGTCAAGGAAGATCGCCCCCGGTTCCCCGGATGCCCATGCCGATTCGGCGATCAGCCTCAGCAGATCACTGGCTCTGATTGTCCTCGCAACTTTTTTCGTCCGCGGATTTTGAAGGGGGAAAAGGCCGTCCTCATTGAAGCACTTCATAAAATCATCGGTGAGCGCCACGGAGAGATTGAAATTGGTGAGTTCTATATGATCCCTCTTGACGGTTACAAATTCCTCGATGTCTGGGTGATCGATCCTCAGAATGCCCATGTTCGCGCCACGCCGGGTGCCGCCCTGCTTGATCGCCTCGGTTGCACAGTTGAAGACGCGGATAAAGGACACCGGGCCGCTGGCGACTCCGAGGTTCGAGCGGACGACATCGTTTTTCGGCCGCAGGCGCGAGAAGGAAAATCCCGTTCCGCCTCCGGTTTGATGAATTTTGGCGGTGAGCTTCACGGACTCGAAAATGGAATCCAGGGAGTCTTCAACGGGAAGGACAAAGCAGGCGGCAAGCTGGCCGTAAGGGCGACCTGCATTCATAAGCGTCGGAGAATTCGGGAGAAACTCCAGGTTGGCCATCATGGAATAGAAGGCCTCGTTCATCTCCTCCCGGCATCCGTCCGGCGCGTCGTCCTCGGGCCGGGACACGGCTGTTGCGACCCGGCGGAAGAGCCCGTCCGGTGTCTCCAGAAGAGTTCCATCCTCATCCTTAAGGAGGTACCTTTCCTTCAGTACCAGCAGGGCATTATCGTTGAGTTGCACGGATCCTTTCCCTTCCCGCATGGGATGCCCCCCTCTTGAAGAAACCCTCATCAAGACCTGTGGGCCGCCTTTGATCCTTGTCCCGGCATCAGGAATTTTCGGGAGAAGTATAAAAAGAACCGGCCTGCCCTGTCAATGGAATAGAGAAAAGGCGTCCCGCTGTTTCCGGGTTCCTGTCCACGAAGACCCCCGAAGCCGGTGCTGTTCCTGAAAAAAGAAAGATATGGAATATGAACGAATTCAAGTGACATGCCGCAGCGGTTACAAGGCCAATGAATATCCCGTTTCTTTTGAGTTCCGGAAAAGCCGTTGGAAAATCACGGAAATTCTGGATCGCTGGTATGAGGGGGGAAGAGAGCCGGAGAGGCCCGTTATGGATTATTACAAGGTCAACACGCGGCAGGGCAGAATTTTTATCCTAATCCATGCTGCTCATCTGGATGAGTGGTTTATCCGCTATTGATTTCCTGACGTCAACGGCCCGAGGTGATGCACTTGCTGCAAAAGCGTCCGGCCAGCGTCGAACCGTCGTTAATCGTTGGACATAAAGATCCGTTCCGGCGTCCAGGCTCCAATAAACTCACGCAGGCCATCCGGCCGGCGGAGGATGAGCGGGATGAGCTCCAGGGACTATTCGATAATGATCCCCTGGCCGGTCTTCTGATATTCAAGGGCGACGTGGTTGGCAAAGGCCGTTCTTCCCTGGGAATCGGCCTTGAATCCATGGGCATTGCACCACTGGGCAATGGTTTCCGGATCGATGTCTGCGCGAATCGCAATATTTCCGCCGCTTTTAATCAAGTCACACTGCTTTCGGACAAGGGCTTTCCAGTCTTCGTAGCGTGCGGGCATATTTCCGGGGTCGGTAAAGACATCAAGGGCCTCACGGTATGTACGCTCGTCCTTGAACCACGCAACACCTATGACATCGCTCATTCTGATCCATCCTTTCTTTAAGAATAAGATTCACAGATTGTGAAGAGACTGTTGGAGATGATGAATTGCCTGCCCTGCACCTCGACCCTGCCCGGAAAAAAGCTCCGGCTTCAAGATGTTGACCTATCGCACTGTTTGATTTCCTTAATTTATCGGTATATCTCTGCTCAAAGTCAAGGAATAAATCATGAGGATCAGGACCTTCGTCAATGCCGGCATCTATAGCCCAGACAATCGCGCACAGTGAACGAATCGTGCTGCTTCGGCAGGAATGATTCCCGCAGAGTCGTTCCTGGAAACTGGAGGGCCTTCAGGACTCCTTGCCGCATAGCTCCTCAGCCTGCTGCACGATAAAATCAAAGGCTTCGTTAAGATGCCTCTCCGCGGTATTGGTTTGGCCCACGACGAGGCGCAGGGTGTACTGATCCCTGAGCTTCGTGTGGGTCAGATAGAGTTTCCCGGAGCTGTTCAAGCGTTCAAGCAGCCGGGCGTTCAATTCGTTGAGGTCGCCTCCGTAATTGAGCGGAACATAGCGAAAGCAGACCGTGTTGATCACAACGGGAGCAAGCAGCTGAAAATCTTCCCTGCTGTTCAGCTGTTCGGCAAAAAGCCCGGCCAGCCTCAGGTGCTCCCGAATCATGGCCTGCAATCCGTCCCTGCCGTAACCGCGGATGACAAACCACAGCTTCAAGGCCCGGAATCTTCTGCCGAGAGGAATTCCCCAATCGCGGTAGTTGTTCACTTCTTCATCCCGTTTCGTTTTCAGGTACTCGGGCGTGATCGAAAATGTGCGGATCAGCTCGTCGGGATCTTTCACGTAAAAGGCGGAGCAGTCGAAGTTGGTGAACATCCACTTATGGGGATTGAAAACAAAGGAATCGACCAGCTCCACGCCATCGGCGAGATGGCGCATTTCGGGAAGAATCAGGGCGGTGCCCGCCATGGCGCCGTCTACGTGATGAAAGAGCCCGTACTTCGAGGCAACTTTCCCAATCGCACGGATCGGGTCGAATGCCGTCGATCCCGTCGTTCCCATTGCCGATACGACGGCCAGGGGAATGAAGCCGGCCTGCATGTCATTGTGTATCCGGATTTCCAATTCATCGGGAAGCATGGCGAAATTGCCGTCCACAGGGACCTTTACCAGGTTGTCCTTTCCGAAACCTGCTATTTTCACACCCTTTTCGACGGACGAATGAGCCTCTTCCGAGCAGTAGAGCCGGAATCGCTCGCCGGTAAATCCCCTGTCATTGATGCCGCAGCCCGTTGCCCTTTCCCTGGCCATGAGCAGCGCCGTCAGGGTGGCCGTTGAAGCACTGTCCTGAATCACGCCGGTGAATGTTTCCGGAAGCCCGATCATCTCCCTGAGCTGCATCATGACATACTCCTCGAGTTCCGCAGCTGCGGGGGATGTTTCCCAGATCATGCACTGCTGGGCGAGGGCGGCGGTGAGCATCTCCGCAAGGATGGACGGCGGGCTGGTATTCGCAGGAAAATAGGCATAAAAATTCGGACTTTGCCAGTGTGTAATGCCCGGGAGAAGAATCCGCTCAAAATCTGCAAGGAGAGTGTCCATTTCCACATGTTCGAAACAGTTCCCCTTGTTCAGTTCTGAAAGTATTTCGCCCGGCTGAACTTTTGATTTTACGGGATATCCTTCCACGTTTTCATAGTAATCCGCTATCCAATCCGCAAATCTGTGCAACTCTTTCCGAAATGTTTCATTGTTCATGAGTCGTTCCTTTCCGGGGGGTGTTCCCATATTTCCCCTGGCTAGGGCGTCGAGGCGAGATACGGGGCACAGGAAATTCATTATCAGGCATCGCCAGTTTAATCAATATCGGCGATATTCAAAAGCCCAATTCTTTATGGATGAATGAACCTCAGCATGAGAAAACAAAAAAAGGAGCCGTTTGCTGGCGCCATCCGTGACGATAGGAATTTCTCCTTTGTGAACGTCCATTGATCTTAATCCATGGTTGTGCGATGATCAGGGCGTAACAAATGATGTGACGGGCTGATTGTTTCAGCCGGTTCTTGTACCTGCCCCTGGAGTCCTGAAAAAAAAGAAGTCTGGATGCTGGATTCGTTGAACGAATCTTTGTGCCTGTTACCCATCGAGGTTCAAGGATATCTTCATCCGAGGAGGAAGTAGACATATGCGTGCGATCAAAGTATTTCTTGCTGCCGGCTTGATCCTCTTCATCGCTTGCTACGCATTTGCTGAACAGGAAAGCGAGTTTGAGGGAAAATACCAGGTGGGGAGCACCTCGTGTACGGTAAAACCGATCAAGATGGCTTTTGAAGTGCGGTGGGCAAGGGGAACAGGTTTCATGGTCTTCTTCTTCGAGCGAGAAACGGAGGATGGAAAATACATTTTCATTTCAGAGGGAAAAGGCGTGTTGCAGGATCGTTTTGAATTCGATGATCATCAATTTATAAAGGGGAGATTTGTCCGATCCGATGGCAAAGTGTTCAAGGTCAAGAAAATCGCTGCCGATAACGGGATGAAGCCATGCCGGAACCCTGCACCCTTCAAAGGGAAATGAACAGGCAGCCCTGTCAATAATGTTGTAATGGTGAGAAACATTTGATGTCTTTGTCCAGACAAAAAGGGGGGTGATCCTATGAAACTCAAAGAACTTTTGGCGATTACCAGGAAGATGGACATCAATAAACTGACAGAGGAGCAGATCAAAGAGCTGCAGACGGCTTTGAACCAGCTGGGCTATCCGGTCGGTGACGTTGACGGCTTGGTGGGTCCGAAAACCCGCAGTGCCTGGTCCGAGTTCAAGGCTGACGTCTATGAGGAGGACCCGGTCCTGATCAACCCTGACTTTATCGCTGCGCTTCAGAAAAGGGTTGAGGATGCCGGAGAGACCCAGGACAATGACTTCAGTACCCGGGAAGGAACCATCGATGCGATAAGGAGGGAATGCAGAAAGCAGGATATAGGATCCAATGCTCAGGTCGCCTATGTCCTGGCGACCGTGGAATGGGAAACGAACCACACCTTCAAGCCGGTTCGGGAGGCTTATTGGAAAAGCGAAGAATGGCGGAAAATTAACTTCCGGTATTACCCCTATTATGGCCGCGGATATGTGCAATTAACCTGGGAAGACAACTACAGGAAATATTCGCAAATTTTAGGGGTGGACCTGGTCAACAATCCGGATCGGGCAATGGACGCTGACATCGCGCTCTTCGTTCTGGTTCATGGTTTCAAGACAGGGACGTTTACAGGCCGTAAAATCACGGATTACATCAACAGGAACAAGACGGATTTTGTTAATGCCAGGCGTTGCATCAATGGAACGGATCACGCTCGTGATATCGCCCGGTTGGCTGAGGACTTTCTGAACGCCTTTTAAGAATGGGGCAATCCAGGTAAAACAGGCGGGGCAGGTCGGTGCATTTCCGGGTTGATGGAGTATTTGTTCCCAACTCCGGCATGAGAGCGCTGTTCTGAAAGAGAATGTCCGTTGATGGCCGCCGCTAAACGTGCAGGTATTGAAAAAATGCCTGTGCGAGCCTTGACCCATCTGAATCGTGAGAAGATGGAAGGGGAGGGGGATGGTCAACCCAAGCCCGTCCTCATGCAAATCATGCATTATTCGGGGGATCTGATTTTTTCGTTCCTGCTGAATCCGGCGGCTCTTGCTGTGCTGCTATCAGGTGCCTCATTGCAAGGATCGGATGGAAGAAGATCATCCTCGGCCCCGAAAATTTCATGACCGCTCTGATTTTATCCCTCATTTCCGGTTGATAGCAGTGGATCCTGCATTTCGCGCACACCGGTTTGTCCTTGCCGAAGGGGCATCTGAGATATCTCTGTGCGGCATATTCAAACAGTTCCTCACAGTCCCCGCAGCGTTGATCCGACCCATGGAAATGCCGGCAGTACATGTCAATCATGATGCCAACTGTTTTCAGCTCCCGCTCCATTCTCTTTACCGTTCGGGAAAACTATGATTCTGAACCTGTCGTAAGATATTCAGAGAAGCTGGACACCCAGGCGTTGGCATCAATCCAAAAGGGACGCTTCCCGGAAACCCTGCACAGGCAGGGCCGTTTTTTCTGCCTTCCAGGGTGGCCGGAAGACGATAGGCCTCTGCCGTATCCGAGATCCATGGTATACGTCATTTCACGTCAATCATACAAGTTCCAATCATGTCAAAATGGATAAAGATTTTTTAAAATCACCTTGACAATCAGAAGACTCGATGCTACACAAAGCATAGCATGCTACACAAACACTAGTGTATATTAACGGTAGAACATCTATACGCTCAAGGAGGATAAACATGAAGTTTTTATGGACAACAGTCTATGTAAAAAATTTGGATGAATCGATCGCATTTTATTCCAACCTGGTGGGACTCCGCGTGGTGCATCGTTTCCCTGCGGGACCGGGAGTGGAAATAGCGTTTATGGGTAACGGCGTGGCACATGAAACCCTGGTTGAACTCCTGGCGGATAGCAACCAGAGCACGGTCAGCTACAATGAATTCATCTCTCTTGGTTTTGCTGTCGATTCTGTTGATGCCATGCTGGAGACGGTAAAAAGTCACAACATTCCTGTCCACGCTGGACCAATTGAAACTCCTGGTGGGGAAAGATTTTTCTTTATCAAAGATCCGAATGGCCTGAGTGTTCAGTTTTTTCAGCAAGCATAATGGGCCTTGTTTCACGGTATGCCGGTTCACCCCATTAAATGGATAACTGGGTCCAATCAAAGAAGATGGGCTTGGAGGCCAAAACTATGGGGGGAAATGCGCTGACCGAAAGAATATTAAATGCGCGTAATATAGGGGACGTCCTTTTTTAACAGGAAAGGACGTCCCCTATATTTTGATAAAAGTCATTACAGGAGTGAACATGTCAATTCCAATTCCAGGAAAACCCGTGAGAGGTTCTAAAACAGGGATCCCGATCATGGCACTGTTTGATTTACTTGGGAGAACATGGGCTATGGGAGTTGTATGGCAACTGCAAAACGGCCCATATACTTTCAGAGAACTTCAAGAAAAGTGCGAATCCATATCCCCAACCATTCTAAACAATCGAATAAAGGAACTACGAAAAGCCGATATCGCTGAGCGAACAATCCATGGCTATCAATTGACGAACCATGGTCGTCAACTCGTTGAGCTAATACGTCCATTTGGAGAATGGTCAGGGAAATGGGCAAAAGAAGTCTTTCGTTATGCCGAAGACAATTCAAAATAAAAACAACCTTACCACCCCGCACCAGTTCCATGCCCGGCGACGGAGACTCAGGGATCAACGTCTTTGCATCGGTTTCCTATTAATTTAGCTTTGGTTATAGCAGATAGGTTGCACCTTAAAGAAAAAGGAGCTAACGATATTTCGTTAACCCCTTGATTTTATGGTGGGCGATGCGCGATTCGAACGCGCGGCCTTTGGTTCCGGAGACCAACGCTCTATCCTACTGAGCTAATCGCCCCTGTGACTTCTTTAAATTCGTACGATCCATCTTATGGTAAAGACAGACAAAATAGGAGGCACTTTTCTGGCATTTTTCCCTGCATCTGTCAAGGTCATATTTTACAGGCGGTTTCACGAAAGACAACCTCCATCAAGGTTCCTGGGATAAAAGTCAAATTTTAAAGTTTTTTTTCAGGGGAATGGGTTGAAATCATGGATGAATTCTGCTAATTGTCATATTTAGTGTGGCGTTAATTTTGAATATATAAGAAATTATCAGAAATAACAGAGTTGAATATCGCGTAAGTATCATCAAAAATTCCTGTTCCGCACCATAACATGAGCAGATTGTGGGCTTGCTTGGAGGGATGATGACAGATCCACATCTTTTTGTCCGCACATCAGGAAGACTGATGGCTGCTATCTGGCTGGTGATGAGCCTGTGCTGCCTTCTCCCCCCTGATGTCCTGGCCGCCAATACCATACTCAATATCCGCCACTGGGTGGCGCCCGACCATACCCGGATAGTCATTGATACCTGCGAAAGAACACGTTATAAGATGTTGAAAAAGGGGCAGGTTTTGTCTCTTTACTTCCGCAACTGCGAGGTACAGGAGTCCATCCCGAATTCCATCCTTTTGAATAAAAAGGGCATTGAAAAAATACAGCACGAATCTATCAGCAAATATCGGCATAAAGTGGATTTTTTCCTAGATAAAAAAGTAAAAACAACGGTTTTCAATTTAAAGAAGGTTAAAGACAAACCGTATCGCATCGTTATCGACATCGAATTTCCGGATATAGAAAAAAAGGAGTTGGAGGAGAGAGCTGAGGCCAGGCAGCAGCAGAGAGATCGAATTATCGTGATCGATCCGGGACATGGCGGGGATGATCCGGGGGCTATCGGCCAGGGGGGAACCTATGAGAAGGATGTCGTTCTGGAGATCAGCAGGAAACTCAGGACCCATTTAAACCAGCAACCGGGTTATCGCGCCTTCTTGACCCGTGACGGCGATTACTATGTCCCCTTTAAAAAACGGTTGAAGATCGCACGGGAATACGGCGCGGCGATGTTTATCAGCATTCACGCTGATGCCGCTGCGAACAGGGACGCGCGGGGCAGTTCCGTCTACTCTCTTTCCGTGGACGGGGCGAGCAGCGCGGCAGCCAGGATTCTGGCAAACAAGGAAAACCTTGCCGACATGGTCGGTGGTTCCCCAAACGGCGATTTCCATGAAGCTTCTGATCCCATCATCCTGAATATGTGTCAGACCAATACCCGGAACATGTCAAAAAACTTTGGAACTTTGGTGTTGAATCACCTTGAGAGGGTGGGCCATGTGAAATTCAAGACCGTGCAGGAAGCCCAACTGCGGGTATTGAAGCTTCCCGAAATACCTTCGGTTCTTGTAGAAACGGCTTACATTTCCAACATGGAAGAGGAAGAATGGCTGAAAGATCCGGTTTTTCAATCAAGGGTAGCGGAAACCGTGGGAAAAGCGATCCTGGAATTTGAACCGTCACTGCCCCTGACGCCACCGGCATCACCCGCCGTACTGGTCCGTCATGAGCGGGGAGCCGGAGCTGGGAAAAAGGGCGTGGCAATCGCCGCCTCATCGGCTACGAGATCTTCTTCCGGTAAGGCGAAGGGGCCAAATGCTTCCTCCGTTCAGTTCCATAGAGTGAAGAGAGGGGAAACCCTGCTGAAGATCGCCCTCCGCTACGAGATGTCCCTTTCCGAATTGGCGCGATTGAACTCGATTCGGATTTCAGATCCACTGCTTGCAGGAAAGCGACTGAAGATCGCACAATCAGCCCCCTCCGAGACCTCGGGGGAGGCCGTGAAAAGGGAATTAAAGAGTCCCAGTTTATCAAGGGTTTCTGAACCGGCAGGGCAGGGGAGCGTCTTCCATAAGATCAAGAGAGGCGAAACTCTGGCTGCCATTGCCCGACGTTACCGAACAACGCCGGACAACCTGCTGAAGTTGAACGGACGAACCTGGAAGGATCCCCTGTATGCCGGAAACATGATCAAGGTGAACGACGATGGCAATGACGGCAGCGTTCCTGATGGCGGTTCCGCAGACAGGGCAGTGAAAATCGCAAGAACCCGGAACTCCCTTCGAGGCGCATCTTCAACATCTTCATACGAGGTTCAGCGGGGAGACAGCCTGGGCTCCATCGCCAGGGAGCACCGTACGACCGTGGCGGAGCTTTGCAGGTACAACCGCATGAAGATCAGCGATGCTCTTCTGGCGGGAACGAAAATTAAGATTCCCGAAACCGCGACGATTGCCGAATCCCAGGAGGGGGGAACTCTCCCATCAGCGGAGGCAACCCGCACCAGTTCGAAATCAACCCGCCATATCACCTACAGGGTAAAGCGGGGGGATACCCTGGATACAATCGCCCGCAAGCATAAAACACCGATCAACGTCCTTCTTTCTTTGAACAAGATGAAATTGAACGATCCGTTGTACGCCAATCAGTCTCTCAAATTACCCAGAGAATCCTCTTTTTTCTAGGATATGGAAAAGAAGGGCGCAGATGAAGACGCACCGGAAATGGATTGGGGCGGTTCCAACGCTCGTGGCGATTTTCTTCCTGTTGCATCTGCCCGCCTGGAACTGCTATGCACAGGGGATTTTTGTCCCCAGGAGCCCTTTCCAGATCAGAGGCGATCTGTTGCTGAGCTCTCCCATCCAGGAAAATGATCGGCTGCAACATCTTTTCCCGCCCATGGATATTCCGGATTTCGGGATTTTTCCGCCGTTATCCCCTCAGGAAGGGGAGCAAAGCGGAAAAAAACGGCAATCGAGGGACATCAACAGCTGGAGCTTTTTTTCTCTCTCCCTCTCCACTCTTGATAATCCCGGTCCCACGCGCGACATCGGCGGAAGGACGGAGGAAAGAAGCCGCCTGGAAATGTTGGAGGCTTTGACTTCGGGTTTTTCGGATATACCTTCAAGGAGGAGATTGCAATATCTCGGTGAGATCTTTGAGCCGGAATTGAAGCTGGAAATCACATTTTAATGAAGGAAAAAACAGTCGATGCTGACAAAAATCCAGGAAGATCTCTATGCCTTCCTTTGGGAAAGCAACAGAGAGAACAACAGCAACACTTTTTTAATTCTCGGAGACAAAACGATCCTTATTGACCCGGGGTACCGCCATCTCTTCGGTGAGGTGCGGCGGGGCCTTTCAGCCTTAAACCTCTCAACCGGTCAGATTGATGTGGTTCTCGCGACTCATGGACATCCCGATCATCTCGATGCCATGACGATGTTCCGAAAGCCGACTCTTTCCATGATGGGCCAGGAAGATTTTCTGTATTTCACCAAACTGGCGAGCCTTTCCTTTCCTGTGCCGGAGCCGGACATTCTATTGCAGGCGGGGGAGCTGGACATCGGCCGGGTGCGGCTTCAGGTTCTTGTTACGCCGGGACATTCACCCGGTTCGCTGTGCCTTTACTGGCCGGAAAAGAAAGTCCTCTTTTGCGGGGACGTGGCCTTTGAAGATGGAATCGGCACAACCGACCTTCCCGGTGGAGACGGAAAACTGATGAAGGAGAGTCTCATACGAATCAGCCAATTGGACGTTGAGGTCCTTCTTCCGGGGCATGGCAACGTTGTTGTCGGCCGGGAAGCGGTCCGAAGAAATTTTGAAAGAATTGAATCCTTCTGGTTCAGCTATCTTTAGCGTGCTACCGCCGACCGGATTTTCTGAATGTAACGGTTTTTTAACTGCTCCCGATCCTTTATCCACCGGGGATCCCGATCAAGGTTCGGAACCACCGCTGACCCGGAAATGCCTTGTAGCGTCAGATCGCTTGTTGCCCTTGCCGCCAGCTCCCGCTCTTTTTTACTGAGTTCGGTTCGGTATCCGTCGACCAGCTCCCGCAGGGGGGCGACATCACGATGAAGAATGCTTTCCATCATTTGGAAAACCAACTCGCTGTTGCCGTCTGGATCGACCCTGTCAAGAAGCTCCTTCATGAGGACAGGTAGCAGCTCGGGCTCTTTGGCCTTTTCCTGTTTTATTTCCTCCTTGAGGCGTGCAAGATTCAGGGTCCCATCGATGCATTTCTGCACCCGTCCCTTAACTTTGCCTCCGAGTTCACGGGAATGCAAGGCCCTTTTTTCTTTCTCCGTCATGGTCAGCCCTTTCGTCCTTTCCATGATCAGATCCAGCGTACTTTTAATGTCAGCCATTTCCAATTCCTCGTCTGTTTCTGATCTTTTGCTACGGCATCTCGACGGCAGCTGTCAAGAATTTTGTTTTCTTCCGTTTTCGTTTCTGAGCAAGACAGCACGCTGAAAAATAGGGTAAATTTCTGTTCACTTTTTAAAGGCACGGGATTTATTTTTTTGGAATAATGATTAGTATTATTGCTGCTGATGGAGGAGATTCACTCGAACAGAGGTTGAATCAGCACCACCGGGGATGGATCGCGTTGCGCGGGATGCGGCGCAAGAGGGTTGAGACCATAACAACCAACAGTTGTACACAGACCAGAAAGGAAGGAACACCATGGATCTGAAAGCTTATTTCGATCAGACGGAGGGAACGGGAATCCTGGCTACGGCGGACTCAGCCGGAAAAGTCGATGCAGCGATATACAGCAGACCACACATTCTGGAGGATGGACAGATTGCCTTTATAACAGCCGACCGCTTGACGCACCAGAATCTTCAATCCAATCCGCATGCCGTCTATCTGTTTATTGAGGCCGGTCAGACCTGGAAAGGAAAGCGGCTGTATCTCCTGAAGACAAGCGAAGAGTCCGATCCGGACAAGATTGAATCCCTGTCAAGACGGAAATATCGCCAGGATTCTGAGAGCAATAAAGCTCGCAAGAGGTTCCTTGTATATTTCTCCCTTGACAAGGAGCTTCCCCTGGTGGGTGTTAACGAGGAGCCATGAAGGCCGGGGAAAACGCAGGATGACCGGTACAAGATAAGTGGACAGGACGATAACGCAAAGAAGGGCGCCGTTTATCTCTTTCAACGGCGCCCTTCTTTTAAGATATTTCCTTGATGAAGGGTTTCCTTAGGCCTTTTCAGGCTTCTTGTAGATCAGTGCCAGAACAAAACCGGCAATCAAAAGACCTGCGGCCACATAAAGTGCGACCGGCTTGATCGCAGGGATTGAGAAAACGAGCGGTCCGGCAACGCCGGCGCAACCCCATGCCGTCAGCATCATACCATAGATTCTACCGATATTGGCGGGTCCAAAGGAGTCCGCGGCAAAGGCGGGCATGGTTGCAAATCCGCCGCCGTAACAGGCAAGAAGGTAGCAGGCGGCAATCGTATACATCGTCACATTGGCAATCTGCGGCAGGTAAACATAAAGAGCCGCCTGGGTGGCGAACATGGTCATGAAGACCCCTTTCCTCCCGATCAGATCGGAGGTCCAGGCCCAGAAGAGACGGCCCAAGCCGTTGAAAATGGCTGAAATCGCGACAATGGAACCACCGGCAACGGCCAGCGCTTCGGGGGTGATCCCGGGCGTCGCCTTTTTAATGACATCCTGCGCCAAGGGGGACAGTTGGGAAATCAGTCCCAGTCCGGCAGAGACGTTCAGGAACAGCATTCCCCAAAGCAAATACCACTGGGGAGTTTTAAGGGCCTGGTTGAAGGTGAAGGAATCGGCCGCGGAAACACCGCCTCCGGCTGTAGGAGAAAATCCCTTGGGCAGCCATCCTGCGGGCGGATTCTTGTAGAACTGGGCGGCGCCTGTTACGGCAATCAGGAAGATAACACCCCAGATGTAGAACGTTTTAGCCATTCCCATGGAGAGGATCATACCGGGGGCGATTTTTCCCATGAAAAACGCGCCGGCGCCGAAGCCCATGACGGCCAGCCCCGTGACCAGCCCCCGCTTGTCAGGAAACCAGCGGATGAGGGTGGCGATCGGGGTCACATAGCCGAAACCGTTGCCCAGACCGGCTATGACACCAAAGCCGAGCCACAGAAGGGGAAGACTCCCCACCTGGTCGGCGTAGCCGGCTATCAGGGTTCCAATGCCGAAAAGGATGCCGCCGATCGTTGCGACAAATTTCGGCCCCTTCTTGTCCACCAGCATGCCGCCGAATGCAGCAGAGATGCCGATCATAGCCATCAGAATCATCATGGTTGCCTGGGTGCTCGGTTCACTCCATCCGTGAACGGACATGAGAGGCTTTTTGAAGACTGACCAGGCATAGACAGTACCTAGACACAACTGCATGACGATGGCAGCTCCGGCAATGATCCAACGCTTACTCTCTAAATTTTCGTTACTCACCTATTAATACCTCCTTGAATCAATATAAAATTCCCCCCTCTAAAATACGCCCCCCCATTTATA
This sequence comes from Syntrophus sp. (in: bacteria), assembly GCA_034006265.1. Lineage (GTDB taxonomy): Bacteria > Desulfobacterota > Syntrophia > Syntrophales > Syntrophaceae > Syntrophus. Next base: position 8,057 of record JAVETB010000022.1, on the reverse strand, counting down.
GGCAAATGAAAATTAATTCAAGGAAAAAATTTCCTCTGATGACAAGGGTGTCTCCAACAGGGCACAACAAGGGAAAAACGTAAGGTATTCAGGGGATAAACGATCATGATCGTCTCGATCCTGAATACCTTACAGGGGAAGATAAGCTTTTTATTAAGCGAATTTCCTAAGCTTAACGGCGCAGACCTTGTACTCCGGTATATTGGCTACCGGGTCGAGGGCTGCGATGGTCAGTCGGTTGACAGCGGCTTCACTGTAATGGAAGGGAATAAAGACCACACCTTTATCAACGCGCTTTCCGACGTCAGCTTTGAGCGTAATCGAACCTCTTCGCGAGGACACTTCGATCTTGTCACCCGGCTTGATTCCAAGCTCTTTTGCGTCAGAGGAGTGTATTTCCACAAAGGCCTCCGGTGTCCGGGAGACAAGCCCCAGAGAGCGCCGGCTCATGGTGGCGGTGTGGTATTGGTACAGGATGCGGCCCGTTGTCAGTAAGAAGGGGAACTGCTCATCCGTCTGCTCGGCGGCCGGAACGTATTCAGTGACCGAGAAGAGGCCCTTTCCTCTCGTGAAGGTGGTTCCGTGCAGGATGGGAGTGCCGGGATGATCGAGGGTGGGACAGGGCCAGTGAATTCCGGTCCCGGCGATGCGTTCGTAGGTGATGCCCTTGTACGAGGCGGTCACATGGTTGATTTCATCCATGATATCTTTTGCTTTCGAGTAGTTCCAGCCGGCTCCCATTCTGTTCGCCAGGAGGGTCAGGATTTCCCAGTCATTCCTGGCCTCACCTGGAGCGCTGACGGCCTTGCGCACCATCTGCACCCGTCGTTCGGTATTGGTGAACGTGCCTTCCTTTTCGGCCCATGTGTGTGAGGGCAGAACGACATCGGCCAGCAAAGCCGTTTCGTTGAGGAAGATGTCCTGTACGACCAGCAGATCCAGCTTCGACAGGCAATGTTCAACATGGGACAGGTCAGGATCGGACATCATGGGATTTTCGCCCATGACCAGGAGAGCTTTGATGGTGCCTGTTCCCGCCCCTTCGATGATTTTGGGAATGGTAAGTCCAGGGTTGGGGTTCAGTGCCATCCCCCAGGCATCCTCGAATTTCCTGCGGTGTTCCTCGTTGGCCACTTGCAGATACGCGGTGAAATTGCCGGGCAGGCAACCCATGTCACAGGCTCCCTGAACGTTATTCTGGCCGCGTAGGGGATTGACCCCTGTGCCGGGCCTTCCGATATTGCCTGTGAGCATGGCCAGATTGGCCAGGGATTTCACCGCATCCGTGCCGGTTATGTGCTGTGTGATGCCCATGGCGTAAAGGATGGAAGCGGCCCCTGCCTTTGCATAGAGCCGGGCGGCTTCGATGAGATCCTTTCCGGGTATGGATGTAATGCTTTCGACATACTCGGGGGTGTATTTCTTAACGGCATCTTTGACGGCCTCAAAATTCTCGGTGCGCTCGGAAACGAATTTACTATCCAGGAGATCCTCGGCGATGATGATGTTCATCAGGCCGTTGATCCAGGCGATATCCGTCCCCGGTTTCTGGCGCAGGTGAACGGTGGCGAACTTAGCCAGTTCGATGTTGCGCGGATCGGCCAGGATGAGCTTCGCGCCCCGCTGGGTTATCGCGCGTTTGACGACGGTTGCAATGACAGGATGAGTCTCTGTGGTATTGGACCCCGTGATCAGAAAGCAGTCGCTTTCGCCCAGGTCGGTGATCGAGTTGGTCATGGCTCCGGAACCGAAGGCAGCGGCCAGACCGGCCACTGTGGAGCTGTGTCAGAGACGGGCGCAATGGTCCACATTGTTGGTGCCGACCACCGCGCGGAGGAACTTCTGGAACAGGTAATTCTCTTCGTTGGTGCAGCGCGCCGATGACAGCCCCGCGATGGCGTCGGCCCCGTGAGCCTGTTTGATCGAAGCCAGTTTTTCAGCCACAAAACCGGCGGCCTCGTCCCAGGAGGCCTCCTTCAGCTCTCCATCCCTTCGAATCAAAGGCTTGGTCAAACGTTCGGGATGGTGCACATAATCGTAACCGAACCGCCCCTTGATGCAAAGGCTGCCGAAATTCGGCGCGGGCATCCCTTCACGGTCCGTGGTTACCTTGACGATTTTGTCATTCTTGACGCGGACATCCATCTGGCAGCCGACCCCGCAGTAGCTGCAGGTGGTCCGGACCTTTTCCAGGTCCCTGGTTCGGCCCTGGAAACGCCCCTGCTTTTCGTACAGGGCTCCAACAGGGCAAATACGCAGGCATTCCCCGCAAAAGACACAGTTCGATTCTTCATAACGCTGGCCGAAGGGAGGTCCGACCTTGGAGTCCGATCCTCTGCCGATATAATCGAGGACCAGATTGACCTGGATCTCGTTACAGGCCCTTACGCAAAGGCCGCAGAGGACGCACTTGTTCATGTCGCGCCCGATCATTTCATTGCCTGTTTCACCGGGAAGGAGGGTCGCAGGCCCATCGAAGCGCGGGGCGTCAAGGCCGAGCTCATAGGCCAGGTCCTGCAGAACGCAGTCACCGCTCGATTCGCAGGTGATGCAGTTGTGGTGGCCCTGGGTCATGAGCATCTCCACGATGATCCTGCGGGCGTTCCGCACCCGCTCGGTATTCGTGGACACAACCATCCCGTCGCCCGCGGGCATCGAACAGGAGGCCATCAAGGAGCGCGCTCCCTCAATCTCTACCACACATACGCGGCAGGCGCCAACGGGCTTGACCTGTTCCTGGTGGCACAATACGGGGATATGGATACCGGCGGACTTGGCTACCTGGTAGATCGTCTGTCCGGGGCTAAACTCGATTTCCTTTCCGTCGATAATAATTTTCATGAAGCCTCCTGATACTGATTTTTTATGCTAAATAAAACAACGCGAAATATGATCGAATATGGAGCTCTTGTCAAGACAGATTATTTGCAAATTATCATTACATGTCTTGGCGTGGAAATGAATGCTCGCTATGCCTTCAGAGTTTGTTGTATTTGTGGAAGAATCGTGCGGCCGTAACGGTTCAACTCTTTTTCCAGGAGGTTCAGGATGGATAAGGGGTCTTCAGAATCGACCGATCGGCCGGGATAGAGATCATAGAGGCGGCGGTATGCCGGCGGGGTAAAATCCGGCATGAACACGTTGGCGCCAGAGGCAAGGGCCTTCAAGCGCCCCTCGGGATGAAGGACGGACATGGCGGTGGTGGCGGGAAGGTGAATGGCCGGACGGGTCAGCCGGACAAGCGCCAAGACGGTCAGAACCGGCAAAACCTCCCCGGGGGGGCAGGGGGATAGAGGCGTCTGCGGATGAGGGAGGAAGGGGCCGATCCCCGCCATATCCGCATTCAAGGAGTTGATCAGGGCAATGTCGTCAGCCAGAACGGAGGCATCCTGACCGGGCAGCCCCACCATATTTCCCGAACCCGTTTGAAAGCCCAGGTCGTTGAGCCACCCCAGGCACATCAGCCTGTTTTCCAGCCGGGAACCGGGGCGAAGACGGTGGTACAGTGACGGCGAAGCCGTTTCGTGCTTGAGCAGATAGCGGTCGGCCCCGGCTTGCCGGAATGCCTGGTATTCTTCCCGCTGCCGTTCCCCAAGGGAAAGGGTGATGATCAGGCCGGTTTCCCTTTTGATGGATTCGATCAGGCGGCAGAGCTTTTCCGCGTCGTAAAAGAGGTCTTCTCCGGATTGCAGAACCAGCGTCGCGATGTTCGCCCTCTTGACGGCAAAAGCCGCTTCCAGGATCTCCCGATCGGTCATCCGGTAGCGCTTCAACTGCCGGTTTGCCCGCCGCAGGCCGCAGTACAGGCAGTTCCGCTCACAATGATTCGAAAACTCAACGATGCCGCGAACATGAACGATATCTCCGACGGTTTTTTTTCTTCGGGCATCGGCCGCAAAAAAAAGCGGCTGCAGGGCTTTCTCATCCCGCAGGGAAAGAAGGGAGATCAGATCCTCCCGCCGGGGAGGACCCGCTTCCTGAAGCCGTTCCAGGCATGCTTCCGTCTTTGAGGTCAACGTCATCGGTTTCTTATGCCCGAGCCGCCGCGAAGGGAAAGAGCGCTCATATGAAGAGGTCACGTTCGCCCTGTTCGATTCTTTCGAGACGTTCCTCAAGAATCCGCCGCGTTTCCGGCTTTTCGGTATCCGCCAGAAGCTCGGCCAGCAGGCGCTCTCCCACCTCCCGGGTTCTGGGGGAGGCGTAATCCACGAGATATTCCTTGAAGGTCATCATGGCGTTGCTGCGGCAGAAGTGCTGAATCAGGCCGGGTTTGGCCAGGTCCATGAAATCCCGGCCCGTCCGTCCGAGGCGGTAACAGGCTGTACAGAAGCTTGGGATATGTCCCCTGATCGTGATGTCATGGATGACCTCGTCCGCCGTTCTCGTGTCTCCGAGATTGAACTGCGCGGCGCGGAAATTCTCACTGGAATCCTTCGTGTAGCCCCCGGGATTTGTTCTCGAACCCGCACTGATCTGAGAGATCCCCAGCTCAAAGACTGATGTCCTGATTTCAGGCGACTCCCGCGTGCTCAGGATCATCCCGGTATAAGGAACCGCCATCCGGATGATGGCCACTAGCTTTTTAAACTCATCATCGCTGACCGGGCAGGGTGGGGAAATGGCGGCCGGGGCATTAAAAGCGGGTTCCAGCCTGGGAATGGAAATGGTGTGGGGGCCGACGCCGCAGTCCGCCTCCAGGGTCCGGGCATGAATGAGAAGTCCCAGGACTTCGTAGCGGTAATCGTACAATCCGAAAAGGGCGCCTATCCCGACGTCATCGATCCCCCCTTCCTGCGCCCGGTGCATCGCCGTGAGCCGCCAGGTGAAATCGGCCTTGGGGCCGCTGGGATGCATGGTCTTGTAGGTTTCGTGATGATAGGTTTCCTGAAAGAGCACATAGGTTCCGATGCTGGCCGCCTTCAAACGCCTGAAGTCGGGTGCACTCATGGGGGCGATCTCCACGTTGATCCGCCGGATTTCGCCACCCTCGTCGGTACGGGTGGCGTAGGCTGTCTCAATGGCCTCGAGAAAATAATCAAGGCTGGAACGGCTGGGATGTTCCCCGCAGAGCATCAGAAGGCGTTTATGGCCCTCTCGTTCGATTGCCCGGACTTCTTCCGCGATCTGATCCATGGTGAGGGCGACCCGGTTGAGATCCTGGTTGTCTCTGCGGAAGCCGCAGTACAGGCAGTTGTTTGAACAGTAGTTGGCGATATACAGGGGTGCAAACAGAACGAGACGATTGCCGTATATGCTCTGCTTGATTTCCTTGGCCGTTTCGAAAATCGCCTGGAGCAGCTCCGGGTCCTCGGTTTGCAGAAGAACCGCCGTCTCTTCCACCGTCAACCCCTTTAATTCTTTTGATTTCTCAATGATGTCAAGAACGTGCTTTTGATCGGGGGATTCCGCTTTTACCAGCAGATCCTCAATTTCCCCATCTTTTATGAAATCTTTCATGAAATCATTCCTTTCGATGTTATGAGGTTTTCTGAAGCGCTGATTTGACCTTGATGCCTGCCAGGGCCCCCAGTTTTCCCGTCATGGCTCCGATCTCGTCCGTGGTGCCATGAACAATGAGCGACAGGATGTGCAGCCCGGAAGGAGGGTGGGGCAGGCCCATCCTCCCGATGATGATGTCGCCGTATTCGGACAGAATCCTGTTGACCGAAGCGGCCTGTGCGGACCGCTGAGTAATGATGATACTGACGGTGCCGATTCTTCTGTTCATGGAATTTTTCCATAAAAAAGAGGTTTGAGCCCCGAAGGAAATCAAACCTCTCTAGTCCGCAGATGCCGGATCGTATCCTCATCCTCCTGCCCCCTGCAAATCCGTCTTTCCGAAATCGGGAGGTTTCAGATGCATTTCCTAAAGATATTTCATCCCCCTCGAGGTTAGAACGCCATCCTTCCCCTCAGGTATCCAAAGAGAGAGCCGTATTACAGAAAAGAAAAACGACTTTTTCTTATCCTATATAACGGCAACATCCTGTCAACCTGTTTTTGATCGGCATTTTCCCGGGGGCTGACCGGGATGACGGTGAAACAAACTCCATAAGTCCACAGGAACGGGTCTCAATCCGGATAGGATGTTTCCTTCCGATAGCCCAGCGCTCTTTGGGCGTGGATGCCCCGGCAGCCGTTCGCGGGAAGTTCGAGGGTTCCCAGGGGGTCTTCTTCCGTCCTTATTCCTGCCATAAAGTTCATGCCTCTTTAGAAAAAATCGATGCAATGCCCCTTTGTTTTCATGATCGGATCAATTCCTCTTGCCCACGGAAGCCAGATAGATCGCAAATTCTTCTTCGCCGTCCATCCGGAGCAGCTTGTCCATTCGACTCTGGTCGTAAGCGCCGATCGCACAGGCTCCTGCGTTGATGGCTTCACAGGCAAGATAGAGATTCTGGCAGACATGACCGGCGTCAAGAGCAATGACCTTGTGGGCGGCGAGTCCGTAGCGCCATTCCATCCGATAGGGGACGGCCGTCCAGACAAAGGTGACGGCAGCCTCGCCCGGATAGGGCTGATCCAGGGCGGCACGAACGATTTTCCGCTCCAGGTTCTTTTCGGTAAACTCAAGGAGGAGCTGATGCTCCAGGGGAAGATAACGATAAACGCCCTGTTCCATCTCCGAGACATTGAGAATGACCAGGTAGGTTTCCAGGGCATGGCGGCATCCTGCGGAAGGCACGGTTCTCAAGGCGTGGCCGGGATCGAGTTTCTCCTTGATCCCCTGGGTTGCCCAGAGCAGGAAGGACATCTCATCGAGGGAAAGAGGCACGCGGCGATAGGTCCTGCGGCTTTGCCGGTTTCCGATTGCCGCCGCCAGATCGATATGTCCGATTTTCCCGAATTGCACGTTTCGCGGAAGGTCGACTCGTACGGCATCCTCTGCAAAGGGCTTTTCCACGGGGGGCGGTTTGATGCCTCTATTCTGGTCGGTCTGGGAAAAATCGACAACCTTGCGGATGCTGTCCTTCAAAAATAATCGGTATGCCTTGAAAAGGTCCTTGTCCATGATTCTTCCCCTTTCTGTTCAGCTTCTCCTTTTTGTCGTTCTTCTCCCGGCTGTTTGGTGATCCTGTCCTGGGAGGCAGCCTTGTGGAGCTGCTCGTTCCTGGCAGATGGCCGGAACAGTGCGCTTTTGCGAAGCGAAAGACCAGCAGGCTTCTGTCGCCACTCTTTCAAGCACCACGTGTTGCAATTTAGAAAATTATGCCCAAAGAAGCAAACAATTGTTCCCGAATGTCCGGCTTGATCCATGGGTTAAATTGCATGCATCCCAGAGGGAAAGGTTACGTCATCCTGCCGGTATCCTGAAATTTCTGGGCCGAGCCTTTCCGGGCATAAAAAAGCCCCTGTGAACCGTTTCCGTTCATCGAGGGGCTGACAGGGATTCATCTGTTCCGTCTTGCCTTCTGGACTGACGCCGCGTAGACCGGCCACGCCCGGTCTGTTTCAGGGGGCAATCGCCTCAGTAAATCCGGAACCTGCCGTTAGATTGACCTGATGAAGTTTGGGTCATTTCAGTGCGGCAGAATCCTTTTCTTCGTTCATGAGATTTCAAGACTCGCCTTGATGCGGTTGGCCATATCCTGGAGCTTATCGCTGCCGCCATCCACCAGGACCAACAGGACATCTTCCCTGGCATGGCCGTCCAATGCCTCCTCCATTCCCTCCCCGAGCGAACTCAGGGCCGTGTGAATGAAGCGGTCTGTATCCAGATTTCGTTTTTCGTCTCCAGCGGGGGGTGCTGCCATCACCATCACTTTCATCATCGGTTCCTCTCACCCGTTATGTGTTCGTCCTCAAGGGATTAGCCTGTTATCTTTCCATCCTCAGAGCCGGCAAGGGAGGGGGAGGCATGATCCCCTGACGACGGCATGGCATATAAACCCGCTGCTGCCTGCTGAAACCCCTGGCCCATCTTTAACAATACTGAAAAATGTTTCAATAAATACAAGATGATATCTTAACAAAAAACGGCAAGTGGCACTACATTCGTGTAATTTACGATCAAATGGTCAGTTTCTGAACCCCTCCCGGACAAAGGGAAAGGTCCA
>JAVETB010000129.1:0-5721 GCA_034006265.1 Syntrophus sp. (in: bacteria) | reverse complement strand
CCGTAAAATATCCTTCGCTGCCCAGAGCCCCATAAACCTCATCGGTTGAAATATGCAGAAAGCGAAAGCTCCCTTTCTTTTCTTCCGGCAAGGCTGTCCAATATCCCCGCGCCGCTTCCAGAAGCTGGAACGTGCCGACTATATTGGTCTGGATAAATTCGCCCGGCCCTTCAATAGACCGGTCCACATGGGATTCTGCGGCCAGGTGCATCACGGCCCGGGGTTGGTAGGATTGGAATAGTTTCTTCAAAAGATTCCGATCACAGATATCTCCCTGGATGAAGACGTGCCGGGGATGATTGGAGACAGAGCCGAGAGATTCCGGATTACCCGCATAGGTCAGCTTGTCCAGATTGATCAGGGTAAAATCGTTGTGCTCCAGACAGTAATGGACCAGGTTGCTGCCGATAAAACCAGCACCACCGGTTACCAGTATGGTTGATTTCATATTTATCATTCTCTCCTCAGTGATTGGTGTTTACTTGATCATCATCTCTGTGATCTTCGGAGATGTCCTGAAAATGTTTCCCGTGCCGGCACCGTGCAAAAAAACGGGTTCACCCAATTGCAGAAAATAATTTCTCCCTCAGGGTCGTTACAATCCGCTCAGCGGTTTGCCCATCCCACAAATCAGGACGTCTGCCCTTACGGCTTCGGCCCTCCAGCACCTGGCTCACTTCCGCAACGATTTTCTGCGGATCATCGTGGACCAGGACATTGGTCCCCTCCGTGACGGTAATGGGGCGCTCGGTTGAATCCCGGAGGGTAACGCAGGGAATGCCGAGGACGGTGGTCTCTTCCTGGATGCCCCCGGAATCCGTCAGAACGACCTTCGCGTTGGCCATGAGCTGCAAAAAGTCCAGGTAACCGAAAGGTTCAAAACAGTGGATTTTCGGCATTAATCCATTCTGATCCCTGTAGGATGACATGTCGACGGGCAACGCATCGTGGAAAACAAAGTTCCCGTCCAGTCCGAAGGTGTGCATCTGCTTTCGGGTCCGGGGATGCATGGGAAAGATAACGGGAATGCGAAGGGCCACTTCGAGCAGACCCGCCAGAATGCGGTTGAAGGTTTCACGGTTATCGACACTGGCCGGCCGATGAAGCGTCAGCAGGGCATAGGGAATCGACGGCATGGCCGGATTCTCATCGGCGTTAGAATTGGAAAGTCCCAGGAGAGAGAGGATTGACGTTTTTTTTGCCTGCTCCAGGTTGAACAGAAGGCTGTCAATCATGATATTGCCGACCAGAAAGATCTTTTCTTTTGGGATTCCCTCCCCAAGGAGATGTTCATCTCCATCGGGTGACGGAGTAAAGAGAAAATCCGAGATGGCATCGGTGACGATCCGGTTGATCTCCTCCGGCATATCCCGGTCGAAACTGCGCAGGCCCGCTTCCACATGGGCCACGGGAATGTGCAGTTTGACAGCCGCAAGGGCGCAGGCCAGGGTGGAGTTGACATCCCCCACCACGATAACGAGATCCGGCTGTTCCTGAAGCAGGATCTTTTCGAATTCGATTAAGACCTTACCCGTCTGCTCGCCGTGATTTCCCGACCCGACCCCCAGGTGGACATCCGGCTCCGGCAACTGGAGATCGCGGAAAAAGGCATCGGACATGCGGACATCGTAATGCTGCCCCGTATGAACGAGAAACGGCTCAATCCTGTTGCCGTTCTTGTTGTTGTGCGCGGCAATGGCCCGGATCAGAGGAGCTATCTTCATAAAATTCGGCCTGGCGCCAACCACCAGGATCCATTTAAACGTATCCGCAGTTCCTTTCACTTTTGTTTCTCCCTTCAGCCATTTATCCTTGGTTGTAATACTCCCGGTACCAGGCCACAAACCGCCGGAGCCCCTCTTCGATGGGGGTCGCCGGCTGAAAGCCCACATCCCGCACCAGGTCGTCCACATCGGCATAGGTGGCTGGAACATCGCCGGCCTGGAGGGGCAGGAAATTCTTTTCGGTCTTTTTCCCCAGGCAGTTTTCCAGGACCTCGATAAAGGTCAGCAGTTCCACCGGGTTGTTGTTGCCGATGTTGTAGACTTTGAACGGTGCATAGCTGGTTCCGGGGTCGGGATCATCGCCGCTCCAGTCCGGATTCCCCTCGGGAACCCGATCCATCACCCGCACAACACCCTCGACAATGTCATCGATGTAGGTGAAGTCGCGCTGCATTTTTCCATAATTGAAAACAGAGATGGGTCTGCCTTCCAGAATCGCCCGGGTGAAGAGAAAATAGGCCATGTCCGGACGCCCCCAGGGGCCGTACACCGTAAAAAAGCGAAGGCCCGTGGTGGGCAGTTCATAAAGGCTGGAGTACGTATGCGCCATCAGCTCATTGGCCTTTTTGGTGGCGGCATAGAGGGAAACGGGATGATCCACATTCTGGTGCACGGAGAAGGGCATTGCCGTATTGGCGCCGTAGACGGAGCTGGAGGAGGCATAGACCAGATGCCGGACTCCGGAATGGCGGCATCCCTCCAGGAGATTGATAACCCCGACGATATTGCTGTCGATGTAGGCATAGGGATTGGTCAGAGAATAGCGCACCCCGGGCTGGGCGGCCAGGTTGACAACGATCTCGAACTTTTCGTTTGCAAAGAGCCCGTGCAACGTATCCCGGTCTTCCAAACCCTGTCGGATAAAACGGAAATTCGGGATGGGCGCCAGCCGGGCCAGTCGGGCCTTTTTCAAGCGGACGTCATAGTAGTTGTTCAGATTGTCCAGGCCGACGACGGAATGACCCTCCGTCAGCAGCCGCCGGGACAGATGGTAGCCGATAAAACCGGCGGCGCCGGTGACCAGGATCTTCTTCATTTAAGGCAGATTTCCTCTTTCATCATGGAGGGTGTCCGGTTCGGCTGAAGTCACGTCGTTTTCTTGAGCTGGGACGAGTATTTCAACTCCCAATCCCAGGCGGTTTGGATGATGAACTCCAGATCGTCGTGGCGGGGCTGCCAGCCGGTTAGGCGGCGGAGCTTCGTGCTGTCCGCTATGAGCTCCGGCGGGTCTCCGGCCCGGCGTTCCGTTTCCTCGACGGGGAAATCGATCCCCGTCACCTTTTTGGCAACGGAAACCACTTCCTTCACCGAGAAGCCATGACCGTAACCGCAGTTCATAATCTCCGTTCTGCCCGTCTCGACCAGGTAGTTCAGCGCCCGGATATGGGCATCGGCAAGATCGTCCACGTGGATGTAGTCCCGGATGCAGGTTCCATCAGCGGTGGGGTAATCCGTTCCGAAGATGGACAATTTGGGATGCTCACCGTGGGCGGTTTTGAGGGCCCGGGTGATGAGGTGGGTGGCGTCCGCATAGGCCTGCCCGATCCGGCTCTGCGCATCCGCGCCGGCTACGTTGAAGTAGCGCAGGGCAATGTAGCGGAAATTTCCCGCGGAGGCGATATCCCGAAGAACGGTCTCCATCATGACCTTGGAGGTCCCATAGGGATTGATGGGATTCAGGGACATGGTCTCATCGGCGGGCATCCGGTCGGGAATGCCGTAAACAGCGGCAGTCGAGGAGTAGATGAGATTGTGGACCCCATGGCGTTCCATGGCATCCAGGAGGTTCAGGGAATTGGAAACATTGTTGCGATAGTAGCGCAAGGGCTTCCGGACCGACTCCTCCACCTGGATCGATGCGGCAAAGTGCAGAACCGCTTCCGGCTTGAACGCGGAAAAAGCCTCGTCCAAGCCACTGGAATCCGCCAGCTCCCCTTTTACCAGTTTGCCGTAAAGGATCGCCCAGTCGTGCCCCGTGGAAAGATTGTCATAGACGAGCAGCTCATGGCCCTCCTCGCCCAGCGCCTTCACAACATGGCTGCCGATGTAACCTGCGCCGCCCGTCACCAGGATTTTCATCCGCTTCTCCTTTCACGCGCCTTTTCAGCGCTTCCGTAATCTCCATTGCACACCCGGCCCACGGCCGAGGCATTCCACAGACCCGTCATCCCGGAGATCGCGCAGCACTTTTCTGACCATATCGTGGCTGATCCCGGGACAGGTCTTTTCCAATTCGGTAAAGGTAAAAGGGCCTGTAAACCCCTGAATGGCCGCTTCGATCCGCCGGGTTTTCGCCCCTCTCTCGCCTCGTGTCGCATTCAGGCGGCTCTCCAGTTCCTGGTAGGCCGCTTCAAGGATGAAAAGGAGACAATCGATGTACGGCCATGGGTTGTGGCTGCCGTTCTGCCATCCCCGCGAACTCTCCTGGAGGGCCTCGTGATATCGGTTTCTGTTCTGCTCGATCAGGCGCTCAAGGCTGATGTATCGTCCCACATCGTAGCCGAGGTGGCAACTCTGGAGCCTGAGCAGCAGCCGGGACATCCGGCCGTTTCCATCGGGAAATGGGTGAAGGCACAGAAAATCAAGATTGAAAGCCGCCAACAGAAGGAGGGGGTGGACCCATTTTTCCTGGAGGGAGTGCATCCACAGGCCGACAAGATCCTCCAGCCCTTCCGGGGCGCTGACCTGCGAATCTTCTCCGCAGACAAGCACGTGCAGATGAAGCAGAGTGGCCACCGAGAAGGGCAGCTCTGCCCCCTGCCGGATGATCAGCTCCAGCGCCCTGCGATACCCTTGAATCGCCTCATCGTCCCTGCGCGGTACCCGCTTAACCGAAAGCGCCTGGCCGTGAGGCTTTGCCCTTTCCCTCATGCCGTCGTTCCGGTTCACGGAAGACGAGCTCTCCATCAGGGCGTGCTTCTGCAGGGTCATGAGCCGGGATGAGGACTGCCGTGTATACGATGTATGCCTTCCGCACGCTTCGGCCAGATCGGCAATGTGCCAGGATGTGGATGCGGGGATGGCTTCCGGTTTCCCGGAAAATCGCTGCAGGGTTTTCATGTCCGGATTCTGCCTGTTCGGGGGGTGAGGTGTTTGATCTCAGGAAAGATCTTTTGCAGGAATTCTTTTGCTGAAGCCGTCCGGCCTTAAGTGCCTGCCAGGTACAGCTCCGCCCCTTGGATTACAAAGGCTGCTGCCCGGAGGATCGCTGCCGGTATGGACATTCGGCAATGCATTTTCTGAGCCCTCCAGGAGGCCTTCACCTCCTGAACATACTTTTCGCTGCAGGATCCGTAACGCTCTGCCCCCGAAAACAACTTTTTCGCGGGGAAATGTAACACACAGGCCCAAGAAGATGCAATCAGGCAATTATGTATTATTACCCATTTTATCCCTTAATCCGACATCCTCCATAGGATTAGATTTCTCTTAAGGGTCATGGACAAAGATGAGAAAATGAAGGCGGGAGAAAAGAATTAAATCTTTCCCTCCCCAACAAGACGGGCAAAATGCTCAAAGGAACGGTCATAGGTGGATTCCGCCTCCGCGGAAAAGCAGCAGCCGGGAAGCTGACGGCTTTCAAGGTGATAACGGATGCAATCGCAGCACACCCCTTTTCTGGAACAGGAATAATACGTGCACGAACAGGACTCAAGATTCTTTTCTTTTTTGCACTCCATGCTATCCTCCTTTTGTCTTCCTTGATTCTTCCCGGATACGGCATTGAAGGCCTTCGGTGGTTCCCGCGGAATCCCTTATTCGAACAGTAGAGAAACACCACCCTTTTGTCAAGCCCGAGGCAAAACGGCGCAAGGTCCCGTCAAAGTCCATCCTTGAAAGGATCTGGATTGCAACGTTACACGAATAGCGTTGTCAAAAGCAGAGATTTTATATTGAGATTGGTCGGACACCTGAAAAAATAGTGGGTTAGGGTTAA
>JAVETB010000128.1:0-5816 GCA_034006265.1 Syntrophus sp. (in: bacteria) | reverse complement strand
TGGACATTCTTGACAAGCCCGTCCGCAGTGGTAAAAGCACTCCCCAGACCTTTGAATTGTTTTACCAGCAAGCCTGTGAAAGTGATAAGTGGCCTGTAATCATTGCCAAGAAAGACGGCAGAAAGGAACTTATCGCTTTCCCTAAGCAAATGTTTCTCACTTTGTTGAAAATATCTGATCTTCGGGTGCCTACTCATATCACTATTACACCTGACAAAGATTCAAGCATAAAGCATATAATGATTGTAATGAATTTGAATGACTTTTTTGGCTGGGCCAATGCCGAACGCTTCCAAAAAATACTAAAGATGGGGAGAACAAAATGAGCCTTAAACCTGTTCTTGATGCCTTGGATAAGATTGCTGGTACCCGTGCTGCCAAGCAGAAGAAAAAATACATTGAGCAGTCCTTGGATATTCCGTACTTCAAGGAAGTGGTCATGAATGCGTATGACTCACGCAAGGCATTCAACATCAACAAATTTCCTAAGAAGGCTTCCAAGATTATCAAGAAATCGGACGATGATGCCATTTTTGATATGCTGCACATGCTTTCAGAAAAGAAAGGTGCGAGTAATGCCGAAATTTCCAAGCTTCATAACCTGTGCGAAGATGATGCTACATGTGAAGTGGTAGGCAGAATTGTGAACAAAGATTTGCGCTGCGGTGTAAATCTCAGGACCTGGAAGATTTACTACCCTTCCCTGTTTGAACACAATCCAATGCTTTGTGAATTCGCAGTTCGCTACCTCCACAGATACGATACGTTTTCAAAAGAACTTGACGAGTTCGTATCTTTTTGTGGCGGTTGGCACAACATTATAGGTTCCATTAAGGCCAACGGTGTCCGTGTCTGGATCGACACCGTTCCTACTCGACCTTCCTACATTTCACGTTCTGGCAAACTGTACGAAAACTTTCATATCTTGAACAAAGATTCTATTACACTGGCCAAAGAACTTCAGCGCAGATACGATCTTGAAGAAATGCCCACACTCGATGGTGAAGTAACTTTCGAAGGTGAAGATTTTCAAGATCAGATGAGGCAGGTTCGCCGTATAAAGGACATGGATCCTTCGAAGTTTCGCCTTGTGCTTTTCGATTGTCCTTCTCTGCCCTTTATACAGGAAGAAAGAAGTTACATTCTTAAAGAAGTGATAGAAGAGCTTCACAAGGAAGGAGTTCTGACAAAAACTTCCTTTACGGAAGAAGTTGTGTTTGATGACTTTGATGACTTCAAAAAGTACTTTCTGGATGTTGTCTTCAAAAGGAAGCTTGAAGGTCTTGTGCTGAAGAAAGCTGATGAGAAGTACGAATTCCGCAGAAGCAAATTCTGGTGCAAGGTAAAGGATTGGTTCTCTGCCGATCTTAAGGTTGTCGGTGTTGAAGAAGGTACGGGCAAGTATGAAGGTATGCTTGGAGCACTGATTGTTGATTTCAATGGTGTGCGTGTACGGCAGGGTATTGGGTACAGTGATACCCAGCGTGTGTCATTCTTTAGAGACCCTCCCGTAATTGTTGAAGTCGAATATAAAACGGTCACTAAGGATGGCTCTATGCAGCATCCTTCTTTCGTAAAAGAAAGAGAAGATTTGATAGGAACAATGTAATGCTCCAAAAAGTGATACTTGAAAACTTTCAAGCCCACGAATACTCAGAAATTGAATTTTCTGAGGGTATAAATGTCATAAGTGGTGCTTCTGATCAAGGTAAATCAAGTGTTATTCGTGCCATTCGCTGGGTTCTGGAAAACAGGCCCAGCGGTTGGGCGTTTAGACGTTATAATTCCAACGGACCCACGCGAGTAACTTTGATTTTTGATACAGGCAAAATTGTAAAATCACGATCCGACACAGAGAACAATTACAAAGTCTATAAAGGGGAAAGTAAAAAACCTGTAGAACTGAAGGCTTTGCGTTCTGATGTTCCAGAAGAGGTAAAAGAGATATCTGGGTTTGGTGACTATAATATCCAGCAACAATTTGGTACTTCTTTTCTTATAGATGATTCCGCCGGAGAAGTGGCCAAGAAAATCAATCAGCTTTCTGGTGTGTCCATAATTGATAATATCCTGAAAGAAACAAACAGTAGAATTCGTGCTGAAAAGTCTAAGGAAACGGCAACCAAAGAACTTTTAGGCAAGCTGATTAAAAGCAAAGATGCCTTTAAGAACTTGAAGAGAGCGGAAAAGCAACTCAAAGTTATTGAAGAAATGCACAACGAGGCCGAAGAGTTCAAAGATTTCCACACCACCTTGTACAAACATGTTACTGCTTTGAAAGAAATCGAAGCAACGCCAATTATTGATATAGGAAAGCTTGGAAATCTTATTCAAGAGCTTAAAGAATCTGTGGATTCTTATGTTGAGTACAAAGACATTCGTGGTATTCTTTACAACCACATTGTCAATCTCCAATCTGTAAATTCGAAGCTTGGCTCTTGCTGCGATACAAAAAAGGCAAACGAGCATATAAAGAAGGCCAAAACAGCCCTGCCTGAGCTTACAGAGCTACAGAACCGAGCTTCTAAGCTTAGAAGCTGCCTCGCCAACTTCAAGAGGCATGACGCTGGTTTCAAACAATCTGTACGCGATGCCAAGAAAGCTATTGATGATTTGGCGGCATTCAAAAAGGAGAATAAGGTATGTCCCGTTTGCAACAAAAAGTGGTAGTTAAACGAGAAACAGCTATGGATTCTGGATTGCAGTTTATGGGCCTTCCGGTTTTCACTTCAGAATATTTTTGCTTTGTGCGTCCTTGCAAATTCCGTAAACGTTTTTACAATAAAAGATTGTGGAAAAAGTGGCTCAAACGTTACGGTGGAAATTGGGAACCGAGGGAAGACGCTGATATCTGCGGATCTTTCATTCTCTGTCATCCTTCTGTAGTTTGGCGTTTTGAACTGCGGAACTTCATTGATGATACACAATATCAAACAGGGCAGGAGATGAAATATGATATTCACTTGTAATTTTGCAAACTGGAAAAAGATTCCTGTACCTGTGGTGCCTATCGCAGTATGTCGATATCTACCCAAAGGATTAGATATAGCTTCTTACCCTCCGCTGTTCCCACCAGAAGATTTGTTAAAGGTGTATAAGAACGGCCAGGTAAATGATGGGTTTTTCAAAGAAGCATACACAAAACAAGTTCTGAATAAGTTGGATGTTTCAAAAGTCGTTATGGATCTTTACAATGTGTACAGCGGTCTTGGTTCTGTTGTTTTGCTTTGCTATGAAAGTTCCGACAAGTTCTGCCACAGGCATTTGATAAGGGATTGGTTGATTTCTCATGGAATGACTTCACAAGAATTTGCAGTAAAGCGTGCCCTCAAGAATCCTTTGGGGCTATTAAGGAAATACCATGATTAAGTTTGCATACTTCAGTGATCTCCATGGTACAACAAAAGTGCCTAAGAACAGGAAGGATGATTATTTCGCCACCTTCATGTTCAAGTTCTCGTATTTTATAGACTACTGCTTAGACGAAGGTGTAGACTACATAATTTGTGCCGGTGACATTGTTGATCATCATTCTGTAACGTATAAGGTTACAAACTTCCTTTTGAAAGAACTGAAAAGATGGGAAAGTTTCGTAGGACAGGGAAGGTTTCTAACTATAACGGGCCAGCATGATGTAAGGTACCATTCTCATTTCGAGAGTACGCCCTACGAATCCTTGGTAAACAGTGGCCTCATTACTCATCTGTGTTCAACACCGAAAGAGATATTTGATCACAGAGAAAATGGAATGGCTCCCATAAACGTTTATGGTTGCAGTTTCGGGGAAGAAATACCTGAAATACAGAACACAGAAGCCTATAATATCCTAGCAATTCATGATATGATTGTTGATCAGAAAAATGAATTCTGGGAAGAAAGGTTCAAGCTGGCGTCTATCCTTCTAAAAACACATAAGTTCAATCTTATTGTTGCTGGAGACAATCATAAACCCTTCATCACTAACTACAGGAGCAGGCGCTTAGTAATGTGTGGTTCTATGATGAGAAAGAATATCGATCAGAAGGACTACAAGCCCAAATTTTATATTACCTACGTACCCAACAACACGCACGAAGAACAATACTTCCCTATAGAGCTTGATGTTTTCAAAGAAGAAGAGGTTTCGATAGGGAAAGAGCGTAAAATTATCGTTGAAAAGTTTGCTGAAGGCTTGAAAGACTCAAACCTGATAGGTCTTCAATTTTCTGATAGAATAAAGAAGGCCGTGAATGATAATTGTGAAATGGAAGAACATGTAGTGGAAATAATAAACGACATTATGGAGGCCGTGAGTGATAGATCCAATTAAAAAGTTGAAGTCTTTGGAAGAAGCTTTGGAAAAAGCCAAGCTGGAAAAGGCAAACCTTGAAGGCAAGAAAGAATCCATAATGAAGGAACTGGAAGAAGTTTTCGAAGTAGAAACCATCGAAGAGGCGGAAGAACTCTTATCCGACTACGATGAAGAGGTAAAGCGGCTCACTTCCGAAATGGAAGAGCTTATCGAAAAAGCTAGTGCTCTTCTGGAGTAATTATGACTTTCCATGAACTCAGAGATAGGATCTCAAACCTCAAAGGTCAACAGGAAGCCGTGGAATCGCAAATACAGAATATGGAGGAAACTCTTGATGCCGTAGCACTTTCTATTGATGGTTTGACTAAGGCACGAGAATTCTTTCAATTTCAAGCGGATGTAGTACAGAAAGAAGTAGTTGATACTATTTCCAATCTTATTTCCATGGCACAGGCGGATATATTCCCCGATCCTTACTCCTGTGTTATTGAAACAGGGATAAAGCGTAATGCTACGGAAGCCAACATACTTTTCGAGAAAGATGGGTTAAAACTTGAACCTAAAGACTCTGTGGGCGGAGGCCCCATCGACGTTGCTAGTTTTGCTGGACGCGTAGCCTTTGTCCACTTGTCCGGTGACAGCAAAGTAATTATTGGAGATGAACCCTTTAAGTTTGTCAGCCGTGATCTCCTTGATCGTTGTCCCGAAATGCTGAAAACTTTGACTTCTTTGGGCCATCAATTCATTTTAATTTCACATTTGCCCGAAGTAATAGAGGCCGCAGACACTATAATAGAAATCGAAGCAGGCAAAGTTCTATGATAGGAATGCTTGGTAATCTGAGTGGTTTGAGGATAGTGATAAGTGACTATGTTGATGAAATTATCCGCACACCTATAAAACACCACAGAAAAAGACGCACACAGAAGAAGTGGTCAAAACGATTTGGGTATAAAACTGTGACCAAACCCAACATTATGCAGATGAATGATTGCCTTATAATGAGCCCCAAATCTTATGAAATTTTGAAAAAATCCGTAGGAGAGCGAAATGTCAAGACTGGGTTTGACCAAAACAGTTCTAATAACTGAACTGGCGAATGCTCTGGGTATAACCGATCTCAAGGTTAAAGAAGGCACGGCTCTTTACCATTTTATACACAACACTGCTTCGGAAATAGTAAAGAATTCCGAAAATGTTGAGAAGCTGCGACGAGCGATTGACGATGATACGTGGCACAAGGTTGTTGTCGAATGTGAATCTCTTTTCAAATGCACAGACACCGCCGAAAGCCCAACAATGAGTAATCTTCCTAATTTGATTAGGAATTTGCAAAACGAAATTGCAACCTTAGAAATGAAGTACCTGGAAGCTTGTGTTTTGCTGGCGCAAGAGGCGGAACAAAGAAGAGTATTGCTTGAACTACAAGACACGGATGAATGGGTGTCAGGAAAGAAAATAGGGGCTTACCTTGTCAATTCTGTGATCCTCGAAAAAGAAAATAAGGAATTGAAAAGAAATATTG
>JAVETB010000021.1:0-36500 GCA_034006265.1 Syntrophus sp. (in: bacteria) | reverse complement strand
GATAAGACTTCGGATTGGCCTTGTCGATCTTCTCCCGAAGTTCCGGCCTTGGGTTCTCGACTCCATGAAACCGGTCTGTCAGGACAAAATAGATGACATCTTTACGGTTAATGGCCACAAGTTCCTCCTGAAGAAAGAAAGGGGGCTCCCGTCAGGCTGAGTCAATTTTTTAAAGGGTTCTGTTGTTGTATCCCCGGCAACTCATTCGCTTCGAGGCAGGATGATGTTGCTGAGCTTCCACGACAGGCCGCTGCGCGACAGGATCAAGCGGATTTCCCTGTTTTTGTCGTCTTTCTTCGTCACGGAGAACGTGTCGAGGCTCTCGTAACGGCAGGAGGCATTCTTTAGAAATCCGCCCTTTGATTCCTCCGCCCCCGGAGAAGAATCCCGGGTTGAACGTTCTCTCCGCTGTTCCCCCTGGGCGAGCATTTTCAGGACGGCTGGCGTTACCAGGGAATCAACTGCGTCATCCGCCATTTTGGAAACCAGCCTGTTCGCCGCTGTGGCTATGGGGTTTTCCCTTGATGAGGGCGTTTCTCCGCTTTGAATATGAGAATGCACCTGTGTCTTGAGGTTTGCTCGCAAGGCTGGAAAATCCACGTATTTTGAAATTTTTTCCGGATCCGACTGCTCAACGCCGCTCTGGATCATGTACAGCGTAAGATACGGAGCGGCCGCGGCATAAAGCCCCGCCGCCAAAACGATCAACAGAATCCATCCAGCGATTTTTTTCATTTCTACGGCTCTCCTTCTCTTCAACCGGAAGGACGATTTCCCTCTCACCCTGCCTCATTCTTACAAAGATTCCCTACCATAAAGGCAAAGATCTTCGGATGCAATGATTAAACGCACCCGGGATTCAGGACTACGTGATCCAGGATAAATAAACAGCACGGACAAATGAGACAATTATGTTGAACGTTCCTTGAATTGGAACAATTCCGTTAAGTTCTCCTGGGATCACAATGGATCATTCTCTCGATATTACAGGATATTTTCCTGTGGAAGGATAATTGCCATGATGTGGAGTCATTTACTCATCCGGAGGTTTATGATGCTCAGTACGATCAACGCCGGCGACACGGCCTGGATCCTGGTTTGTTGCTCCCTGGTACTGCTGATGACGCCGGCCCTCGCTTTTTTTTATGGGGGGATGGTCCGCAGAAAAAATGTTCTTTCCACGCTGACTCTCAGTTACATCTTTCTGTCTCTCATCGGTCTGCAGTGGATCGTTTTCGGCTATTCCCTCGCCTTTGGCCCGGATATCAACGGGTTGATCGGGGGACTTGATTTTGTCGGCTTTCTGGGAGTCGGCGCCCATCCCAACGACGATTACTGCAAAACCATCCCGCACGGGCTGTTTGCCGCTTTTCAAATGATGTTTGCCGTCATTACACCGGCTCTGATTACCGGCGCCTTTGTGGAGCGGATCAAGTTCAAGAGCTTTCTGCTCTTCAGCCTGCTGTGGGCCACTCTGATCTATGACCCCCTGTGTCACTGGGTCTGGGGCCAGGGCGGCTGGCTGAAAACCATGGGCGTTCTGGACTTCGCCGGAGGGACGGTGGTTCACATCGCCGCCGGCTTTTCGGCACTGGCCTTTGCCATCGTCATCGGACCCCGCAAGGGATTCGGCAACGGCTCCATGGAACCCAACAATATTCCCCTGACGGTCCTGGGGGCTGGACTGCTGTGGGTGGGATGGTTCGGCTTCAACGCCGGCAGTGCTCTGGCAGCCAATGGTGTGGCCGTCAATGCCCTGCTTACGACCAACACATCGGCGGCAACCGCCGGTCTTGTCTGGATGTTTCTTTCCTGGCTGGACGGAAGACCAAGCACCCTGGGAATCGTAACGGGGATGGTCGTCGGGCTTGCGGCGGTTACGCCGGCTTCCGGCTATATCACACCGCTGGCCTCCATCGCCGTGGGGGCCGTGGCCGCCCCCCTGTCCTATTACGCCATGCGCTTCCGGGACCGGCGCAGACTCGATGAGTCCCTGGATGTGTGGGCCTGCCACGGTATGGCCAGTACCTGGGGGATGATCGCCACCGGACTGTTCGCTACCGTTGCCGTGAACGGTGACGGCCGGAACGGCCTTTTTTTCGGAAATCCGGGACAGATCGGCATTCAGCTTCTGGCCATTGTCGTCACCATCGGCTTTTCCTTCGGAATGACCTACCTGCTGGCCAGGATCCTTCACGCCAGTATCGGGCTTCGCGTATCCCCCATGGCCGAAGAAGTCGGCCTGGACATCAGTTCCCACGGGGAACGCTCCTATTCGTAACGCCTATGTTTCACTTCGAGGAGATCCATAACCCTATTTCTTGAACCTGGAGAGATTCGCATGCTGAGAAAAATTGAAGCCATTATCCGTGAAGATAAAGTAAACGACGTCAAGGAGTCCCTGTCCAAAATCGGCATCGTGGGATTGAACATGTTTGAAGTCCGGGGACAGGGCCGCCAGGGGGGAATAAAGCTGGTGGGCCGGGCTGGGACTTATCAGGTCAATTTGCTTCCCAAGATCCAGATCAACATCGTGTTAAGCGACCGCAACCTGGAAGCGGCGATCGACGCCATCCTCAATTCGGCTCAAACGGGTGAGCCGGGAGACGGCCTCATTTTTATCTATCCCGTGGACGAGGCGATTCGAGTCCGGACCCGGGAGAGGGGCCAGGATGCCATGGTCTATCCCGGCGACATCGATGCCAGAAAAGGAAAGGCAAAATCCTGAGACGTCGGCCTCTCCAAGCGGTGGAATGTCTCTTCAGCGCCTTTCTTCCCGATACCCGTCCCGAAGCAGCCTCATGGCGTTGCGGGTCACCAGGAGGGAACTTCCCATATCGCCACCACCGCCAGCCAGAGGGTCAGCCATCCGGGAAAAACCATCAGAAGCAGGCCCCCGATGAACCACTTGCGCCTTCGAAGAGCCAAAATCCACATCCGGCCTTAACCTGTGTTTCATCCTGTGACATCCTGATTCGATCCTGCGGTGCGAAGTCGGCGACAAGGTCCGTTCCCTACATGACTCCGACCCGAATACCTCCGGTGAATCCCCTTCCCCGGCTCTGCTGATCATGCCGGACCATTCCTTTTAAAATGATGCGCCATAGGACTTGACGAGGCTGAAAACTTGTGAGACAAGGAGATCAAACATCAGAGATGTTGGGAGGCGCTCTGTCTGTTCCTGTCATATTAACTCCCCGGATGGGCGTTGGCCATCCGTGATGCCGTGGTGTTCTCAAAAAAAACGTCATCGTGTTTCGGAATGCAATTTTGCACGGTTCTCACCTGTCCGGAAAAACGGATACAAGGAGAGAACTATGGAATCGACGGTGCAGATCATCTGCAAACAGTGCGGCACCTGCTGCCTGGCCAACGTAAACTGCTATGTGACGGACGAGGATCTCGAGCGATGGAAGAGGGAAGGCCGGGATGACATTCTTCACATCATCGAGCATGAGCACGCCATGTGGGTCGGGGATCACCTGGTTTCATCGTTGGACGGACATTACCTGCACGGATGCTCTTTTCTGATGTGGGACGGAAATCACTACGCCTGCTCCATTTATGAAACAAGACCATCGGTGTGCCGGAAGTACCAGCCGGGATCCTCGGAGATCTGCCCGCAGTTTCGTGAAATCCATGACGTTTGACCCGTCTCGAATCCCGCAGTAACTGCCTTCAATATTCGACCTCGTCATCTACAGGGGGAGTTTTTTTCCGGGAGGGACAGGCTTCCCGCACGCGGCTTTTCCTCCTTCAATAGTCGGCCGCATCATTAGGGACTTATCCAATCCCACACGAACCCGGATCCCGGGGTTGCCAATCCATACCGGGCAGGTTTAGGAACAATGAACACATTACATTTCCTCAGATTATTTGTCTTTCTCGCTGTTATTTCCGTATCGACGGTTTCCTGCACCGTCTGCAAAACGCAGTGCCCGCCTTCTGAGGCCTGTCCCCCGGTTGTTGGGACCTCCCCGTTGGAGGCCGGGCATGTTCCGACATCAGCAAACGATGCAAAAGCGCAGGAGAAACGCGATACGCCGGCAGCGGCCGCTACGCAACCTCAGCTTCAGGAACGATCCAAATCGACAGCAGCTCCTCGGCCCGGCCCTGGACCGGAACGGGTAAAACTGCGCCTGGAGCAGGAGGTGAAGCGCCTGGCGGCGCTGGCGGGAGGAACCGTAGGAGTCAGCGCCCTCCACATTGAATCGGGAAGATCGTTTTCCTTCAACGGTGGGGAGCGGTTTCCCATGGCAAGCGTTTACAAGATCCCCATAGCCGTTCAGCTTCTCCGCCGGGTGGATCGTGGGGAGGTTCGCCTGACTTCAACCGTCACCCTGCGCAGCGGTGATATCCACCCAGGCAGCGGCAGGCTCATCAAGACCTTTAAAAAAAAGGATGAGTCCTATACGGTTCGGGAACTTCTGGAGCTGATGCTCCTGATCAGCGACAATACGGCGAGCGACGCCATACTGAAGCTCGCCGGCGGACCGGCAGCCGTCACCACGGCCATGAAAAGCCTGGGCATACAGGAAATGGACGTCAGCCGCCCCACGCTCAATATGCTGGCCGACTGGCGCGGCATTTCGGATCTCCCCGCACCGGGGGCCTTCCAACTGCAGAAATATAACCGGCTGCGGGACAGCGTGCCGGCGGATACCCTGAAAAGGGCACAGGGCCGCTTCTACACGGACCGCCGGGACACGGCGTCCCCTGATGCCATGACGAGCCTGCTGGCCATGGCATACGATGGAACGGCCCTTCAGCCGGGAACCACTTCCGTACTTTTGGGGATCATGGGACGCTGTCAGACGGGAAATTCCAGGATCAAGAGCCTGATCCCGCCTGGAATGAAGGTGGCCAACAAGACCGGTACGATCGGCCCGTCCATGGTGAACGATGCGGCCATTCTGACCCTGCCCGGCGAAGCGGGCCATGTCGCCCTGGCCATCTTCATCAAAACATCCAATCGAAGCATCGCCCAGCAGGAACAGGCAATGGCACAGATAGCCCGCTATCTTTACGACTATTATTTTTTCCAGGGAACGGACCTTTTCGAGTCAGCCGCAAATGAAACATGCTCCCTTGAAGATCCCTCCTGCTCTCCATAAGAGTTGAAAATCCCCATGGAAGACGTCGCGAGATTGGAAACGGTGGATACGCTGATCCTGGGTGGAACGATTCTCTGTCTCGACGAAGCCATGACCATGATCGAGAACGGAGCTCTCGCCATTGCCGGAGAATCCATCGCCGCCATTGGAACGGAGGAGGATTTCCGGCGGAGGTTCACAAGCCCCAACCTGATCGACGGAACGAATACCCTCATCATGCCCGGGTTGATCAACAGCCACACCCACGCGGCCATGACCTGTTTCCGGGGCATTGCCGACGACATGCACCTGATGGACTGGCTGACCAACTATATTTTTCCTGCCGAGTCCAGAAATGTGGATGAGGAACTGGCCTGGTGGGGAAGCCTGCTGGCCTGTGCGGAAATGATCAAGTCAGGAACGACGACGTTCTGTGATATGTACATCTTCGAAGAGGAGACGGCAAAGGCAGCGCGCACGGCTGGAATGCGCTGTCTTCTGGGGGAGGTCCTTTTTGACTTTCCCTCCCCGAATGCCAAAACACCTTCGGAAGGCCTGGCCTACACACGGAAACTCCTGGAGCGATGGTCCGGCGATCCGCTGATCCGGGTTGCCGTGGAGCCTCATTCCCTGTACACATGCTCCCGGCCGCTTCTTCTCCAGGCCAGGGACCTTGCCGAGGAGTTTCAGGTTCCCCTCTCCCTCCATCTTCTGGAGAATCTATCCGAGAAGAAGCAGCTTCAAAAACAGCTCGGGCAGGAAGCCGTTTCGTACCTTGAGGAACTCGGCTGCCTCAACGAGCGGCTCATCGCCTTTCATTGCGTCTATCTGGAGGAAAAGGAGATCCGGATCTTCAGAGACTCCGGGTGCAAAGTCGTCTATAATCCGGAAAGCAACATGAAGCTCGCTTCCGGATTTGCCCCCGTCGCCAGGATGATCCAGGAGGGCGTCTGTGTTGGGCTTGGTACCGATGGATGTGCCAGCAACAACAGCCTGGACATGTTCCAGGAGATGGATACGGCGGCCAAGCTCGAAAAGGTGCGTCACCTGGATCCGACCCTGATGCCCGCGGAAACCGTTGTCGCCATGGCCACCCGGCAGGGGGCGCACGTTCTGGGGATGGGAGATATCACAGGTTGCCTGGAGGCGGGAAAAAAAGCGGACCTCATTCTGATCGACCTGAACCGCCCCCACCTGACCCCTATGTACAATCCCTATTCACATCTCGTTTATGCCGTCAACGGCTCCGATGTGAAGTCGGTTTTCATTGCCGGGAACATGGTCATGAAAGACCGAATACTCCTGTCCCTGAATGAAGAGGAAATCATGCGGCAGGTTCACCGGATTGCGGAGCGGGTCCGGAATTCCCTTAGAAAGCCGGCGTGATGGGAGCTGAAGATTTTCGGCTGCCTGATTTTGCAGGGCAACCCCTGCCGATTTCACCGTGGGGCACACATTGCATCCCCCCCGGAGAGGATTTCGTAAGGAGCCACCAACGGTCTGCTTTTCAGCGCCTCCGGTAGCCGACCATGGGCAGACGGGAGATGATCTGAAACCCCACCTGCTTCTCGTCAATTTCCGCGTAATCAATCCGGATCGGCTTGGCTATTTCAAGGAGATCTTTCTCTATGGCAAAGGTGATCCCCTGCTCTGTAATGAAGGCATCACCCCCTGCAGGCTGGTCATAAAACATGCGAAGGAAGGGGCGTTTGCTGTTCTTGTCCTGCAGAAGAATTCGGATCGTGCCGGGCCCGTTCTGGCTCTGTATAAATTCCTTGATTTTCTCAGCTGCCTTTTCTGTAACTTCGATCATAATCTGAACCTTTGTAATAGTAGAAATTGCCTCTGAAATCGACCCGCCTGCCGAAGCAAAAGAACCCCTAACCAACCTTTTTGACGGGATCCTGAACCCTTCCGGCTGTAACCAGCAAAGTCACCGGATCCATCTTCATTCGCCAGCACTTCAGACTGCCGGTGGCGTCTCTAATCGGATCGATCAGAATTTCCTGGCCACGATCTTCCATTTGCAGAATAATGTCAAACAATTCTTCCGATTTTTTCAAAAACGCCGGAAGGGGGTCGCCCGCTTCGGCATCATGGCGATGCACGTGAACCGACAACCAGACCTGCAGGTTGTGGGCCTGGGCAAAGGTTTTCAGCTCCAGAATCTCGGCTTCGCCGATGTGGTTCGTCTGCCACCCGTCGATGAGCAGAATCCGGGGAGAAAAAATTCCCTGGACCATCAGATCGTTCAGGCGTTCTTCCAGGTTCGGGATACTGAAGCGATCCACCCGGAAGGTCATGATGAAGCGGTGGGGCAGAATCGCTTCCCAGAGCATCCGCGAACTCCGCGGCGGTTTCCGGGTGAACTTCTTTTCAAAGAGCTCCCGGTACCAGAGGGTGACCTTGGAGATGGGTTCATGAAGACTGATATGGAGAACTCCTTCCCCACCCAGCATCGAACTGAGGGCCATCTGGACCAGAAAAGCGGTCTTCCCCATGCCCGCCCTTGCCAGAACGGCACAGAATGCGCCCGCCGGAAGCCGATTGCATAGTTCCTCTTCCCAGGCTTCCCGCCAGGACTCCGATTCCGATTTTATCAACCTCTCGCTCAAAAGAAGTTCCTTTCTCTTTTTCAAATCAATAACCATGACTTCCCGTCCTAGGCCGCACTTTTCTTCCGCTTGGCCACCTCTTCCGCAATCTTCTCGGCGATACTCTGAGGCACCTGCTTATAGGCGGAAAACTCCATGGTGAACTGGGCCTTGCCCTGTGTGGCGGAGCGTATGACCGTCGCAAAACCGAACATTTCCGCCAGCGGCGTCTGGGCCTCGATCACACTGGACGACCCTTCGTCCTGGGTGCCCACGATCATTCCCCGGCGCTGGTTCAAAAGCCCCATGACTGCTCCCTGGTACTCCGGAGGAGTTTCCACAACAACCTTCATGATCGGTTCGAGAACGACCGGCTTGGCCCGCAGATAGGCTTCCCGGAAAGCACCTCTTGCGGCAGCCTGAAAGGCCATGTCGGAGGAATCCACGGCATGGAACGCGCCGTCATCGATCACCACCCTCACGCCCGTCACGGGGAATTCCATTTTCGGACCCTTGCCCATGCTCATCCGGAAGCCCTTTTCGCAGGCGGGGATGAACTGGGTCGGGATTGCACCACCGGTTATTTTGTTCTCAAAGAGGAATTCCTCTTCCGGCAGAGGTTCGATATACCCGGCTATCCGGCCATACTGACCGGAGCCCCCCGTCTGCTTGCGGTGGGTGTAATTGAACACCGCCTTCTGGGTGATGGTTTCCCGATAAGCCACCCTGGGGTTTCCCGTGGTGACGTCCGCCGAGTATTCACGCCGGATTCTCTCCACATAGACCTCCAGGTGGAGTTCTCCCATACCTTCGATGATCGTTTCGGAGGTCTCCGCGTCGAGGTGAGTTCGAAAGGTCGGATCCTCCTTGGTAAACCGGTTCAAGGCTTTGGACATGTTCACCATGGCCTTCTTGTCCTTGGGTACAATGGCCAGTGAAATGACCGGTTCGGGAACGAACATGGATGTCATGGCCCAATTCAGCCCCGGCGAGGCAAAGGTGTCTCCGGATTGGCACTCCAGACCGAAAAGAGCACCGATATAACCAGCGGGGATGCACTCGATGTCCTCCATCTGGTCGGCATGCATGCGAACCAGCCGGCCGATCCGAAGTTTTTTTCCATCCCGGGCATTGACGACCGTCTCGCCCCGGGTCAGCGTTCCCTGATAGACGCGGATGTAGGTCAACTGGCCGTAGTGCCCGTCCTCCAGTTTAAATGCCAGCGCCACTACGGGATCGTCAGGGTTGCTCGTCATCCGGACCGACGTTTCGCCGTTCGTCAAATCCAGAGCCGTATTTTCGATTTCCTCCGGACAGGGCAGGTACTGGGTCACCGCATCCAGAAGAAGCTGCACTCCTTTGTTCTTATAGGCCGACCCCAAAAAGACCGGGGTGATTTTGCGACTCACCGTTCCCCGGCGCACGGCCTCCCGGATCATCTCCGGAGAAATGTCCCTCCCCTCCAGAACGGCTTCCGTCAGGACATCTGAAAACAGCGAAACGGTGTCAAGAAGTTCTTCCCTCCTGGCCGTCGCCTCGGCCAGGATCGAATCGGGAACCGCTTCCTCTCGAACGATCTCACCACCGGGTCCGTCAAAATAATAAGCCTTCATGGAGACCAGATCGACCAAACCCTGGAAATTGGCTTCCAAACCGAGAGGAAGCTGCATGAGGATGGCCGAGTGCCCAAGGCGTGTCCTCAATTGCTCCACGACGCGGGACGGATTGGCGCCGCTTCGGTCGCATTTGTTGATGAAAGCCACACAGGGGACGTTATAGCGCTTCATCTGGGCATCGACGGTAATGGACTGGGACTGGACGCCGCCTACGGCACACAGGACAAGGATCGCCCCATCGAGGACACGCAGAGCCCGCTCCACCTCGATGGTGAAATCCACGTGCCCCGGAGTATCGATAATGTTGATTTCATGATTTTTCCAGGTGCAGAACGTTGCCGCGGAAGAGATGGTAATTCCCCGCTCCCGCTCCAGGTCCATGGAATCCATGGTGGCGCCTACGCCGTCCTTCCCCTTCACATCATGCATGGCATGAATGCGTTTTGTATAAAAGAGAATCCTCTCGGTCAGGGTTGTTTTTCCGGAATCGATGTGGGCGCTGATTCCGATGTTCCTTACTTGCCGGATGTCATGCTTCATTGTGAAAATCCTTCTTGGTGGTTTCTATCGCTATTTTTTTAACACGTGGGGACATATAAAAAACAAAAAACCCCCTTATTTGAATTGTGCACGTTTCAAATAAGGGAGCCGTGAAATGCCCTGCTGATTTGAAAAAAACGACTTCTCCGTTTATCGTTTCAAAACTTACTTGTCAAGCATTTTTACCTTTTCTTATTATGTTATGCCTGATAAAAATGCCTTCTTGTGACTGACCTTATTTTTTTTTAGATCAGTTCCACATTTACTGCGCTGGGCCCCTTCTGGCCCTGCTGAATTTCAAAACGGACCCGCTGGCTTTCGGTCAACGTCTTCCAGCCCCCTCCCTGGATTGCGCTGAAGTGGACGAATATGTCGCCCCCCTCATCATTTTCGATAAACCCAAATCCCTTCTTGTCATTGAACCATTTCACTTTTCCTTCTGCCAAAGCCGTACCCTCCTTTTTTTATTTCACTAATCATATTGAAGCAGACAAACAAAAAAACCACCTCGGATTCCTGACGACATCAGGAGCCAAAGGTGGTCTCTTTACCAAATCTGCATCAATACGTTCTTATTCAACTCTGGCCTGCCCCGCCCGGATGAGTTAAACAAAACATTTGCGATTATTTCATAAAAAAGCGGGTGTCAGCTCACTAACATGTACTGTTTTTTTTTTCAAGACATTTCTTATTTCATTGCCGTTCAAAGGAAAGGTCTCAGAGACGAGGCGCCCTTTCGCCGGGATTGCTGACACCGCTGATGTGGCCCGAGTCGTCGATATCAATCGAATAGGCGGCGGGGTGCTTCGACAGGCCGGGCATTCGAAGAATTTCACCAGTAATGGGAATTAGGAATCCGGCCCCGGAAGAGATCTTGATCTCTCGCACCGTCACGATGAAGTCACGGGGAAGGCCCAGGAGATTCGGGTTGTCTGAGAGGGACTGCTGGGTTTTAGCGATGCAGACGGGAAGCTTATCGAAGCCGTACCGGTTGATCAGATCGAGGTTGCGGCGGGCCAGGGGCTGGTAATCGATCGAAACGGCACCGTAGATCTCGCTGGCCACGGTGAAGATCTTGTCTTCCACGGGCAGGTTCCAGTTGTACAATGGACGATAATGGCCGGTGGAACCCGCCAGAAGGGCCACCGTCTTTTCCGCCAGCTCAACACCGCCCTCACCTCCCAGGCGAAAGATGTCGCAGGGTGCGATGTTCATCCCCTCGTCCTCCGCCGCTTTGAGAACGGCGTTGATTTCCTCGTCCGCATCTGTAGAAAAGCGGTTCAGGGCGATAATGCAGGGGACATGAAACTTGTCTATGTTCTGATAATGCTTTCTGAGATTCGCCATACCCAGGACAGCCGCCCGTGGATTGGACCGGTCGAGGTCCTCTCTGGCGATGCCTGCGTGGTATTTCAGGGCCCGCACCGTTGCCACGAGAACGACGATGCGCGGATTCAATCCCCCGTAAGGGGCGACGATATCGAAAAACTTCTCCGCTCCCAGATCGAAACCAAAACCCGCCTCGGTAACGACATAATCGGCCAGGCGGAGCGCCAGGTCGGTTCCGATGATGCTGTTAGTCCCCTGAGCGATGTTGGCAAAAGGACCGCCATGAACGATGGCCGGCACATTCTCCGTCGTCTGGACCAGGTTCGGCAGGAGGGCATATTTCAGAAGCGCTGTAACGGCCCCCTCGACTTTCAGATCGGCGGTCATGACGGGCTGGTTGTCATAGGTGAATCCGACCAGGATCTTCCGGATTTTTTCCTTCAGTTCCGCATAGGAGCGTGAAAGGCACAGAATCGCCATGATCTCACTGGAGGGAACGATGTCAAACCCCGTTTCCCGCGGGACTCCGTTTATTGAACCGCCGAGGCCGATGACGACATCCCTGAGGAAGCGGTCGTTCATGTCGAGAACACGGCGCCAGGTTATCTTCCGGGGATCGATGTTCAGGGGGTTGTCGTGGTAGATGGAGTTGTCCACCAAGGCGGACAGCAGATTGTGTGCGCTCGCTACCGCATGAAAATCATTGGTGAAATGGAGATTGATATCATCGGCTGGATGGATTCGGGAGAGCCCTCCACCCGTTGCTCCGCCCTTCATGCCGAAAACGGGCCCCAGCGACGGTTCCCGAAGCGCTGCAATGGTCGATTTTCCAAGCCTGGCCAGCGCCTGGGCGAGCCCGATTGACACGGTCGTTTTCCCTTCGCCCGCCGGCGTCGGCGTCATGGCCGATACGAGAACAAGGGCTGCTTCGGGACGCCGCGAAAAACGTGAAACCGCTTCCAGTCTTACTTTCGCCTTGTACCGCCCGTAGTATTCCAGGTCGTCTTCTTCAAGGCCGATAGAGGAGGCAACCTCGACAATGGGTTTTTTGACATGCTCCGCTTTTTGGATGTTGTAACGGGTCATGGGGTTACCTGCAGATCAGTGCTTCGAACCGGATATCAATATTGGATTCATCGCCGATGCGGTTGAGGTCGTTCTTCAGATCCAGGATCTTCACGGCAGGCGGCAGGGAGAAGAAGCATACCATCTGAAAGACATTGGCCCCCGTAATGGGGTTGTTGTCAACATTCGTTGAAATGTCGTCAATATTGATTCCCCGGCCTTGAAGAACCCTGCAGATCTGGTTGATGATCCCGGGCCGGTCCACGGAGGTGGCAATCAGCCTGTAGGGAATGAACGGGGTAACCTCCCGGTGGAGGGGCGCCTTGGTTTTCCGGACATGGATATCCAGATCCGTCTTCTCGCGCAGGCTGTCCAGGTCCTTGATAAGCCGCTCGATAGCATCGGTGCTGCCCGAGGTGAGGATGATCATGCCGAACTCCCCTCCCAGAACACAGCCGCGGGACCGCTCGATATTGATCCCCCGAGCCGTGAAAAATTCCGCTATCTGCCTTGCCAGCCCTTGACGATCCGAGCCCATGAATGAAAAGACAACGTAGGATCTCATCGTTTACCTCCATAGGATTGCTCTGGTCCAGCATTTCTGAAACGGCCTGCCTGCGCCGAATCCCTGGAAAAAGAGAGTTCAGACGCCTTTTTAGCCGTCCTTCGGGGCCGTGTCAAGAAAAAGCTCATCCGGTGCTGATCCCCTGGCCCGTTCGATTCACCGATCAAAAAAGGCAGGGCCCTTTAGGGCCCTGCCTTTTTTGCCAGTACAGCTCACGGTGAGATGACTCAGAACTCCGTCCGCTCCTGTTCTTCCAGAATCTTCCGGATGCTCGTCATGACCTGAATTTTTACATTGGTCAGATGATTTTTGAGGACGGATTGCGCCCGTTCCAGGCTCCGCAGCGCCACAGCGTCATAAATTTCCTGGTGGGCCTGGTCGCTGGATGACAGTGAAGAGATGGGGAAGTAATTGCCGCCGTATTTCAGGAACAGCATATCAAAGACGTTTTGAAGGATGCGGACCTGAGTGGTTTTGCCGGAAAGATAGGCGAGAGTCATATGAAACTCCCTGTTTTTAAAGAGCCTTTCTTTGAGATAGGATTCTCTTTCCGCAGCAAGATGGGCTTCGAGCGCAACCTTAAGCTCCGCAAGTCCCTTCTTGTCGATCTGTTCAATGGCCGCTGGGACAAGCGACGGTTCGATCAATTCACGAATCTCGTAAAGCTCTTCAATCTCCTTAAGGCTGAAGGGCGCCATGGAATAGCCGCGATGCGGTTCATGCTGAACGAATCCCTGCAGCTCCAGCCATTTGAGAGCTTGAATGACGGGTGTCGGGCTCAGCTTCAGCTTTTCCGCAAGGTCACGATACAGAATCCGCTGCCCGGGGACGAGCTCCTTGGTGTACAGCATATGCCTGATCCCCTGATAGGCAATCTGGGCACTGTCTTCCGATTGTTTTTTTCGCGTTATTTTCTTATCGGTGATCATGCCGCCTATTTATCTTAATCAAATCAATTATGCAATCAAATTTTTATTTTTAATATGAATTAAAAATTAATTCAAAATTGCGATTTAAAGTGAAGTTATTTCGATTGACATATCGGCGCATCGATTTTATGTTGGCGCACTGCGAAATGGAGAATCTCCTTCCGCAATCATTCATTTTACTAAGGATGTAAACCGTTATGAGACTACATGAATACGAGGCTTTGGATATTTTTGAGCAGAACGGGATCCCCGTTCCCCGCCGAGGCGTTGCTTCCACAATGCACGAGGCGCTCCATGTGGCAGGCGAGATAGGATACCCCGTTATTCTGAAAGCCCAGGTTCTCGTTGGAGGCCGCGGTCTCGCAGGCGGCATCAGAACCGCATCTTCACCGGATGAACTCAAGGAGGTCGCAGAGGCCCTTCTTTCCTCCGATGTAAAGGGACTGCCCGTCCTGAAGCTTCTCGTCTGCGAGAAAGTGGAGATCGCCAGGGAGCTCTATGTGGGCATCACCGTTGACGGGTATTCCGGCAAGCCGGTAATCGTGGCGAGCACGGAAGGCGGCGTGCAGATCGAAGAAACGGCGAGGTCCTCGCCGGACAAGATCGCCTCCTTTCATGTCGACTCCACCCTGGAATTTTATCCCTATCAGGCCCGCACCCTCCTGTCGAGAATCGGGGTCAGCCAGCAGCTCCTCACCTCCTGGACGGATGTTATCGGACAGCTGTACCACATCGCGATGAGCTATGAGTCTCTGATCTGCGAAATCAATCCACTGGTTGTCCTCCCCAATGGAGGATTGATCGCCGTGGATGCGGTCCTGGAGATAGACGACTCGGCCCTGTCACGGGTGCGCTTTCCCCTGCCCGACCGCATCGAACGGATCGAAAATCCCCTCGAACGCCGTGGCAGAGAAATCGGCGTCACCTATGTGGATCTGGACGGGGACATCGGGCTGATTTCTTCCGGCGCCGGACTGGGAATGGCCTCCATGGACATCATCGGCGAACGGATGAAGCCCGCTAATTTCCTGGAAACCGGCGGGGGCATAACGGCCGATCTGCTCTATCGATGCATGGAACTCATCATGATGAAACCGGGCATCCGGGCCGTATTCATCAACGTGTACGGGGGGATCAATCCGATCCACGAAGGCGCCAAAGGGGTCGTGCGCTATATCAATGAGCACAACGTCAAAATCCCCATTGTCGCCAAGGCACTCGGCAACCGCCAGGAAGAAACGTGGGAGATCTTCCGCTCCGCAGGCATCCACGTGGTGACGGAGGCGGCAACTGAAAAAGCGATTGATCGTTTGTATGAACTGGTGGGGAGAGGTTGAAAATGAGCATACTGATTAACGATTCAACACGCGTTCTTGTGCAGGGCATTACCGGACGAATCGGCAAGGCACAGGCTCACTGGATGCTTGAATACGGAACAAGGGTTGTGGGCGGGGTTACTCCCGGCAAAGGCGGCACCATTGTAGAGGGTCTTCCCGTCTTTAACAGCGTGCAGGAGGCCGTCAAGGAAACCGGGGCCAACGCCTCCGTGTTTTTCGTCCCGGCCGCCTTTGTCCTGGACGCCTTCATGGAAACCATCGATGCCGGGATCAAACTCATCGTCATTGTCCCGGAACACATCCCTGTCCGGGATGTCATGAAAATGCGGAGCTATGCCCTCGACAGGGGCGTCTTCGCACTGGGCCCGACCACCCCGGGAATTCTCGTCCCCGGAAAGGGGAAAATGGGCATCATGCCTGCTTCCATGTTCGCACCGGGGAGGGTCGGCATTATATCGCGAAGCGGGACCCTTTCCTATGAGTTCGCCGGCATCCTCTCGGAGGGAAGCGTGGGGCAGAGCACCGTGGTCGGTATGGGCGCAGATCCCGTGGTTCTGAGAAACCTGGCCGATATCCTCGAACTCTTCGAGGAGGACGACGGAACAGACGCCGTGATCGTCGTCGGCGAGGTCGGTGGAGAGCAGGAAGAGAAGGCAGCCGGGTTCATCTCGAGAAGGATGACCAAGCCCGTCGCAGCCTACATCGCCGGGCGCCAGTCTCCTCAGGGGAAGAGGATGGGGCACGCAGGCGCGATCGTCCGTGGAGCTTCAGGAACCGTTGCTGGAAAGCAGGGGACGCTCAAGGCCGCGGGTGTGACAGTCCTCGACAGCCCCATTGATGTTCTCGCATGGGCAAAAGAGCACAAACTGAGCTAGGTTCCGCCCAAACTATTTCAGGTGCGGAACAAAAGCGGATGGCGACAGCGCCATGCGTCCAATCATCGCAGATTCGAATTCCGACGCGCACCGGGGAATGCAGGAGGGCTTATAGACCTTGATCTATAAGCCCTCCTGCATTCCTGTCCCCTTTTACAACCTGGGTCTGACCGATTATTTAGTAAAAAAAGCGCTGCGGGAAGGATTCATTTTGTTCAGTGGCATAATTATTGAAAATTATTTGAAACTTGATTAATCAGGAGCCCGGTAATGAAAAGTACGAAACCAAGCTTCCGTGTCATACTCTATTTTGCGATTGCTGCTCTGGTATCCCTCCCTTCCTCAGCGTTAGGCTCAGGCTTCGGCATTTTTACCCAGGGGGCATCCGCTCTTGGACAGGGGGCCGCCGTTGTCGCCCACTCCGACTCGCCGGAAGCGATTTTTTACAATCCGGCGCTCCTGAACGATCTTCCGGGAACACAGGTAGAGGTCGGAACAACCCTGATTTTTGCCGATCGGGAGTTCACAAGCGCCGCAACCGGGGAAAAATCCGAGACGCAGGACAATGTATTCTATCCGAGTACCTTCTATCTCACGCACCAGTTCAATGAGACTTTCAGTGCCGGCGTCGGCGTTTTCAACCCTTTCGGCCTGGCCACGACCTGGCCTGAAAACTGGGAAGGCCGGTATATTGCCACAAAATCCGAGCTCACCACGTTTAACATCAATCCCGTTGTATCCTGGCGGATCACGCCTAAACTTTCGGTCGCAGCCGGTTTGGATTTCCTTCTGCTGGATTCCACCCTTCAAAGCAGGAATTTCGCTTTTGATGTCGACCAGAAATTTGAAGGATCGGGAAACGGACTTGGATATAACCTGGGCCTACTGCTGCATGCTACAGATGCCCTTTCCATAGGCGTATCGTATCGGAGCAAGGTGAAGATCGATGTTGACGGCACTCTTTCGATGAGCGTTCTGCCTGAAGATATCAGTGGCGAAACCACGCTTACCCTTCCCCAACAGATAGCCGTCGGCATTGCCTATAAGCCCACGGACAGGTTGATTCTGGAAGTGGGGGTGCGCTGGGAGGACTGGTCATCCTTCGACCGATTGAAGATCGAAGGTTCAGGTCAGACCCTTGCCGTCTCGCCGAGAAATTGGCGCAGCACCTTCGCCTTCAATGCAGGAGGGAAATACCGGATCAACAGCCGGTATGCCATCCATGCAGGCTATTTGTACGGTCAGAATCCCGTTCCCGACACGACCTTCGACCCGTCCATCCCGGATTCCGACGTTCATCTGTTCTGCCTGGGCGGCGAGGCCCGGTTCGGCAAGGTGGATTTATCGATGGCTTATGCCTACCAGCTTCAGGAAGACAGGACCAAGTCGACCAACCACTATGGAGCCTTTGCCAATGGGGAATATGATTCGGATATCCATCTGCTGGCCATGAGCTTTCGTTACTTGTTTTAATGTAACATGAAGGATCCTTTTTTTCAGGTAACACGGATTTTCCCCTCAACAGGGAGAGGATGCGCGGTCAGACATTGCCATGTGGACCCGGAGGTGACAACATGAAGCACAAGCAGGCTTATCTCATGGAAAACGATGAAGAGGCCCATCGCCTGGAACTGAAAACCGACGCGAATGCGGTTCGGAAACAGGCCCTTTGGTGTGGTGTAAAGGCCGGCCTGCGGGTCCTGGATCTGGGATGCGGACCGGGAATTACCACGGAAATACTGCACTCCATGGTTGGCCCGACCGGGAGTGTTGTCGGAGCGGATTTTTCGGCTGAACGGCTTGCCTACGCACGGGAGCATCATGGTGGAAAGCCGGGCATTGAATTTGTCCAATGCGATCTGACCGGCCCCATTGAAGGCCTGGGACAGTTCGATGTGATCTGGATGAGGTTTGTCCTGGAGTATTTCCGGAAAGAAAGCCCCAAAATTGTCAGGCGGCTTCGGGGCCTGCTCAAACCGGGAGGCTATCTCTGCCTCATCGATCTTGACTGCAACTGCCTCGGCCACTATGAAATGCCTGAACCGATGAATGCCCTGCTGCCGAAGCTCATGACCTGCATGGATGAAGAGTTCAATTTTGATACCTTTGCCGGACGGAAACTCTATTCGTATCTTTATGACCAGAAGTATCAGAATATTGAAGTTGAATTGATGGCCCATCATCTCATCTACGGTGAAGCCCGTCACGCGGATGTTTTTAACTGGCTGAAAAAGGTGGAAATCGGAACGGAAAAAATGCAGTTTTTCTTCAAGGACTATCCGGGAGGGGCAGAGGCCTTCATTGCCGATTTCAGGAAGTTTTTCCTGGATCCGCGCCGCTTCACATACACCCCGCTGATTTTATGCAAGGGACTGCGGCCTCATGATGATGCCGCCGGTTGATCCAGGATGGATCGGATTTTTCTGCTCAGGAAATCGATCTGATAGGGTTTTTGAATAAAATCCACCGCGCCGGCACGGAGAAGATCCTGCTGGCTCGTGCTTGCCGCAAAGCCGCTGGCGATAAGCACTTTCATATCGGGATCGATTTTCAGTATTTCAGAGAGGCATTTCTCGCCGCCCATACCGGGCATCATGAGATCCAGGATGACAAGGGCGATGCCCCCTTTCTGCTCATGAATCACACTTAAGGCGCTTTCTCCGGAATTAGCGGTCAAAACGGAATAACCCAGCAGGGAAAGCAGTTCTTTGCCGATATCAAGAA
The DNA here is from genome assembly GCA_034006265.1 of Syntrophus sp. (in: bacteria). Lineage (GTDB taxonomy): Bacteria > Desulfobacterota > Syntrophia > Syntrophales > Syntrophaceae > Syntrophus. The sequence continues at coordinate 17,833 of JAVETB010000021.1, read as the reverse complement.
GCGCCGGCTCGTCGTCCACCAGAAGGATCGTTTCCTGACCCTCGGATAACACCGTCGCTTTAACGGGTTCCCGCCTTTCCTCAAACACATCCACACTGGCGGTGGTCGCAGGGAAAAAAATCTCGTAAGTCGTCCCCAAACCAAGTTCGCTCGTACAGAAAATGAACCCGTTATGGTTTTTAACGATGCCGTAAACAACGGACAGCCCGATTCCTGTTCCCTTTCCCGCCTCCTTGGTCGTAAAAAACGGCTCGAAGATGTGATCGAGGTTTTCCTTGGAAATTCCGCACCCCGTATCGGAAACTGAGAACAGCGCGTATCGGCCTGGCTCAATTTTAACGCTTCTTCGATATGTCGCCGTGGAAAATTCGATGTTTTTTGTCTTGATCCTTATCCTTCCACCGTCAGGCATGGCATCTTTTGCGTTGACCGTGAGATTCATGATCACCTGACCCAGTTGAGCTGAATCCCCGTTTATGGTTTGAAGAGGCTCGTCCAGATCCAGTTCCACATCAATCGTTTTCGGAAGCGTGTTTATGAGAAGCTCATAAAATTTTCGAATTTCGGCATTGATGTCGATCGGCTCCAGTTTGCTGTCGGCCTTTCTGCTGAAAATGAGAAGCTGCCCGACGAGGTCCGTTGCCCTCTTGATCAATTCCTTGATGTTGCTCAGATACCTCAGCTCCGGATCGTCATCGCTTTTGCGCATGGTCAACCGTTCGTTGTATGCATTAATCGCCTGCAGGATGTTGTTGAAGTCATGGGCGATACCCCCTGTCAAGCGGCCGATGGCGTTCATTCTCGACGCATGGTGAAGCTGCTGTTCCAGCTTTCTCTGCTCGGTAATATCCTTCAAAATCCCCACGACGCCCATCATCTCTCCCATGGCGTTTAAATTGGGGGCGCCGCTCATGTAAAACAGCCGTTCTTTTCCATTTTTGGCCAGCAGTTTGGCCTCCATGTTCTTGATCGTTTCTTTATCCTGCTTTACGCGGTTAAAAAACTGGTTGAGGGTCTTTCCACCGTCGGCCATGGCAAATTCCGAAAAAAAGCGCCCCACCATTTCCTGCGTCGCGTATCCCAGGATTTCTTCCGCCACCGGGTTAATATAGGTAATATATCCGCCGTTGTCTGTGGTGTAGATGATGTCCGGAGAGTTTTCGCTGAGGTTTCGAAACCGCTCTTCACTTTCCTTGATCTTGCGAAGAGATTTGGCGTTGTTGATGCTGATTCCTATCTGCGGCGCGATGCCCATGAGAAGATTCACTTCGCTTTGATTGTGAGGCCTGTGGGAACGGTAATTATCAACAGCCAGGACGCCTTCCGATTTTCCCTCATAGATGATGGGAACGCAAATGAAGGAGCTGACGGCCAGAGCTTCAACAAAATCCCGGCTTCTCAATGAGATGTCATTTTTTATATTTTTGATATCATTTACGAATATGGGATGCTGTTCCCTGAACGCAACAACGAAAGGGCCCCTGGAGTCCGGCTTATCCAGATGGAACTGAGTCTGTTGAAGCACGGCTTCAATTTCTGAACTGTAACCGTATCCGCTTGCATAGACAAGTCTCGCCCTGTCCGGACTGGCAAGCATGATCATGCCGCGGTCGAACTTAAGCCTCTTCTGCAGCGTCTCCATGACAAACTTCAGCAGGCTGTCGACATCCATGATGTTTGAAACGGCCTGGCCGATTTCCTGGACCAGAAGCGCATTGTTGTAACTGATGGTGATCTGATCGAGCAGGCGGTTCGCCGCATCACCCTGCCTCTCCGTCCTCTCATAGATGTCTTTTTTCTCAAGATACTGCGAATAGAAAGCGATGCTCACAATGACGGTAACCGCCGGCAGGACGATGAAGGCGGCCAGTTTCAGGGAGGGGAAAAGAAAGGAGCACCCTGCAATGGCAAGGATGGAAAGGATCATGATATAATTCCGCCAGCGCCACCATTTCATGTACCTGGGCTCCTGCCAGGTTACGACGTACCGGCACTGCTTGCTTCCTTGATGCAGGCATTCCGTATGTTCAAGAATCGGCAGTTTTCCCGTAAAAATCTGAGCGACAGCCTCAAGGCTGCCCATGCGGTTTTCACACTGGTAAGGCCGTTCATTAACGCCTTCATTGATCGTCGTGATGATTTCTACGGTATTCCGCCGGATCTTCCTGATATGAAAAGTGGTGCCGCGGTTGAGATACGAGGCGATTTTGCCGAGCATGAAATAGGCCTGAATGGGTGAGAGAAAGGCCAGGATGAACTGCCGGATCGCCTTGGCGGACTTGGAGGAGGACATGAAGCGCCCGGCTTCGCGAAAGATCGTCGCGTCCTGCGTCCTTTCCATGAGGGCGTCATGGAATCCATCCACCTGCCTCTGAGTCAGCCAGTGTCCCTCATCTTCCAACTCATAAGAGGAGATCCCGGAATCCTTTAGAATACCTTCAATATCGATATCGGGACGCTTTTCCCGAAGATATTCGAGAAAGGTAATAATGACCCGACTGTTGTACAGGTTTGCATCCATCGGTTCCTAGGTAATGATCATCCGGAATCTTTTCATGATATATTCGATAAATTCATTGGCATACTGTGCATTGAGGATCCACATGATGTAATCTTTTTCAGCATTCACGTCTTTGCCCTTTGTATAATCCGCCGGATAAATAAGCAAGGGATATGATTCCGTCGATTTCACCCTGGTAATGTTCTCAACGGCCGCCAGGATCGCATCCATCGGAGTCTCAGGATCGATGACAAACACTTTGAAGCCGTTGAGAAGGTCCGACAGATTGATGGCCACATCGGACTCCTCCTTGATGATCACAGCCTTAAGCTCACCGGAATAATGCAATGCCATGGCCTGCCATTTTCTGTGCAAACCCTGCTGCGCATAGATGTTTTCTAGGGAATGCTGCTTGTGATTCTTCATATCCAGCACATCGCAGAGCATTCCGCCGGAATGGTGCATGTAAAACTGCTCCAGTTCCCACAGATCGGACTTGCAGCATTCCCGTACGGACCAGCCGGCGGGCATCTGCAACGTCACATCGCTGACCGAATGGGTGATGTAGGAGAAAAGATCGAGGGAGCAGACCCGGGGATTGAATTTTCCTTTTGCAAAACCCGTGTATATCCTATCGGTAAACTTATTTCCAGGGCGGAAATAACAGATGAAATAGTCGAGCATGGCCGACGGGTAGCGCCTCAGATCGTACAGGTAGGAGATCATCTGCTTCAGAACGATCAGGCCCGTCGGGCTTCCGTCCATCGCCCTTGCGGCATGGTGGTGCACCATCCAGGCTTTTTCATAGGCCCGGAGCAGAGAGATATGGCTGTAGATCCGCCCATCCTTCTGATAGGTGAAATGCTTGGCGATAGCAGGACAGTCACTGTAGAGCTTCCTGTAAGTATCCTGAAAATTCTCACGGAATGCCTGGATATGCTGGTATTTTGCGGGATAGATGAAATTGCTGTCAAACAGCAGATCCCAGAGCTGTTCCGTATCCACCTCGTTGATCATGTCTTCATCGTCTGTGGGGAAATTGTTCAACAGCTGATTCAATTTATTGTAGTCCTCAATCCCCATGTCCAGTATGGCTACCCCGAAACGGACCGATGATTCGTCCTTGCGGTAAATAACCTGCGCCTTGCAGTGAATTTTCAAAAGCCCGGCGTAACTGATCGTCATTTTCGGAATGATCAATCCCGGAATCAGAACAGCCGCATCGGACTTGTCGCTGATGGCGAAACCCGAGGTGGAGATGTCGATAATTTTGCGCTGGAAGGTTTTGCCCATGAAGGGATGCTCGAAGATGGCCGAAATGGATGGTAATTTCTGTTTGCGGTGATTCCTTATCACCCTCTCTTCGTGCTCTTCATCCTCAGCTTGAATGGGACTGACGACAATTTCAACACCGGCAACGCTTTGCTGCTGGTAGATATGGCGGCAGCTTGCCGAGTAGAAGACGCCGTGTTCGTTGAACAGCCGGATGCTGGCTGGCACATCGCTCTTGAACCAATAAAACAGGGCCGACAGTCCCGTCTTGAGGCGGAGGCGAAAGGCATGGGCACTGAAATCAACCAGCTCGCCCGTAGCCTGAAAGCCGTTTTGCATCAATTCGACCTTGATCTGATGGCATTGAAAGCGCGGAACCTGCCGTTTGCTGGTGATGGGACTGGAGTCGGGAAGCTGCATCGTTAATCCGCCGTCATTGGCGGTGAGCTTCCTCGGTTGGGCAAGGATGATGGACTGATCATGGTTGATGACCAGATATTCAAAATGATATCTCTCCAGCCGGTATCCTTCGTATTCCGGATCCCAGTGGCATACCAGTTCGTCACCGAGGCAGGGCTCGGGATGAACCTTAACCAGAATCTCTTCATTGTACTGGGGATGCTTCAGGAGCGCATAGAGTGGATCCCCTTTGAAGTGAATGTGGTTGATAATATTGGTCAGCTTCTGCTTCTTGATGTATTCTCCGGACATCACGCCCCGGATCAGGTTGTTATGTCTGAATAGCCAGGCTGGTCCCATTTCTTCGACCTGCAAACGGCTGTCACATAAGGGGTTATTATTACAGATGCTTCTCTCCCGAACGCTTTCAGTCATATTCATGTGTCTCCGGCAAATTTTTAAGGCGATTGTCATTACTATGTAAAAATGGTGATTGGAATAGTTATGATTCCCCTGAAGACTTGCAATAATAATTCCAGTATTTTCAGGGGGCGCCGATCCAGGGCCGGCCTGAAAGGCGGATCGATTTGGGTCATTCATCCGTTCCCAGCGGTATGAGAGGATCAAGGCAATTCAGAACGTTACAATTTAAGGGACTTCTGCTTTGCGGGAGGTCGGACCTGTCCGAGGAAATGAAGCATTTCTCCTCATTCGCTATTTTTTATCACCTTCGTGGTTCAGAAAGTCATTCAAAACAGCGATCAGCTTCGATTCGTCGCCAAAAAAGAAGTGGTCCGCGTCATGAATAAGCTCAAAGCGACAGTTTATACGGCGTGCCATATCCCCCATCCGCTCATGGGCGCAGAACGGGTCCCTTCCGCCACAGACCACTAGTCCTATCTTGCCGGCAAGGGAGAAAAAATCAAAATCCATCAGATTGATGGGGGGTGCAATGAGCACGGCGGGGCGTACGCCGTCATGGTTGGCCAGCCATTTCGCTCCGACCCAGGCGCCAAAGGAATATCCAGCTGGTAGAATATCGCCTTTCCCCTTGTTCCTCATCCAGGATACGGCCCCCCCGATATCCGCCTGTTCTCCGATCCCGTTGCCGTAAACCCCTTCGCTTCGGCCCACACCGCGGAAATTGAATCTCAGAGTCGAATAACCCTTAACATACAAGGCCGTAACCAGGGATTCCACAACATTGTTGTCCATGGAACCTCCCATCTGCGGGTGGGGATGACAAACCACGCCCCCCCTGTCTCCGGCATTTTCAGCATAGGAACCTTCCAACTGCAAATTTCCTGACGGGAAAAAAACGATGTCCTCTTTCAGCAAAGCTCCTTTTCCTCCTCATTGAACAGGGTGCTTCCAATGTCTAAATGACAGGCCACAAAATGCCCGGGAAGCCGCTCACGCAGTTCCGGATTCGAATCCTTGCAGGGGTCGATGCGTTCAGGGCATCTCGGATAAAAGGGACAGCCCGCAGACGATCTGAATCGGTCAGTTGGGTCCTCCCGAAGGATCCGCCGATCGGGCTTTCCCGGATACAGTCCCGGAATGGCGGCAAAAAGAACCCGCGTGTACGGGTGGAGCGGACGGCTGTAGAGTTCCCGGTTTTCCGCCAACTCGACCATTCGCCCCAGATACATGACGGCAATCCTGTCGCTCATGTGCCGGACGACGGCGAGATCATGCGTGATAAAGAGATACGTCAAGCCAAAGGACTGCTGAAGTTGCTTCAGAAGGTTCAATATCTGGGCCTGCACGGATACATCGAGGGCTGACACGGGTTCATCGGCGATGATCAACTCCGGCTGCAGGGCAAGGGCCCTGGCTATGCCGATCCGTTGACGCTGTCCCCCGCTGAATTCATGCGGATAGCGGTCTAGGGAATCCTTCGCCAATCCCACCGTTTCAAGCAGTTCTGAAACCCGCCTCCGGATTTCCGCCCTGGGGATGACGTGGTGAATAAGCAGCGGTTCTCCTATGGCGTCCCCGGCGGTTTTGCGTGGATTGAGCGAGGCCTGAGGGTCTTGAAAGATCAGCTGAACTCTGCGAAAATAACCCTTCAATTCCTGCCGGTCATAGGCGAGGATGTCCTGTCCGCCAAACAAGATCCTGCCTTCGGTCGGCTTTTCCAGATGCATGATCAGCCGTCCCAGGGTTGACTTGCCGCAACCGCTTTCACCAACCAGCCCCAACGTCTCCCCCCTGAAGAGCGTCAGGCTCACTCCGTTGAGGGCGTGGATACTGATCGGTTCCCGGCTGAAAATCTCCCGCTGGACGGTAAAGATCTTCTTGGCCCTGATGACTTCAAGCAGCACCTCCCCTTTATTCGAATGTCCAGACGGATTTCTGTTATCCATGATAATGGCCGTTCAGTCCTGCTGTGTATCCGGTCTCAGCCCTTTCCGCCGATCCGCCGGCTGGTCAGCCCGCGTTTCCTGATGATACAGCCAGCAGCGGACGGCATGGCCGGGACTCACCTCCAGCAGGTCCGGTTCACTCTGCCGGCAGAGCTTCATGACCCGCCCGCACCGATCCTGGAAACGGCATCCCGGCGGAAGAAGGTAGAGATCCGGGACCCCACCGGGAATGACGGGGAGTAAGGCGGATCGATCGTAATCCCTTTCCGGTCTGGGCAGGGAGCGCATCAGCCCTTTCGTGTAGGGATGCAGGGGAGAAGAAAACAGCTCCCTGACCGGCGCCTTTTCAACCACCCATCCCGCATACATGACAACAGCCTGCTGTGCCGTGTCGGCGACAATACCCAAATTATGGGTAATTAAAATAACGGACATTTCGTTTTCCGATTTCAGACGTTCGATAAGATCAAGAATCTGGGCCTGAATCGTCACATCAAGGGCCGTTGTCGGCTCATCGGCGATCAGCATCCGGGGATTGCAAGCCATGGCCATGGCAATCATGACCCGCTGCCGCATTCCCCCGCTTAATTGGTGAGGATAGTCCCGGACGCGCTTTTCCGGATCGGGAATTCCCACCAGGTGCAGCATTTCCACGGCATGATCCTGCGATTCCCTTTTGCTCTCCTGACGGTGAAGACGCGTTACTTCGGCAATCTGATCGCCAACCCGGAGGACGGGATTCAGCGACGTCATCGGCTCCTGGAAAATCATGCTGATGTCCCGTCCACGGACCCGGCGCATTTCCTCACTGCCGAGAAGCAGAAGGTCGCGCCCGGCAAAAAGCACCGAACCGGAAACGATTCTTCCGGGAGGCGAAGGAAGAAGACGCATGATCGACAGAGCCAGGGCGCTCTTGCCGCATCCCGATTCTCCTACGATGCCGAGCGTTTCCCCATTTTGAAGTTCCAGGTCCGCCCCATCGACCGCTCGAATGACCCCCTGGGAGGTTTCAAAGACTGCAGACAGATGTTCAACCTTTAAAAGCTGGGACATGCCCTGTCTCCGCCTCTTCCTTTCCCGTACATCGTTAAAAGCCCGCCCCCGAAGGGCGGTCTGTCTTCTCCGGAAGAAGGAGCATCAACAGGTTCCCTTCCGGTTCCTCAGCCATGAAATCAGAAGACGGACGCCGACGCCGGATGCCCCTTTCGGGACGTAGGGCCGGCCTTTGTCAAGCCAGGCGGGACCGGCGATATCAAGATGCACCCAGGGGTAATCCCCGGCAAACCGGCTGAGGAACATGGCCGCGGTAATGGCGCCGCCATAGCGTCCGCCTGTATTTTTGTAATCGGCGATGTCGCTCTTGATCAGTTCCAGGTAGTCATCCCAGAGCGGCAATTCCCATACCCGTTCACCCGTGGCTTCTCCCGCAGCGGCCAGTTCCCTCTTCAGGGCGAAATCCGTCCCGAACATTCCGATGGCCACTTTCCCCAGGGCGACGACGCAGGCTCCCGTCAGCGTAGCCAAATCCACGATCGCCCCGGGCTGATACCTTCCGGCGTAGGCAAGGGCATCGGCCAGGATCAAGCGCCCTTCCGCATCGGTGGAGATCACCTCTATCGTCTTTCCCGAAAGGGATTTCAGGACATCACCGGGCCGGTAGGCCCGCCCACCGGGAAGATTCTCGGTGGCGGGGACCAGAGCGACGATATGAACCGGCAATTCCAGGTCCGCCGCCGCCCGGACTGCAGCAATCACCGCGGCGGCTCCAGCCATGTCCGATTTCATCTCACCCATATTTTCAGCGGGTTTCAGGCTGATGCCGCCGCTGTCAAAGGTGATTCCCTTTCCAACCAGGACGATCGTTTCCTTCAGCCCCTCCGCCCCTTTATACGTGAGGATGATGAAGCGGGGCGGCTCATGACTACCCCTGGCAACGGCAAGATGCGCATGCATTCCCGCTTCCTCCATCTGTTGCTCATCAAGAACCTCCGCCTTGATCCTGGGGCGGGACATGGCCATTTCAACGGCTTTGTCAGCCAGGATTCCCGGCGTCATCTCGTTTGCCGGAGCGGAAACCAGATCGCGGGCAAAGGAGACGGCCCCAGCAATCCTTTCGGCTTGCTGGGCCGCTTTCCGTACAGCGGGAAGATTTTTCTTGTGTTCCTCGACGAGCGTGAGCACTTCGAATTCCTTGATCTGATCCCGCTCCAGGGTCTTGAAAGGCGTAAACTGATAAAGGCCCAGAAGAACTCCTTCAACAATGGCCTCGGTAAGCTCTTCGAAAGAAAAACGTTCACCGGACCATTTTTTAAAATCCACAAAGGACGTCATCGTTTTTATATTGATGCCGCGGAGATACTGGGCCGCCTTGGCAAACGCCCCGCGCAGCCGTTCCAGATCAAAGGCCTTTTTCTCCCCCAATCCCAGAAGAAGGATTCTTCGAATCGGCGGTTCCCCGCCTGGATACAGCAGGGAAACCTGATGGAGCCGCCCCTGGAAATCTCCTTCCCGGATCATGCGATCGATCCTGCCGGCGTACATCTCATCAAGATCTTTCGCCACTCCGCTCAGCCTTTCCTCACCGTCAAAAAAAGTCAGCGCGAACACGTCGCTACCCGTCTCGGATATTTTACCCGACTTGACCACAATCTCCATTGCCTGCTCCTTTCCCACGGGACAAACCGAATTCCTGCCTGACTGTCACAGGATTTCTAATTACTTTCTCTTGTCGATATTGTCAAACGGCATTGTTTCCCCGTTCATGAATGGTACCCGGTCCACCCGGTGGCATTGCGGAAATTCTAAAGCTGCGGGATCCTCTCGGAGCCCTGCAGGGAAGATGCTTCCGCTTGGAGACGGCTAAACAGTTCCGATGGATTTCGGGAAAGTAGAACCGGGCTCAGGACAATCGGGGTGAGTTGACGAAGGGGGGGGCGACCTGGAGGCTTCAAGAAAGGCGTTCATAAATAAAAAGGCGTGTGAAAAACACACGCCCGATTTCCCCTTAAAATGGAGGCGGCATCCGGATTTGAACCGGAGTATAACGGTTTTGCAGACCGCTGCCTTACCACTTGGCTATGCCGCCGTAAAAAAATGGAGCGGGCGAACGGATTCGAACCGTCGACGTCCACCTTGGCAAGGTGGCACTCTACCGCTGAGTTACGCCCGCTTCCTCAATCCCAGCAATGGTGGCCTGAATATAATAGATGACCTGTTTTGTCAATAGAAATCTTACCGGCACCCCTATTCCCGGCCCATGAGGGTGCTGTGATAGAACTTGATAAAGTAATCTAAGCCGGAATATACCGTAAAGAAAAGGGCAATATAGAGGATTACCATGCCCACGGCATGGGCGCCGATTCCCAGAAATGGATAATGAATGATCAAAGCGGTTACGGCCACGGTCTGGCAGAGGGTCTTTTTCTTTCCCAGGGAGCTGGCGTCAATCACAAGTCCCTCCCCGGAGGCGATGCTGCGCATGCCGTCTACGGCAATATCCCGAATAATCGTAATCGCTACAGCCCACGCAGGGATGCGACCAATGGGAATCATGAGAATCATGGCCGTATTCACGATGAGCTTGTCTGCAATGGGATCCAGGAACTGGCCCATTTTTGTGACAATTTCGTACTTTCTCGCCAGATAGCCATCCAGGAGGTCCGTCAGCGCAGCGGCAACAAAACAGAATGCAATCACCAAGCTCCACGTCAAACCCGGTTCCGTCAAAAGGAAAAAGAGGACCGGAATAAAACCGATCCTCCCCATGGTGATGATGTTGGGCAGATTGAAGATTTTCTCCCCCGATGAAATCAGTGGATGTCGATTCATTTTTTTCTGCGAGATATTCATCTAATGCTCTGGCAAAAAGGGGCTTCCCTATTTTTCAAGTTTAACAACCTTTTTCCAATCCGCGAGAAACAATTCGATGCCCTTGTCCGTCAAGGGATGCTTTGCAAGCTGTTCAATGACCTTGAAGGGTATGGTCGCAATATCGGCTCCCATAAGCGCCCCTTCAAGAACATGGCGGGGATGGCGGATGCTGGCCACAATGACTTCCGTATCAAACCCGTAGCAATCATAGATGGCTAGAATCTGTTCTACAATATCCATGCCGTTATGGGATGCATCATCGAGCCTGCCCACAAAGGGGCTGACATAGGCGGCGCCGGCCTTGGCCGCCATCAGGGCCTGAACCGGCGAGAAGACGAGGGTCTGGTTTACGGAGATCCCCTCTGAAGACAGGATCTTGGTTGCCTTCAACCCTTCCGTGGTCATAGGAACTTTGATCACCACCTGCTCTCCCAGCCTGGCCAGCTTTTTCCCCTCTTCAACCATCTCCTCCGCTTTCAGCCCCACCACTTCGAGGCTGACCGGTCCACTGACCCGCTCCAGAATTTCTGTGACGACGTTTTTGAAGGGCTTTTTCTCCCTGGCGATCAGGGATGGATTGGTGGTTACGCCATCCACCATTCCCAGGCTCAGCCCTTCCTCAATTTCACGGATGTTCGCCGTATCGATAAAAAATTTCATGGCATTTCCTTTCAGGATTCTTTCTTCTGCATCCTTTTATATTTTTTGAAACAGGCTTCACTACAAAAATTCAAGGTGACCCCGTTGAGAGTCCCTTTATAGGCATCCTTTTCGGGGATGTACGTTTTACAGTAAGGGTCCTGAACGAGATCCCCCCCCTGAATGATTCTTCCATCGAGAGAGTGGCTTACCTGAGGCTTCTTTCTCGATGCAGCTCCCAGCAGGCCCGTTGTGAGCCGATAAAGGAGATAAGCGACAACGACAAAAAAAAGAAAACGAAAAATCATGCTGTCAATTCAACCCTGTTCGATACGTTCCACTCTGCTTTCGTCCTGAAGCCTCTTCAGTAATCCCCGGATGGACACCCCGAAGCTCGGATGGATGACATAGGACGCCAGTTCGTTGAGAGGAACAAGAACAAACCTTCTTCGATGAAGTTCCGGGTGGGGAATGACGAGATCGCTTTCCTGAATGACCTCCTGTCCGTAAAGAAGAAGGTCCAGGTCAATGATCCGTGGTCCCCAGCGGACCGTTCGGATTCTCCCCATGTCGGCCTCGATATTCAAGAGGGCGTTGAGAAGCTTCCTGGCGCTCAGGATGCTCCTCACCTCGACAACGGCGTTGACGTAATCATCCTGATCTTTTAATCCGATGGGTTCGGTCCTGTAGAGCGATGAGCAGCGCAAAAATTTAACGCCGCTAACGCCGCCAATGCGTCGGACGGCATCCAGGCACTGCCCCACAGGCCCTTCCTGGTTTGAACCGATCCCGATATAACAGATGACACCCGAGGTCTGTTCCAAAAGGCTCTCTTCCGCCTGCCCCACGTTTACATTTCCGACTTCGTTCTCCCGGATTTTCTACGTCCTGAGCCCGAGGACATCCTGCATATCATAGAGCCCGGGTTCCTGCTCAACCACCCACTTCGCCGCCCGAATGGCCCCCTTGGCGAAGTTGTCCCTGCTGTGGGCGCGATGGATCAATTCCAGCCTCTCACCGACGGCGCCGAAAAGGACCGTATGTTCACCCACGATGTCTCCGGCCCTCAGGGTCTGGATCCCGATTTCCTTCCGAGGACGCTCTCCGATGAGCCCTTTTCGCTCATAGATCCCGACTTCATCCAGATCGCGGCCCAACGCCTCTGCAATGATATGGGCCATTTTCATGGCTGTTCCGCTGGGCGCATCTTTTTTCAAGTGGTGATGGGCCTCCAGGATTTCCACGTCATAGTCGTCACCGAGTATTTCCGCCACCGTCCTGATTACCTTGAACAGAACGTTGACGCCCACACTCATGTTTGGGGCAAGAACACAGGGGACGTTCCCGACTAACCCCCGGATTTCCTCCATCTCCTCCGGGGAAAATCCCGTGCTGCCTATGACCATGGGCTTCCTAAGCTGTGCGGCGAATCGGAGATTCTGCAGCGAGACCGCGTGGCTCGTAAAGTCTATGGCGACATCCCCCCGGGATACGCAGTCGGAAAAATCGCCCTCAACAGCCATCCCCCGCTTTCCCAGTCCCAGGATTTCACCTACATCCCGCCCGATCGCAGGATGATCCCCTCTTTCAACGGCGGCCGCCAGATTGATCCCCTCCTCGGCCTCCATTAAACTGATTATCCGGCCTCCCATTCGTCCACCGGCACCGGTCACAACGGCTTTCACCATGGATTGCACTCCCTGCCCTGCCGATTTCCGTCCCATGACGGAATTCGGGAAATTCACTCACGTATCTAACGCCTTGTGCCGTTAGGCAATGAGGCGGTAATTGCGCATGGCCTGCCTCAGCCTTTCCAGATTCCCTTCCGACATCCGGCACAGAGGAAGACGGACGTCAGCCGACATTTTTCCCATCATAGCCAATGCCGCTTTGACCGGGACCGGATTGGTCTCAAGAAACAGGGCATCAATCAGGGAGACCATCCTGTCGTGCAGCTCCCGGGCTTTTTTCAGGTCTCCGGCCTCAAAGGCGTCCACGAGCCCGGCCATATCCGCCGGGGCAACATTGGAAATCACGGAGATGACACCCTTTCCTCCCAGCGTCAACAGGGGAAGCGTAAAAAAATCATCTCCCGATAGAACGGAAAACGTGCTGTCGCAGAGCTGTATCACTTCATTCATCTGCTTCAGAGAGCCCGAAGCTTCCTTGACCCCGACGATGTTGTCGATTTTCGCCAGCCGGGCCACGGTTTCCGGAAGGATGTTCACCCCCGTGCGGCTGGGAATGTTATAGGGGACGATTGGCATGGGGACGCTCTCAGCCAAGGCCTTATAATGCTGATACAACCCTTCCTGAGTCGGCCGGTTATAGTACGGGGCCACCACCAGCGCGCCGTCGGCGCCTGCCTCATGGGCGTGCCGTGTCAATCTCATGGCCTCCGCCGTGCTGTTGGATCCCGTTCCCGCAATGACAGGAACCCGCTTTTTTACGGCGTCAATGGTGATCTCGATAACCCGGTCATGCTCGGCATGGGAAAGCGTCGCCGATTCGCCCGTCGTCCCGCAGGGGACGATACCGTCCGTTCCCGATTCAATCTGGAACTCGATCAGCTCCCTCAACGCCTGCTCATCAACTTCGCCATTCTTAAACGGCGTCACAATCGCAACAATCGCTCCTTTAAACATATTCCTCCTGTCCCCCTCCCTTTTCTTGCAGGATTAACCTGGCTGTTTGATCAGAAACGGCGGGATTTCCTCATGCGATATCAAATCGGCATAGGTCTCCCGCTTACGAATGATGTGATACCGATCCTCCCGGACCATGATCTCCGGAATTCTCGGCCGCGAATTGTAATTGGAAGCCATGGTGAAACCGTAGGCTCCGGCGCTGAAAACAGCCAGCAGGTCGCCTCTCTCGAAGGAGGCTATTTTTCTCGCCTTGGCGAGATAATCTCCGGATTCACAGATGGGACCGACCACATCAGCCACAATTTCCTTCCTGTTTTCCAAGGCAACGGGCCGGATCGCATGAAACGAGTTATAGAGGCTCGGCCGGACGAGATCGTTCATCCCGGCGTCCACGATGATGAAGTTTTTATTGTCCGTACTTTTCGTGTAGAGGACTTTCGTGACGAGAATTCCCGCATTGCCGACAATAACTCTTCCCGGTTCGAAGATGAAGGTGCAATCCAGGTCCCTGGCAGCCGATAAAACCACTTCCGCGTATTCCGACGGGTGAGGAGGCGTCTCCGAATCGTAGGTAATGCCAAGCCCTCCCCCCAGGTCAATATAACGGATGTCAAAGCCCTCCTCCTTCAGCTGGCGCACCAGACCGGAAAGCCGATCCAGGGCTTCGACGAACGGGGACAGGCGGGTCACCTGGGAACCGATATGGCAGCTCACTCCCTTGATGTCGACATGCTTCAGAGAATTCGCCAGGCGGTACGTCTCCAGAGAGCGTTCGATGTCTATCCCGAATTTGTTTTCCTTGAGTCCCGTGGAAATATGGGGATGGGTCTTTGGATCAACATCCGGATTGACCCTCAAAGCAATACCCGCTCTGAGCCCGAGCCCCTGCGCGCACTGGTTGATCACCTCCAGCTCCTGCCAGGATTCCACATTGAACATCAGGATGTTCGAGCGCAGGGCGTATTCAATCTCATCAACGCGCTTCCCTACCCCCGAATACACGACTTTTCCCGGATCTACACCGGCCGAGAAAGCACGGAACAATTCCCCCCCTGAAACAATGTCAACTCCGCCTCCCTCATCGATGAACACCCTGAGGACAGCCAGGTTTGAATTGGCCTTCACGGCGAAGCAGATGATGTGGGGCACGTCGGCAAACGCCTCTTTAAATACGCGAAAATGATTCCTTAACGTCGCGTAGCTATAGAGATAGAAGGGTGTGCCCACCTCTTCCGCAATCCGGGAAACCGGGACCTTCTCGCACATCAACTGCTGATTGTCATATAGAAAGTCATTCATGTTCTTTCAAATCATCCTGCTGCGCCGTATGCAATGCCACGCTCCCGGAAGGCTCACTGCAGTATCCCAAGGCATTGCATACCACAATCCGGTAAAAATAGCTGTTGTCAACCTTCACCTCGGTATCGGTCCATAAATACTGATTTCCGGCACCCTCGTATTTCAGCCCGGAGTCTCCAGTATTCAACTCCTGAATCACCACATAATTCCGCGGACAGCCCTCGCAGAGGTCCTCATCAGGAAACTGCTCGCTGCGCAGAATTTTGAATCGTCCTTCGGAAATGACCGTACTCCAGCGCAGCTCAATTCCCTGTCCGCTCCTTTCCGCCCGCAGATCGGAAACAGCGGGAGGTACGACCATCTTGAGAGGAACAGGATCGGCCTTTTTCCCGCAGCCCTGAATCCACCAGAGAATGGCCCCGCCCAGCAGAAGAACGGCAAGGTAACGCCCCAAAGAGGGCCGCCTTCCCGGCGAATGCATCCGAAAATGCCTCATGACACCTTCCTTCTTCCGGGATGAGGACGGCCCTGGGCCTCAATGCGCCGGATCTGCTCCCGAACCTGCATCCCTGCCGTCCCCCCATAACTTGTCCTGCTCTGCACCGAACTCCGGATGGATAGGCGATCGTACACATCCTCGCCGATCAGGGGGCAGAAGCGCCCAAATTCCTCCAGGGACAACGAGGCCAGGTCCCTCTGAGAATCAACGCAGAAACGGACCAGCCTTCCAACGATTCCATGGGCCTCTCGAAAGGGGATGCCTTTCATGACGAGATACTCGGCCAGATCCGTCGCCGTCGAAAAGCCTCCCTGGGCCTCCTGAACCATCTTTTCCCTGTTGAAGTTCAGATGCCGGACCATTTCCGCCAGGATGTTCAGGCAGGCTTTGACCGTATCGACGGTATCGAAAAGGGGCTCCTTATCCTCCTGGAGGTCCCGGTTGTAGGTCATCGGAAGCCCCTTCAACAGAGTCAACAGAGCCACAAGATTGCCGTATATCCGGCCCGTCTTTCCCCTGATGAGTTCCGCCACGTCCGGGTTCTTTTTCTGCGGCATGATGCTGCTGCCCGTCGAGAAGGCATCGGAAATTTCCACAAAATGAAACTCCCCGGTAGACCAGAGAATGAGATCTTCGCAGAAACGGCTCAGGTGCATCATGATCAACGAGGCGTCAAAAAGGAACTCCGCGATAAAATCCCTGTCGGAAACCGTATCCATGCTGTTGTGGGATATTTCGGGAAACCTCAGCAGGCGGGCGACATAGGCCCGGTCAATGGGAAGAGAGGTGCCTGCCAGGGCGGCAGCCCCCAGAGGCATCACATTGACCCGGCGATGGCAGTCCCGCAGACGCGACTCGTCACGGTCGAGCATTTCCCGGTAAGCCAGGAGATAATGGGAAAGAAGGACCGGCTGAGCCTTCTGCAGATGCGTATAGCCGGGGAGGATCGTTTCCGCCTCCTCCTCGGCGAGCTCAAGAAAGACTGCCTTGAGGGTCGCCACACTCTCGAGAATCGCCATGATTTCGGCCCTGAGATAGAGCCTGACATCCAGTGCGACCTGATCGTTGCGGCTTCGGCCCGTATGAAGTTTTGCCCCTGCCTCCCCCGTGCGCCCAATCAAGGCTTTTTCAATCGCCATGTGAATGTCTTCGTCTTCAGGAGAAAATTCGAAAACACCCCGTTCGATCTCCCCCAGAATGTCCTTCAGGCCGGCCTCAATGGAACGGGCCTCGCCGCGGCTGACGATCCCCTGGCGGGCCAGCATCTTTGCATGTGCGATGCTGCCTTCGATATCATAGCGAAAAAGCCTGCGATCATAAGAGATCGAAGCCGTAAACGCCTCGACAAGCTCATGGGTCGGCTCCTGAAAACGTCCTCCCCAGGGCTTGCTCCGCTCCCTTTTATCCTTCATTGCCCCTACCCGGTATTCCCATTTGCAGCGGAGGTCGGCCGCCTTATTTCTTCATTGCCGCAATGCGCAGCCTCAAGGCATTGAGGCGAATAAATCCCGTCGCGTCCATCTGATTATAGACTTCATCCTTCTCGAAGGTGGCAAAGTCCTCACTGTACAGAGAATAGGGAGACTTTCGCCCCACGACGATGCAGTTGCCCTTGTACAGCTTTATCCGGGCTGTTCCCGTGGCCTTTTTCTGGGTTTCATCAATGAGGGCCTGCAGGGCTTCCATCTCCGGGGCGAACCAGAATCCATTGTAGGCCAGCTGGGCATACTTCGGGATCAGGGAATCCCTCAGGAGCATCACCTCCCTGTCCATGGTGATCGATTCCAGGGCCCGGTGGGCCGCCCAGAGCACCGTTCCCCCGGGCGTCTCGTAAACCCCCCGAGACTTCATGCCGACGAACCGGTTCTCTACCATATCGACGCGGCCGATCCCGTTCGCACCGGCAATTTCATTGAGCTTTTCCATGAGCGTCGCCGGACTCAGACGCGTGCCGTCAAGCGCCACGGGATTTCCCTGCTCAAAATCAATCTCCACGTAGGTCGGCGTTTCCGGTGCGGCTTCGGGAGAGACGGAGATGGTAAAGATGTCTTCCGGAGGCTCAGCCCACGGATCTTCCAGAATAGCCCCCTCATGAGAAATGTGGAGAAGATTCCGGTCGCTGCTGTACGGCTTTTCCCGGGTGAGCGGCAGGGGAATGCTGTGCTTCTCCGCATAATCGAACATGTCCTCACGGGATTTGAAATGCCAGTTGGGATCCTTCCAGGCGGAGATGATCCGGATATTGGGCTCCAGGGCCATGTAGGTCAACTCGAAGCGGACCTGATCGTTTCCTTTTCCTGTCGCACCGTGACACACGGCATCGGCCCCCTCGGCCCGT
>JAVETB010000127.1:0-5989 GCA_034006265.1 Syntrophus sp. (in: bacteria) | reverse complement strand
GAGTTAAGGGATATCATGGGGTACCGGTTTTTCAATCCGTCGCAGATGTCTCTGGCGAAAGCCGCTTTTGACCACGCGGAACAGCTCGTGGCGAATTACTACCGGTTCGGGCGCCGGGCTTTTCAGGCGTACCGTTATGATATCCGGACCTTGGCCGAGCTGGAAACCCACGAGATTCAGGACGGGGCCTTTGCCCACCTCTGTCGATATCGCTATGAAAAAAAGGGGCTTCCGGATGCCTCGCGAAGTTTTCAGTTTTATCGCGTCTGCCTTCAGGACAACCGGATCTTGGATGCCGTCGAACGGGCAAACTCCTTTATCAAGTTCGCACCCCTGATGCTGTATATCGCGGCGCACGAGCTGGTTCATGTCATCCGCTTCGATGAAGGCCTTTTTGATTTCGAGGCGCCCCAGGAAGAAAAGATCCGGGAGGAGGAAATCGTCCATGCCATCACCCGACAGATCATGCAGCCGGTGGTGCATCATGATCTCGGGCTCGTCCTGGATTGTTTCAGCAGCCAGTACCAGATTGGAGATTTATACAATTAAGTTATAATAAATGGAGGTTTAGGGTATGCCGATTTACGAGTACAAATGCCGGAAATGCGGGAGAGAATTTGAAGTCTTTCAGAAAATCACCGAAGCGCCGGTACAGCAGTGCCAATACTGCCAGGGAAGTGTGGAAAAAATGATTTCCCTTTCTTCCTTTCACCTGACCGGTTCGGGATGGTATGTAACGGATTACGGCGGAAAGAAGTCTTGTGCTCTGGAATCCAGGCAGAAAGAGGCGACCGGCAGCACGTCCAGTGACACAGCAACCTGCAGCGGCGGTGATTCATCCTGCTGCGCCGGCTGTAAAGCCGCCGAATAGAAAGACAGGCAGCAGAATTATTTGAGATACCAAAGTCCTGTGCTTGTCCGACGGGAAATTTCAGCGAAAAAAGCATCTAATCCTAGAGATATTAGGTGCTTTTTTTGGTTGGAAATTGGTTCCACCGAAGAACCCTGTCCTTTTAAATCGGGTCTGTGGCCGCATGTTCCGTTCCCTTCTATTCAACGATGATACGGCCGGCTGGGGCGGATAAGACCTCGCCGACGATGGCCGCTTCGTCCACGCCGGCGGCTTGCAGGCGGGCCAGGCAGGCTTCCGCCTGATCCGCAGCCAGCGAGAAGAACAATCCGCCTGAGGTCTGCGGATCGAAGAGAATGTCGGATCTCCATTCCGGACAGTTGGGACTTATATCCGTCAGGGGCGTACGGAAATCTCGATTCCGGTAAAGGCCTTCGGGAAGGATGCCCATTTCCGCCAGTTC
This sequence comes from Syntrophus sp. (in: bacteria), assembly GCA_034006265.1. Taxonomy (GTDB): domain Bacteria; phylum Desulfobacterota; class Syntrophia; order Syntrophales; family Syntrophaceae; genus Syntrophus. The sequence continues at coordinate 4,676 of JAVETB010000127.1, read as the reverse complement.
CCGGATTTCAGGGAAAAAGGGAACCCGGTCGGAAAAAATCCGGATGCCGATCTCCTGCCCCTCGATCATCTCCGCGAGGTGGCCGAGGAGACCAAAGCCGGTGATATCCGTGCAGGCGTGAACGGCGGGGGTTGCCTGGATGATTTCAGCGGCCTTTTTGTTCAGCGCCGCCATGAAGGCGACGGATCGAGCAATCAGGGCTTCCGATGCGATTCCTGCTTTTATGGCCGTACCGGCGATCCCGGTCCCCAGGGGTTTGGTGAGGATGAGACGGTCTCCGGGGCGGGAGCCGGTATTGAGGAGGACCTTATCCGGATGGACGGTCCCCGTTACGGAAAGGCCGTATTTGAGCTCCTTGTCCTCCACGCTGTGGCCGCCCACCAGCACGACCCCCGCTTCACGCATCTTGTCCAGCCCGCCGAGGAGGATCTGGCGGAGGATGGAGATGTCCATGGTTCTGATCGGGAAGCAGACGATATTCATGGCGGTCAGCGGCAGGCCGCCCATGGCGTACACGTCGCTCAGGGAGTTGGACACGGCAATCTGGCCGAAGGTGTAAGGATCATCCACGATGGGCGTGAAGAAATCCAGGGTCTGAATGAGGGCCAGGTCATCCCGTAATTTGTATACACCGGCATCTTCACCATGCTCCATTCCCACAATCAGGTTGGGATCAGAAATCAGGGGAAGATCGCACAACGCTTCACTCAGGTCTCCCGGACCTAATTTGCAGGCTCAACCGGCTCCCGAGACGGTTGTCGTCAGCCGGGGCTTCTTGGGATCTTCCATGAACCATATCTCCAATCTTGAATTTTTTAAAAATCAAGTCCTTTTTTGCCGATGCCTGTCGGCCGCCGGTAAAGGGAAATGCGGCCAGGCAGGCATGCGAACAGGTCTTGAGGGCACGAATATAGAAGAAAGCCGAAAAGATGTCAAATTCATCAAGAGACAACAACCGAATTGATTATTCCTATCTGTTATGATAACAGGGCCACCTATGGCATACAATCCTTTTCGGAACATCACATTTCAACAGCTTGAAACACTGGTTGCCCTCGTCGGAGAGCGGAGCTTCAGCCGGGCTTCACGCCGGGTCTGTCTCACCCAGCCGACCCTGACCAAACACGTCAAAAACATGGAGGAGGATCTGAACGTCCGCCTGGTCAACCGGGAGCGAGCGGGCATTTCCCTGACTCCCGAAGGAAAGGTCCTTTACGATTATGCCCGGAAAGTGCTCCATCTGCGGGAAGAGGCGGCTGAGCGGCTGATCCGGATCCAGGATCGCACATCGGGAGTGATCGACATTCAGGCAAGTACGATTCCCGCGACCTATCTTCTTCCTTACGTTCTCGGGAGCTTCCATAAAGACCATCCGGAAATCCGGGTTCATGTCCAGATGGCCGACAGCGATGAGTCTCTGGATGCGATCCTGAATGCGGCCTCGGAAATCGGCATCATCGGGAAAAGTCCCCAGAACCCTAAACTCTATGTGGAAACTCTCTGGGAGGACCGTTTGGTTCTCGCGGTGCCCAAGGGGCATCGTTTCGCCGGAAGAGGGACCGTGTCCTGGAACGAGCTGGCCGAAGAGCCCTTTGTTGTCCGGGAAAAAGGATCTGCAACCCGGGAGGTCTTCGAAAATTATCTTCGGAATGTGATCGGTTGGACTCTGTCCCGTCTGCGGATCGTCGTGGAGCTTGGGAGCTCGGAAGCTGTAAAGGAGGCCGTTCTTGCAGGTCTTGGAATCTCGATGATTTCCGTCCATGCCGTTGACCGGGAGCTTCGTTCCGGTATCCTGTGTGAAGTCCCTGTGGAAGACTGCCGTATTGAGCGCTCTTTTTATTTGATTTATCGCCGACAGCTTGCTTTAATGCGCCATCATCAGATATTTCTCGATTTTATACGGAACCATCCCATAAAACGGTAGCAGCCCTTTTTAAGGACATCATGAGAGAAAAAATCCTTTATTACAGTACGAACCGTTATCTTGCCCCCGTAGAAGGCAGAAAGCCCGCGGATCCCGTTTCCTTCCGGGAAGCCCTGCTCCTGGGGCAGGCCCCCGATGAGGGGCTCTATATGCCCGAAACGATTCCGCAGTTGTCCCTGGCCAATATCCATCATCTGAAAGGCCGGCCCTATACGGCGGCGGCTCTGCTGGTGGCGGAGGCCTATCTCGGGGCGGATATGCCGCTGGAAACCCTGACCGCGGTGATCGAGTCTTCCTACAATTACGACGTTCCCCTGGAGAACGTTGTGGATCGCCTGTACGTCCTTCGTCTCGACCGGGGGCCTACGGCGTCGTTCAAGGATTTTGCGGCCCGGATGATGGCCCGCCTGATGAGCCATTTCCGCGACCCGGGGATGCGCCTGAATGTCCTGGTGGCCACGTCGGGGGATACGGGAAGTGCCGTGGGGGAAGCCTTCAAGGGCGTCGATGGGATTGATGTCTATATCCTCTACCCCCGGGATGAGGTAAGCGGACGGCAGAAAAAGCAGCTGGATACGATCGGCGGCAATGTGTGTACGCTGTCCGTGGACGGAAAGTTCGATGACTGCCAGAATCTCGTCAAACAGGCCTTCGCCGATCCGGCCTTGGCCGGCTTGAATCTGACATCCGCCAATTCAATCAATTTCGGCCGGATTCTTCCCCAGATGATTTATTACGTCTATGCCTATGCCCAGCTTTCCGAGCCTGGAGACGAGATCGTCTTTTCCGTGCCCTCGGGAAACTTCGGGGATGCCCTGGGATGCGAATATGCCAGGCGGATGGGGCTGCCCCTTCGCAGATTGGTGATGCCCACCAACGAAAACGACGAGTTCCCCCGCTTTCTGGAAACCGGAGTGTACGGGAAGATATCTCCTTCCCGCGCCTGTCTTTCCAACGCTATGAATGTCGGCCACCCGAGCAATCTGGCCCGGTTCTTCGAATTGTACGGAGGGACGGTCGATCGGACGGGCGTTGTACACCGGGTGCCGGACCTGGAAACCATGAGGAGGAACATCTTCTCCGTGGCCGTTTCAGATGAGGAAACCCGGCAGACGATCCGCCGGGCTTATGAACGATACCGGCTCCTTCTGGAGCCACACGGTGCCGTGGGCTGGTGCGGGCTTGAACGCTACCTGGAGCAGGCTGGAAAGACGCCGCTTTGCGTCTGCCTGGAAACGGCCCATCCGGCGAAGTTTCCTGAAGAGATCGAATCGTTGTTGAACATCAGTCCCGAATTGCCGGTCAGCATGCGGGATCTTGATCATCGGTCGGGCAAACCTCTGCCCATGGCCGCCGATTATGAGATCTTCCGCCGTTTTCTGCTGACGACGCTGAAGGCCACGGATTAGGATTCATCCGGCCTTGCGGAGGATGACAGCTCACGGGGGCAGACCGGCAGGGGGCGATCCAGCCTGGTCGCGGCATCCTCAGGGAGGCGGGAACGAAGCCGCTCCGATCATTTGAAGCAAAGCCGTCCGGCAACAAAGGTCATTTTGGTGGCTGGTACATGGGCCGGCTTATCGTAGGCTTAAACTCCGATTTATCCGAGCTGCATAACGGGCATGCCCAGTCGTCAGGCAGATCTTCGAAGGCTGTGCCTGCCGGGATGCCGCCTATGCGGTCCCCGTTTTCCGGATCATAGATGTAACCGCAGACTGCGCACTTGTACTGCTGCTTTTTTTTATCCATCTGATCTGCCCTTCCTTCCCAGCCGTTTCCCGGCAAGCATACCGTTTCTGTGATATCAGGGAACGCCGTATTGGAGAAGCGCCCGGGAGCAGCTTTCGGGAATGAGCCTGGGATAACCGTAATATCCCAGCCTCCCGCCATTATCCCCGTGGAAATCGCTTCCTCCCGTCACAAGCAGATGATGCCGCTTTGCGAGTTCCCCAAAGAGCTTGACATCCTGCTTGTCGTGCATGGTGGCATAAACCTCGATGCCGGCAATTCCCTGATCGGTCAATTCCTGGGTAATGTGCTCGTATTCCCTGTAGTCCCTGCACCTGAGAGACTTAGGATGGGCCAGGACCGGAAGGCCTCCGGCGCTCCGGATGAGACCGATGGCCGATTCCGGTGAGAGCTTTTCCTTGGAGACATACCCTGGAGCGCCCTTGTCAAGATAGGTGCGCAGGGCGGAATGGATATCGGAAGCGTAGCCCTTTTTTATGAGGGCGCGCGCTACATGGGGCTTGCCGGGCGCGGCTCCGTTGGATTCATGGCACACATCCTCGCGGGTTAACTGGACCCCGGCGCGATTCAGCCGTTCAACGATTTTCAGGACCCTCTCTTCGCGGATGCTCTTCAGCTGCGCCAGCTTATCCCGAAAATCCTCGTCATGATGCCGGATCCCATATCCCAGAAGATGAAATTCCCCTGTGGGATAGGAAACGGATAACTCGATAGCCGGAAGAAAGTTTATCCCCTCTTGCCGTGCCTCCCGGGCCGCCTCGTCAAGACCGTCGGCAGTATCATGATCTGCAATGGCGATGACGGTAACACCCTCTTTTGCAGCCATCCTGATGAGATCGGTCGGGGTCATCAAACCGTCCGAGGCTGTGGTGTGGCAGTGAAGGTCTACCATGATGCAATCCTGTTCCCCTCGCTCATTTAAGGCAGGTCAATCTTCGGTTGCTCGGCTTTCCTGTACAGGAGAATGGTCCTTCCCAGGATCTGGGCAATTTCAGCATTGAGA
>JAVETB010000126.1:0-6024 GCA_034006265.1 Syntrophus sp. (in: bacteria) | reverse complement strand
CTTTCCATTGAGCAGGCCGCAGAACTCGCCAATCACATTTATGAAATGAACGAGGGAGCGGTAAAAAACTTTTTGGGTCTTTGGAAGAAGTTTCGGACGGTGACACCAAAGACCGAGAAGTAATAACCGTTGATGAAGTAATCTGTTTAATACTTCACGAATATCCGTTCACAAATATTTCTCATTTCACCGCATCTTACAAAGATGGGGGTCTTTCCGAACCTCAAGTGGAAACCCTATACTATGAAGCCATTCAGCGCATCAACAGACAAAACTCCCTAACTGCGAGCTTTCACGGATTAGAAATATCTGATAGTGCTAGTTCATCGGGCTCGGGAGTAGTAAAGGCAAATGAGCTTCCTCCCGGTATAAGCAACCCAAAAACATTCGTGTTTGGAGATCCAGAGTCTTATAAGAGCATGTCAGAGGATCAAAAAGCACAACTGACTCAGGAAATGATGGGGAACCATCAAAATTGGGTAAGCAGCCGTGATAAAAAATCAGCGGTTAGGTAACAATAATGAGTGATCAAGTTAAACAGCAAGTAATGGTAGAGTTCGTAGGGGCTCTTTTACCTTCCCTTGAGAAAGCCTTTGCAGAAGTAATAAACTCTGTGAAGGCTTTGGGTTCTGCACATAAAGGCGTGAATGCTGAGATTGAGAAGACGAATAAGACTCTTGGCAAGAATGCTGTGCAGGGCCGGGATTTTGCGGCACAGACCGAAAAAGTTGAAAAATCACAGAGTAAGTTTAGGAAAACTCTCTCTGAATTGGGGAAGGACTACAAGAAAAACGAGGCAGGTCTTACTTCCGTTGCTTCTGCTTTTGGCTACTATGCTCGTGGTGTTACTAACGGTAATAAATCCATTGATGTTGCGAAGCGCAGCACTGATAGGTACATGTCGGCATTGATGGGAACTAATTCGGTTCTCATGGCTTCAGACAAAGCTTGGGGCAGTTGGGCGAAGACTGTAAAGTTTAAAACCATTAAAGATGCAGAAGCTAATGGTCAGATCAAGCTGACCAAAGAAGGCATCCAGCTCCTTAATACTGAGGCAGGGAAGGCTATCGGTTTAAGTACCAAGCAAGTAAAAGCCATACAGTCGTCTTCCCTTGCACAGGATATTTATTCTAAAAAACTTCGGGAAGCAAAACTTATAGGTGGTGATTACCTTAAGTCTTTTGAAGCTATGTCCAAGGCCCGCGGTGTTTCAGACAAAGCGATGGCTGGCTGGTCCAGGTCTTTGGAACAGGCCAATAAAGGGCTGAATACCTTCCGTGTTCGTGCTGATTCTGCAAATGGTGTGACTAAGGCTATGGTCGATAACATCAGCCACGCTGCGGTTGCTAATCAAATTTTAAAGGAAAATATTAAAGTATCTGGAAGTTCTCTGAAGATTTACAATGAGAACGGATTGAAAGCTTTGGGCATCACGGAGGAACAAGCTGCAAAGATGAAGATGCTGGCCAGCACTTATGGTGCGTATGGTTCTACTCTTCAGAAAATGCGGAGCACGAATGACGCAAACTTGAAGTCCTTTACTGCGCTCACGGAAAGGTATGGTAAAGGTGACGCCAGTGTTAAGATGATCAACAAGGCGTTGACTGAAACTGACAAAATCATTTCTTCCAAGGTTCTGGTGCAGCAAAACAAGCTCAATGAGTCTGTAGCTGCTGGAACAATGACCAGAACGCAAGCGGACAGAACTTTACGCAAGTATAAAGACAGTCTTGATAAAGTAGGTATTGCTTCAGGCATTGTAAATACCCATCAGGCAAATCTAGCTTACGGTGCTAGGCAGTTTGGAGCAGAAGCAGCGAAAGCCGCACAGTACGGTAAGAAGTATCAGGATGCGCTTGCTTGGGGCAAGTCGGAACACGGTGGCCCTAATGCTAAAGAATACAAGGATTTTGCCGCCGCACTTGCTATGACAGAAAAATCCATTATTAAGACTGGCAAAGCTATGAATGATGCCGGTAAAAATGGTGATGCTTTTGTAGCTACTGCGAATAGGCAGCATTTAGCTACAAAGGTTTTTAAAAGACAGTTGGATATTCTGAATGGTACTCTTGGCAATTCACACCAGTACCTGAAGCCTATGGTAACTCAGGGCAATAATCTTGCTGCTGTTCTCGATAAGCTTGGTACCAGCATGATGAACGTTGCCAAATATGCGGTAGGTGCGTTCGCCTTTTATGGTGCTGTAGGTGTTATAAGTTCGGTAGTGACACAGATTGCAAGTTTTGATCAGTCATTGAAGGACTTACAAGCTATTACCACAGCTACCGACCACCAAGTAGAACTTTTCGGAGAAACCATTAAAGATGTTTCGAGAGAAACAAAGTTTGGTGCTTCTGAAATTGCAGATGGTATGAAGAACTTGGGACAGGCAGGTTTTAGTGCTGCTGAGACTATGGTGGTTATCGGTGACGCTGCTATGCTTGCTACTGGTACCTTGTCTGACATGACCACAGTTGTTGACTTGTTGACTACCACTATTCGCGCCTACCATTTGGAAGCCACAGAATCAGGGAGGCTTACGGACCTTTTTGCAAATGCAATCAACAGATCAAAGCTTACTGTGGACAAATTGCGAGTTGCTTTCAACTATCTTGCATCAGTCGCGGATAAAGCGAATATCAGTGTTGATGATTCTGTCACACTTATGGGTATGCTTGCAAATGCGGGTGTTCGTGCGAGTACTATTGGTACTAGCTTGCGACAGATCATTGAGGGTCTTGTTTCCCCAAATAAGAAGTTCGAGGACGCTGTTAGGTCTGCTGGTTACACTGTAGATCAGTTCGTTATCAGCGAACTTAATCCTTTGGAAGATGTTATCAGAAGATTGCAAAAGGTTGTACCAGATGCTGCCGCTGCCTTTGAGTTGTTCGGTATTCGTGGTGCGCCTGCAATATCTGCAATTACTTCTGCCGGTGTGTCTGGATTCACTACGATGAAGGAGTCTATGCAAGAGGCCGGTTCCGCTTCTAAGATGGCTGAAATTCAGATGGAAGGTCTTGCAAATAAAGCTAAGAACATGAAGGATAGGTTTGAGCTTGTTTCCATCGCTCTCGGGGAAGCAGGATTGAAAGCTGCGTTAGAAGTAGTAATAGACCTTGGTCGTGGTTTTGCTACGTTCTTGGAAGAGTTTCTGAGTAATGCGGTAGGTAAGGTGACTGTAAGTATTATTGCTTTGGGCAGTGCTGTGGCTATACTTAACCTTGCAATAAAAGCTTTTCTTGGGCTTTCTTGGGTCAAGTCTTTATCTGCTTTGGGTGCTGCCGCTGCCGGTTCTGCTGGGGGTATGGGCGTACTTACCGCGGCTGTTGTTGGGTTGCGTGTAGCTCTTACTTCCCTTTTCATGACTCCTATGGGTTGGGCGGTGCTTGCTGCGGGTGCTTTGGTAGCTACTGCCGCTTATGGTAAGCTCAACAAAGAAATGAATAGTTATTTGAAAATAGCGGAAAAGAATAAGGCGGCTATAGATAAAGAGATCAGCCTTGCGGATAAGAAGAAAAATGCGGCGAATGCCCTCATTTCTGTGTTAAAAGACAACACTAAAACCGAGACGCAAAGAGCAGTAGCACTTGACAGACTTATTGGCCTTGGCGTTGAGGTTGAGGGGGTGATCAGGAACGAGGCAGGGGCCATTACGAATCTTGACGATGTGATTAAGAAGGCCGTGCCTGCTGTCAAGGCTTACGTAGATGAACTTGAACGTATGAACGAAAGAAAACGTGCCGAGCAGATGCTTGGTGATATTTCTGCTTTCTTGAAAACAGAGGAAGAGTTCAGTGCTGCGTTGGTAAAACAGAAGCAAGATGCCGACAAAATGAAGAAAATCGATTATGATCCTCACATGTCCTGGATCATTGACGATAGTGCCTTCGAGGATGTTGATAAGCTTGTTGATGATCTGGGGGACAATGTTGAAGCCACAGGACAGAAAGTTACTGAGCAGCTTAACAGTTGGACCTCCCTTACTAAGGAAGCTTATACTGCTCGGTTACAAGCAGCGGGCATGAGCAAAGAAGCTGCTGAGGATGCCGCTAAGAATTTTGATGCTCTGGATTCACATTACTTGAAACTGTGGTATAATCAGATTCAAAATTTGGGTGATTTTAAGGAAGAGTATAAAAAAGCTTTTTTGGAAATGATAAGAATGTTGGATGAGGCTGCGGAAAGATTTAAAAACAGCCCAGAAACCAGATTAAAAGCTATACAACAGCAAGCACAGACGGATATCAATAAACTCAAGGAAGGACTTAAAGACCTTGATGCTCCCGGCAAACCAAAGAATTTACAGACATACACAGAACAACTACAGAAGCAAAAGGAAATACTTACAGGTATTCGTGCTATAAATGAAAAGGGTGCTGCGGATACTAAGGTAATACCGTCCCTTGGTATAGAGGCCGCGGAAGATGCTTTAAAAGCTTTTGCAGCTTCTACGGAAAACGAGACTGCGGATGCACAGGAGAAGATATCGGAAACTGTAGACAGTATGATATCTTTTCAGGATTTAATAACGGAATCACAGAAAATAGGCTTGGATAATAGAAAAGCTGCTTTAGAGTTAGCGAACGCCCAACACATAGGGAATGAGCACGATACCGCCAATGCTATCTTAGATATAAAGAGGCAGCAGTACGCCCTGGAACTGAAAGCCAAAAAAGAACAAATGGCTTTACTCAACGCGGAAACTCCTGGGGAAGTTGAAAAGATCATGAAACTCCGCAACGACATAGCTTCCATTGAGGTTGATATGGCTGGCATTACTGCGGAGAAAGTGGCTAATGCAGAAGCCAAACACGCGGAAGAAAGGGAGAGAGCAGAGCAAAACCGCGCGTTTGAGCATAACATGAATCTTTTGGAAATAGATGCGACTTACTGGGAAGATAAAAATCTGAAGGAGCAGGCAAACAGAACTGCCACCATAGCTTACTTGGATGAAGAGATCCGTATTCTTGAAGAACACAAGAACGCGAAGATCAAAAAGGGCCAGGAAGTTTTTGATGAAGAACAAAAGCTTCGTGAGCTTTCTTTGGAAAGGAAGCAAGAAGTTCTTGACCAAGAAACGCAGATGAAGATAAACCAGAAGGAACTGGAAACTGATCTGGAATCCGCGATCATCGGTAATCTGGAAGCAGAAGGAAGTGAGTTTGGGGATTATGATGCCCAGAACCTAGCATTACAGATGAAGCAAGAACAAGAAAGGAAGCAGTGGGAAGAGCATTACAAGAATCTCCTCGCAGATAAGACACTGTACGGTCAAATAATGCACCAACTTGATCTCAAGCACCAAAGGGAGCGTGACGCTCTTATTCGTGTACAACAAGCTGCGGAATATGCGAAGAAAGCAGAGTTCTTCGGTGAACTATCGGGTATGATGGGAGAATTTTATGAGATTAGTAATCAGAAGGCAGTAGGGTTTTTCTACGCACAGAAAGCTTTGGCGGTAGCAGAAATCCTTATGAACACTCATGCGGGCGCGGCGAAAGCCTACGGTCAGTTTGGTCCTTTCGGTATACCCATGGCAGCACTCATCACGGCAATGGGTTATGCGAAGGCAGGCATGGTCATGGGCCTTACGGTTGCACAAGGAGTGAAGGGCTTTGCGGACGGCGGTGAGATCGGCGGCTATTCCCCTACCCCCAGAGCAGACAACGTGCCTATCATGGCCACCGCTGGTGAGTTCATGCAGCCTGTAGCTGCTGTGGATTATTATGGCAAAGGCGCAATGGAAGCAATAAGGACTCGCGCTATTCCCAGGGATGTATTATCTTCCTATGCTAAGTCTTCTTCGAAATCAGGAGGTTCTAGGTTTGCCGATGGCGGCGGAGTGGAACCACAAGCATCTGGAGCAGAAGGCAGCAAAGAGGCGCAAAGCTTGAACATTGTAAACGTTCTGGATCCTGGTATGTTTGATCAGTATATGTCTTCTCATTCTGGACAGAAAACAATTATGAATGTTTTGAGTAGAAATCCTCAAGTAATTAAAAATATAGTGAAGAGCTAGGGGGG